>JAUPUU010000363.1 GCA_030917395.1 Cyanobacteriota bacterium erpe_2018_sw_21hr_WHONDRS-SW48-000092_B_bin.40
AGTAGCCTCAGCTGTCATGATTGTTGATGTCGAAGAACCAAGCGTCGATGACCTTGCTGCCGGGGCGCGAGATCCAATGGGGTTCTACATTCAGTATGGCTTCATAGCCCTTCCGAAAACTCCTAGAACGGTTTTTAAACGATTGAGCACAATTGAAAAGGAGCTTAAAATACTTTCTACGCCTTAAACAGGGCCGCATCGAAGCCGAGACTGTTTGAGTCTGTGAGTATCTTTAGCTAAAATAGCTAAGTGCAGTAAGGTTCGTTTCCTTTAGAAGCCCGGATTTCCTAGTAATATAGTTGTTCTGAAACTGTGAGAACCCGGTGCCCCTATGACCATGAGCATGACCCGGCGTGTCGGCTCAAAAGCCAAAACTAGAGAGTCGACCAACGAACTCTATCTAAAGAGCGAGCAACTGCTGCGCTTTCGTATTGCCTTTGCTCTGGTCAGTTTGATTCTCTGCGTCGGTATCGGTACTTTTGCCGGTGACGAATTCGAATTTCGTTCTACTGCTGCCATCGTCGGTGGTGTCAGTGTTTATTCTTTCATTGGCCTCGCCTTCATTGTGCGCCGCCTGCGCTATTCATCGGCCCGCCTGCGCGCCTTCAATATGATATTGATCACTCTTGATGTCATCAGCCTCACCGGCCTGGTGCATTTCACCCGCGGCATCGAATCAGACTTGTACGTCCTTTATATGTTGCCGATTTTGCTATCGAGCTATACCTTTGGCAAAAAAGGAATTTACTTCTCGGCACTGCTGGTCACGGTTTCGTATATTGGCTTATTGGTTTCTGAAAACGCCGAGCTGCTTCCTTATGTCTTTAACCGCGATACAGATCGCGGCCTGGCGGCAGCATATTCAGACAAACTCTGGCGCCGCATCTTAGCTCGTGCCTTTTTCTTCGCCTCGGTCTCTATGCTCTGGGCCCGCTTCTGCGACTACATGAGCCGCGTGGCCAGGCAAGGGGCCGAGCGTTTACTAGAACAGCTCGATGCTAACGAACGCCTCATCTCTGATTCAGACGAACGGGCCAAGCGTGAGCGCCTGATCAACTCAATCAATAAAGGTGTGCGCTCTACTTTAGAGTTAGACAAAATTTTTGAAACAGCAGTGGTGCAATTGGCCCAGGCTGTGCAAACCGATCTGGTGGCACTGATTTGTCCTGCCCAGGTGAAAATTGGAGCAGCCCAGCCTAAAACAAATTCTAGCCCCACAGCCTCTGGTTCTTGGTCGGTCTATGCCCCAGTAGTAGTTGAAGAAACCCGCGAGCACAACAGCGGCCCCGTGCTAAGTGCTGACATTGCCCAATTCATCCTCGACTATAAAGGCAACTACGAGCGCGATAGCGGCGGCGCCAAGGTCAAAACTTTCCTCTTTCATGATCCGGCTGAGGAGCCATTTTTTGCTCCGATTGCCGCTGAGATTAAGGCCCTTGGCTTCAAGACTCTGGTTATTCAACCAATGATGTACGGTGATGAAAGCCGCGGAGTCTTCATGCTGGCCGACAAATCGCCAACCCGCACTTTCACCGAATCTGATGTCGTGCTGACCAAAGTTGTGGCCGGGCAAGTGGCCGTGGCCGTTGAGCACGCCAATCTGGTTTCGCAGCTATCGCGCAAGAACAAAGACTTAGTCACCAAGAACCTCAATTTAGACAGCAAAAACATCGAGCTGAAGACCATCCAGTCGCAGCTCATTCACCAAGAGAAAATGGCATCGCTTGGCCGCCTGGTGGCCGGTATCGCTCACGAGCTCAATAATCCCATTAACTTTGTGCACGGCAACCTGCCATACCTGAAGCAGTATGTCGAAGAGCTTAAAAAAGTAATTTCGGCCATCGATGAGTTGCCAGCAGAACAGCGCAAACCAGTCGACGACCTCAAGAACAAGCTCAAATACGACTTTCTGGTCAGCGACCTCGACAATATCATTGCTGACTTGAACGAAGGGGCCGAGCGCATCCGCCATATCATCCGCGACCTCAAGAGCTTCAGCCGACTTGATGAAGCCGAACTGAAAGAAGCCTCGATTCAAGAAGGCCTTGAGTCGACTATGAAAATTCTCTCGCAATATTATGGGCGCGACAAAATTCCTGTAGAGGCAGACTACGCGCAGATTCCGCCGGTTTTGTGCTATCCGGGCCAACTTAACCAGGTCTGGATGAACCTGCTCAGCAACGCCGCCCAGGCCATGAATACAGCCGCCGAGGCCCTGCCTGCGGGGACGCCCACCCCTGCCCTGAAAATTAGAACTGAGCTATCCGATCAGAATGATGGCTCTGTATTGGTCGTAATAACTGACTGCGGGGGTGGTATTAAAGAGGAGGTTCGGAGTAAAATCTTTGATCCCTTCTTCACTACCAAGGCTGTTGGTCAGGGGACGGGGTTAGGTTTGTCTATATGTCACTCAATAATAGAGCGACATGGTGGTCAAATCTGGTTTGATAGTGTTATGGGCCAAGGCACAACGTTCTATGTGCGCTTGCCGCTCCAGGCTATAACCAAGCAATTGGCTGAAAGCCTGAGTGAACCGGACTAGGTGAACTGCCTGGCGCAAGCCGAAAAGTGAATCTGCACCCCACGCAGCGTTTAACCCGAAAGTGTTCTAAGAGGAATGCAATGCGCCGCCACAAAATATTAGTAGTGGATGATGAGGTTCCGAATCTCCGCTTGTTGAGGCGCGTACTCTCAGAAGAGCACGACATAATTGAGGCCCAGAGCGGCGCGGAAGGCCTAGAAGTACTGAAAAACGAGTACATCAGCCTGATTATCACCGACCAACGCATGCCAAACATGACTGGCGTTCAGCTTCTTGAAGCCTCTCTTGGCGTCTGCCCCGATACCATTAAAATTCTTTTGACCGGCTACACCGATGTGCAGGCCCTCGTAGACGCCATCAACGCCGGGTCAGTCTATAAATATATTGCCAAACCCTGGGACGCCGACGAGCTAAAACTGACTGTGCGCCGCGCTCTTGAGGCCTTTGAGCTGAAAGAAAGCAACGACCGTCTGCTGGGCGAGCTCAAAGTGGCCATCGCCGAACTAGAGTCAGTCTCAGTTGGAACCATCCGCGCATTAGCCGATGCCCTCGACGCTAAATGCGACTACACCGCTGGCCACTCCCTGCGGGTGAGCCGCATCGCCGTATTGATTGGCCGCCAAATGGGCCTGACCGATGAAGAGCTGCGTGACGTCGAACTAGGAGGCATCCTCCACGATATCGGCAAAATCGGCGTTCCCGAGTCTATTTTGTGGAAGCCCGACAAGCTCAGCGCCGAAGAAAAAGAAATCATGTGCAAGCACCCGGTCAAATCTGCCGAAATCATCGGCGATTTGCGCGGCCTAGTGCGCGCCCGCGAGTACGTCAAACACCACCACGAGTACTACAACGGCGAAGGCTACCCCGATGGCCTGGCCGGAGCCGCCATTCCGGTGGGCGCCCGAATCATTTTGGTCTCAGACGCCTACGACGCCATGACCACAGACCGCCCCTACAGAAAGTCGATTGGCCACGAAAAGGCCATGATCGAAATCAGAAAGATGTGCGGCACTCAGTTTGACCCCGAAGTGGTCGACGCCCTCTTTGCCATAATCGGCCCCGGCGGCCACGAAATTGACCGCATCATCAATGAGCAGTTCCCCGATAGCTTTATTGGCTTGACTCTGCCCGGAGCAGATCCAACAAAGACTGGTAAACGGTTTCAGGATGAAGCCGAACGCCAAGCCCGTCTTGCAGCGATCGAGGCGGCGAAGAATTAGATTCTGGCCTATCGGCCAAGACTTTGAAGTTCTTTTGATTTGGAATAAGCAATTTGGGATCGGTGGGTCCAAACAGGGCCACGAGATTTTTATTGAGGCCCACGCCAATGTGCATGGGGGCCGAGTCAACGCACACGAGAACATCACAGATGCTCGTCAGAGCCGCCAGATCAGCTAAGCCTTTGGTTTTGCCCACAGCACTTATATATGGAGCGGCGCCAGCTGACGAGCCGCCTGAGCCATCCCCGCTTGCACCCGAGCCATTGTTGCCCGAGCCCTTGCCTTCATCGGCCTTCAGCAACTTCTCCAAGCCAGCCACAACTTCTTTATCGTCAGGCCCACCGCACAAAATCACGCGGGTTTGGAAAGGCTGATCTTTTTGATTCTGCAATAGTCTGATAAATGCCAGCCAATTCTCCGAAGACCAGTGCTTGATAATGCCCTTGCTCACTGCCATTTGCGATGTGCCTGGGTGAATCAAAACAGTCTTCACTGGTCTGGTATCAATCTGACTAGCAACCGTCGGCTTAGTATCATTTTGCTTAGTATCGTCAGTGGTGACAGCGTTTTGCGTAGCTCCTTCTGTCGCCTTCAGACCTTCCTCTAAGAAGGCTTTCATGGCCGCCAGCGAATCGGCCTTGAGCGTAATCTTTGGTACTTGATAAGTGTCGTCAATATCTCTTATAGAAGCATTGGGGTTAGCCTTGCGCCGCAGATAGTTGGCCATACCTTTAGTTAGATCATGGTACATGTCAGCGGCATACTGATCACGCAAAAGCTTTACTGGGTGGGTTAAAAGCGACTTTACCGGTGAGCCCGCATCGTAACCAACGCGCAATTTTATGCCCGATAGAAAAAGTAACATTGCCACCATGGGCGAAGACCCAGACGAAATCACCATGTCATAGCCGCCTTTGCGAAGCAGCATGGTGAGCGCTATAAGGTCAAAAGGAGTGAGCGGCTTCTTTTTGATATCAAAAGTAATAATCTTGTCGATCAGGTTGGTGACTTCCATCACCGACTTTGACCTCGGCTCAACCAAGAGCGTAAGTTCGCAGTCAGGCGCCAATTCTTTTATTCTCTCCAAGGTTGGAAGGAAAAGAACCTCGTCTCCAATACCGCCAAAATTAATAGCGAGCACTTTTGCTGGGCTACTCATCGAATTAGGGTTTCCATCGGGGATTTAAAACGTCAGAAAAGACGTCAGTAATATCATCACTAATAACAGCACGTATAATAACCAAGTTTGCAGGCATCCTCAGGTTACATTGAAACCAAGCTACTGGCTCCTTATTTTTATTCTCTGCGCCGTAGTTGGGGTTGGCGCGGGCTATTTTGCCACGCTTGTAACCCGGCCACAGTTAATTCCACCACAGCTTCGCATCGCCACCCTGCGGGAGCCCACCACAGTGCTCTTTTTGGGCGTAGACGTGGTTTACACCGATATGGGCCGTCGTAAACAAAAGATAGATAAAGACGCTTTCACCGGCCGCTCAGACACCATCCTCGTGGCCCGTCTCGACCCGGTTTCCAACTCCCTTAGAGTAATTTCAATTCCGCGCGACACCGAAGTGCGCATCCCCGGCAATGGCATACAAAAGATCAACGCTGCCAATGCCATTGGTGGACAGAACCTGGCAATAGAGACTGTCAGTGGCTTTCTGGACGACACCAAGATCGATCATTATGTAGTTCTCAACGTTCACGGCCTGGTAGATCTGGTCAATGAACTGGGGGGAATTACGGTCGAAGTTCCCAAGAAGATGCAATACATGGACTGGACCGCCAAGCTCAAAATCGACCTGGAGCCTGGCATGCACACCCTTACAGGCAATCAAGCCATGGGCTTTGTGCGCTTCCGTCACGACGCTCTCGGCGACATCGGCCGCGTGCAACGTCAATCAATCTTCTTGCGCGCAGTACTCGACAAGGCCCTCAGACCCGACAGTTGGTCACATTTGCCTAAGCTTCTTGACATAGCGCAACAATACATAAGTACTGATATGAGCATTCAAGACATGATGGGAATGGCCAACTTTGTTCGAGGCGTTCCAAAGTCTAACCAGCTCTTAACAATGATGCCTGGCACGTTTTCGCCCAACGGCAACTGGGTAGTTGCTCCGTCTGATATACGCAAAATGGTGGCAAAACTGAATGGTGCCAACTTCGTAGAATCATCAAAAGACGAGATACGCATATCGGTCGAAAACTCAAGCTCCACCGAAGGTATGGGTCGCAAAGTGGCAAAACTTTTAGGTGTGCGCGGCTACCGAAACGTATCAGTGCAACAAGCCAACTTAGAGTTTGCAGAAGGAATTAAACGTACGCGAATCATCGCTCAGAAAGCCAATCCAGAAGATGCCAGTTTAGTTCGAACTGATTTGGGGAGTATAGGCGATATAGTCAATGCGTCTGTTGGCAATATCGAAAGCTCAGTCACCGTGGTCGTCGGCAATGACCTGGCTGCCAAGATAATTGAACAAGAGAACGCCTTAACTATTCCGGAAACGGCTCCTCAAGCCAATTCACATAGCGGTATTACACGCCGCTAAGGCGAATTGTTCAGAGAATGTTATGTTTTCTCTTTGAAACATCCGAGCGCACTTAGTATTTCATGATGTACATTTGAGTGAAATGCACTTACACTCGAATCGAGGGAGAACATGGCAAAGTTCTCATTCAGTTCAAAGCACAGTTCTAAGTACGTTGGTTATATCTCTCCAGGCATCTAAGAGAATTCTAGAAAGGCAGGCGGCATGATTCATTACGTTTATTCAACACGCGGCGGCTACCTCTATCTTGTAGGCAAGCACAATCAAGAGCCTAAAGTAGAAGAAGGCAATTCAGAGTTTGTATTGTCAGTTCCTGATAAGACCTCACAGACCCAAATCGACACTCTCGCTCACAAGCGCTTCATGGACCATCTCAGACGTCCACGCAGAGCTGCTCACGATCGCCACAAAGTAGAAACTAAAGTGGTAGAACGCGAACTCGTTACCGTATAAAGAGATCAGTCGAAAGGGTCAGGCCTAATTAGAAAACTAATTAGAGCCCTGATACCGGACGGTGTCTCATTGGAGAATGTCGGCAGCAATGTTGATGAACTTTTGTTAAGCCGCTGGGGTAATAACCTCGGCGGCTTTCAATTTGGAGTGATTTAAATAAAAGGACAGGGCCGAGCGGATAATCCGCCAGGGGCTGGGGCGAAAAGCGTTAGAACTGGCCCGAGTTTGGGCAAAACGCTCAATAGGTAGTAGTGTGATCTTTTGCAGGTTGCCTTCTATCTACGACCATATAAGGCGATAGGTTCATTTCTGTCTGATAACTTCGTCTGGAACAGCAATTTTTTGCAGAAGTTGAGACACTTATTATTGCGGGCGGCTTTTTCTTTTGAGGGTGATGGAATTATGTCAGTGACAAAATTAGCTGTAAAAAGACGACCAATGCAGCGGCATCTAAAAACTCTGAGAAAAATGCGATCAGAGCGCGGATTCACCCTGATTGAGCTGCTTGTAGTCGTAATTATTATCGGTATTCTCGCCGCCATCGCGCTACCGAACTTCATCGGCGCGCAGGATAAGGCCAGAGAAGCCAGCGTTAAGGGGAATATGCACACCGCTCAGGTGGCAGCCGAAATGTTCGCGACAGACGCAGGCGGAAACTATCCCGCAACCGCAAGTGACAATGGCTACAAGTCTTACTTCCCAGGTGGTAACAGCAACCAAGGTAACCCATCTGGTGGCAACTACCCAGTAAACCCATTCATGAACGCACCGCAAGCGCTCGCCACTGGCAGCGTTACTGACGTTCAAGCTACAAGAGCTGCTGCTCCTGGTTCATTGGGAAGCCAAGGAACTGTCTATTACAATGTGATTGGCGCTTCTGGCAACAACACCTCGTATGCGATTCAAGGTGCTGGTAAAAACCCCGGCAATGCCTTGAGCGGAACTTCAGCTGGTACTACACTAGTTCTTTCAAACCAATAAGCAGCTAGCACCCGCCCGCTAAAATTCAGAACTCGCTACAATCGATAGGAAATCGTGACAAGCAATTCTGCCCAAGTTGTAAAACAAAAGCACGTTTGGACGCCTGTAGAAGTAGGCCTCGTGCTGTTCTTCTCGGCAATGTTGATAGGCATGTTTGTGCCTAGAGTAACTAGTGCTGAAGAGAAAGCTAACGAGCAGATTACGCGCACTTCAATGCATATCACTCAAGTAGCACTTGAGACTTATGCTGCCGATCACAACAACACCTACCCAGCTGAAATTGATGATGCTCTCAAGAGCTACTATCCAGGCGGCGAAGCTGATGGGAAGACACCTGCTTCGCAGGGGCCATTGAACCCCTACAGCAAGAAGCCGGAGTTTCCTGTGATGGTTGGCTATATGTCCACACCAACTGCGGTGCGTTCACTACCTCCAGAAAGTACAGGCGCAGCTCCAGGTCAGGTAGTCTATATACCTCTGGATAATCACAGAAGTTACGCTTTGCTTGGCACCACCGGTGATGGTAAGGCTATTGATGGCACACTTCCAAAAACAACTTTGGTATTAAGCAACATCTGGTGAGAAAGGCGTGACTGCTAGAAAGCACAACACTCTTCTCTATATGTTTTTAGTTTGCCTTGTGCCGCTTACTGTCTGGCTTCACGCTGGTGTAGCTTCTTCTTTGAAGCGGCTACATGGCGGTGGGGAAGTTGCCTTTATTCCATCGGCTCAAGCTGTGCGCTTGGTGGCACTTGGCTATGATCAGCTATTAGCTGATTTTTATTGGTTGGCGTTTGTGAGCTATATCGGTGATAGTGTTGCGCGCTCGCACGATCAATCGGTACTGGCCGATAAATACCTAGAGCTTGTTTCGAGTCTAGATCCGCATTTTACTCAACCATACTGGTACTGCGCTTTTACTATTGGCTCTGCGCAGAAGAGACCACTACGTGCCAACGAGATAATTCAGCGCGGTATCAGAGCTAATCCTAATAATTGGTATCTGCCGTACATTGCTGGAATCAATATGTACCTGTATGCCCACGATGAAGTGTCTGCTGCGAAGTATTACATGGTTGCTTCTAAATTTCCTGATGCACCGCCATGGCTGGCTCGCCAGGCCGTTATTCTTTCGGCGAAGATACCTTCGACCATCAAAGAAATCAACACCTGGGACA
>JAUPUU010000364.1 GCA_030917395.1 Cyanobacteriota bacterium erpe_2018_sw_21hr_WHONDRS-SW48-000092_B_bin.40
CGCACTGCATCTTCGCTGGCTTCAGCGTCACTGGGCCAGATTGCTTTGATCAATTCTTTGGCACTGAAGGTGCGATTTGGATGGCTGAGAAGATATTCCAGCACTGAATGTTCGCGCCGTCCCAAATTTACAGTCTTGCCGTCAACAGTTACCGTTTTGCTACCTTCAGCCATAACCACATTGCCGGCTGATTTGGTTACTGGCAGGTAGGCTCCGGGGCGGCGCAAAATCGCTCTGACTCTAGCCACCAGTTCGCGGCTGTGAAAAGGTTTTGTGACATAGTCATCGGCGCCAGAGCCGAGACCTTCCATCTTGTCGCTAATTTCAGATTGGCCGGTCAAGAAGATAATCGGTGTGGCACCACCTGACCTTCTAAATTCTTTGAGCATGTCTATGCCGCTCAAATCTGGCAGACCCCAGTCTAATATGACCAGGTCAAAAGCGAAGTTTTGCAAAAGCTGCAGAGCATCTTTGCCTAAATAGGCGGTTTCTATCTCGTAATTTTCAGCTATGAGCAAATCTTTTAGTGAAGCTACAAGATTTTGATCGTCGTCGACAAGAAGAATCTTAGTCATTTAAGTATGTTCCTGCTCTAATGGCACGATAACCAATTATTATAACCAACGCATCCTTACCGGTATGAAGTTTATCTCGTAAGAGGTTGAGTGAAGTTTCGAAGTAGTCAGTTTCGCTTCGTTGATATGGGCATTGCCGTGGTGCTGGCAACCTGCTTGTCAGCGCTCTGCTGTCTGATATTCCTTGGTTGGCAGCGCTCCCGGGCCTTAGAGCTGGCATCACAAGAGGCCGACTACCTTCGCTATGTTATTCAGGTAAGTGATCTATGTGTGCATATCTCTAATTATTGTGGCGTTACAGTCGGTCACGGTTTACAGAGTAAAATGCAATGGCTTGACATGGGACAAGGTGAGAAACGTCGCTTGCACGACGAATGTGCACAGCTGCGCGCATCTATTCCCAATGAAGCAGGAGCATCTGGCACTGCTGCACCGCGTTTCAAATTAATTGATCGTGTGGAAGCCGCGTTCTCTCGTATTGAGCGTCTGGTGCAAGGTGGCCAGGGTCAAGGTGGAGTGCTGGAGTCGCCTCAGTTTCGCGATATATTCAGAAGCACTCCAATTTTTTTCAAGTTGCTCTTAGAGGTTGTCGAAGATTCGCTGGAAACATTAGAGTTTCAGCGGGGCGAGCAGGAGAAAGCAAGTCGAGCCGCAGATAACTCCCTAACTCTGCAGATTGCCCTTTCTATCTGCGGATTTGCAGCCGCACTGGCTGGATCAATTTTCTTCTTGCGCACTTTCTATTTTGGCATTCGCAAAAGATTGCAGAAACTTGCTACTAATGCTTTACGCTTGGCCGATACCAATCCCAAGCTAGAGCCATTTGCCAGCAATGATGAATTTAGTAGTCTCAACTGCATTCTTGAGATGGTGGCAGGTAAACTGCGTGAGTCTAGCGAAGCGCGAACTTTCTTGCTCTGTATGTTGGCGCATGATATGCGCTCACCGCTAGCCGCTGCGGCAATAAGTTTGGAGCTGGCCGCCAGTGATGAGCCTGGCCAGCCAAGCATAGGCTTGGCTGTAGCTGAAATTGAACAGGTTTTGCCTTTTATCGATGACCTATTGCAAATTGAGAAAACACAGTCTGCTCAGGGAGAGAGTGAAATTGAAGAAATTCTGCTTGAGGATTTTTGTGATACCGAACTTGGTGATTTGCAAATGTCTGCTGGCCGATTAGGTATTGATTTAGAGTTTCAAATTGGTTCTCAGGTCATAGAGGTAGATTCTGCCGAGCTGACAGCTGCCCTCACTTTAATTACTGGGTTCTTGTTGGCCAGTCTGCCTAAGGGCTCGCAAATTGTCATTGCCAGCGAAAGTCAAAAGCAGAGTTGGCGCATTATTTTCAAAATTGAGACTGCTTTAGAGAGTGGGCAAAGCCTGCTTGATCTTGAAGATGATATCGCTAGCGGAGCGTCGGCTGCGTTGACTGCTCGAACAATTAAATTGCATCCAGCCTTGTATCATGTCGCAAATCTTGATGCCAAATTGCGCTATGAACCTGCGGCTGCGGACAATTGTGGTCGACTGATTTTGGAACATCGTTACTCGGGCGGCCCCACCCCTTCTGGTTCTTCTATTGGCGCCCAGAGCAGCCAGCGCTTTGTTGAGACTGAGGCCAGTCTATTGGCTGGCGTTCGAACACGGCCCTGGCTGGCCAGCTTTATGTGCTTGCTTGCCCTTCCTAGTGTGCTTCTTTCTATTGTCTTATTTGGTGTGCAACAACAGGTGCGCGAAGCTGGAACTCTTTTGCGTGATGCCCAGTCTAAGATGCATTCTACATTGCTCTTAAATGAGGTGGAACTGCTCAGTATGCGCGTTGCTGGCAGTACTTTTGCTGCTAGCTTGATCGGCAGCGATGCAAAAAAGAAACAAGCTCTGGCTGCTTTGGCCAGTAGTGAAAAGTTCATCAATAGCAATCGAGTTGAGCTTGGCGGAATCAAGGGAGTAAGAAACCTGATTGATGAAGTCTTGCGTGTTAATGCGGCTCAAGCTCAGTTGATGACTGCATACAGTGGTGAAGACCTAATAGAATTTTTTGGCAGAGCTGAGCAGCTCAATGCCCAAGTTAAAAGTCTAGGTTCGAGCGTCCGTAGGGCTGTTGAGGATGAGCAGAAGCTTCTGGCTGCACAACTGAAGGCTCTTCACCAATATAACGGCTCTTTTCATATCCTCGGTATTTTGGCATTGCTTGATCTTCTTTTCCTCGTACTCTTGGTTGTATCTTTTAGGCTCTATTTCTCAAAGCGTTACCGCGAGCTAGAGTCGAGACTGATAGCCATTTCTGGGGCCGATGGTGTGGTTGCTGCTCGTCAGTCTCACGGTATTTTTAGCAATGACGAACTCTCGGTGCTTGAGCGCGCCGTAGATTTGGCTATGCAGCGAATTAGTGAAAACAGTGAATATCGACGAGCATTTATTGACGTGTTACGCAGTCAACTTGTGGCGCCAGTGGCTCAGGCCCGCCATTTTGTAGAGCAGACTTTGGATTCTCATACTATTTCTGACCTGAATCGCACTCGTCTTCTTCGTGCCCAGCAGAGCTTGCGCCTGGTGCTTCTTTTAATTGAAGATTTGGATTGTCTTGATTCAATGCAGAATCTTGAGCCGACAGCGTTGACCTTAGAGAGGACGAATTTTTGCGCCTCAGGGTTGATAGATGAGGTCTGTGATGTTCTATCGGGAATGGCTGAAGGGCGCGGTGTAAGTTTGCTCTGTGATTATGGCGATGACAGTGTCAATGAGACAATTAGTGGTGATAGGAAAAAGCTTTTGCAGGCTCTTATTAATCTTGTCGGTAATGCTATCAAGTTTTCTCCGTCTGCCTCGGCTGTGCGCATACGCGCAGCGGCACAGCACCATAGCGGCAGCGGTATGCTGGCCATCGCTGTAAAAGACCAGGGGCCGGGCTTGGCGGGCTCCCAACTGGAGCGGCTTTTTGAACCTTTCTATCAAGGTGAAAGTGCCGAGAAAAGTAAGGGTTTCGGTCTGGGTTTAGCCAGCGCCCAATATGTTGTTGCGGCCCACGGCGGGGTGCTCTACGTAAGCTCAACTGG
Organism: Cyanobacteriota bacterium erpe_2018_sw_21hr_WHONDRS-SW48-000092_B_bin.40; assembly: GCA_030917395.1. GTDB lineage: Bacteria > Cyanobacteriota > Vampirovibrionia > Obscuribacterales > Obscuribacteraceae. Next base: position 3,629 of record JAUPUU010000364.1, read on the forward strand.
GCCCCAGGGCACAACATTTGCTATGCAATTGCCAATTTGATTGGCAAACAAATTCGACTCTATGCGCTTACCTCTTTCTTACGTGGTCTGTTGCAAACTCTTTGCAACGAAGGAAACTGAACCACTACCCCACACGAAGTCGCGAGGAACATAGAATGCCAATCCTAGATAGCAATAACTCTGCTAACGATAAAGTAGTACCTCCTGCAGACAATACCAGTTTGGCCGCAGAGGGCTGGAATTTTGTCAAAAACCACCCAACTGAAACTGCAGTAGGAGCCGGACTGGCAGTAGGTGCGATTGTTGTTTCAAGAGGAAGAGCCATTGCAGCTGCGGAAAGAGAAATTGCTCCACTAGCTCGAGCCGCTAGCGAGAGAAGCACACTAAATCTCTCCAGCGGCGCCATCGAAACTATGCCAAATGCCGCTGAGTCACTTTCCGGTTCGGTCCAGCTCGGATACAGACATGTGCCATTAACTTCTATGGCTGCTCGTATTCGTGCACAAGAAGGTGCGGTAGTGAGAGTTGTTGATGGGCCTTCTCGTATCGTTTTTGGAAAAGATAGTTCTGTTCAGCATATATTGGCAAATCGCGCTACCACTATGGACGAGCGAGCTAATCTGACTATGAGCGCTGGCTACGCCGAATTGATTAAGACCGATGTCTTGGCAGCTGAAGCAGCAAGTGCTATGCCGCAGCGCTCTTTCGCTGGTATTCTGCAATCGTTAGGTCGTAAGGCCACTCCTGAGCAGATGCAACAGAATGCAGTTGTCGGTGCAA
>JAUPUU010000365.1 GCA_030917395.1 Cyanobacteriota bacterium erpe_2018_sw_21hr_WHONDRS-SW48-000092_B_bin.40
ACTTAAAACCGATTCTGATTTTCAATTCTCCGCCACTTGCTGGAACAGGAAAGCACTGAATAAGAACACGATCCGGCGCAGACATTGTCACAAGCAAGGGGTCTCTCTGCTGGTTAACTACAGCGCGATACGCTCCCTGAACTTTTGACGTAGAAGCAAATGCGCCTTCACGCGGCACCCCATCAACCCACAGTGTCACCCGCGAAACCGCCGCTTCTTTCGGTATAGCTATCTCACAGCGGGCTTCCTGCGCAGAGGTCGATGAGTTGTGGAAAGTGAGCGTCCAATCAACAGAGCTAGATAAAGTAGCAGCATCAATGTTTCCCGAAATCTGAGACTTAGCCAACGAGAGTCCGGCTATTCTGCCACCAATCAAAGGATTAGCAAGGGCCTGCTCTTCCTCAAGACTCTGATGTCCTTTACGGTCAGCAGCAAAATATGACTTACCCGTCACTTTGAAGTACAGATCTCTATCGGCCTCGGTGCCATTCTCAAACCCTCGATTAGGAATCAATAGTTCGGCCAAGGCAAACCCACTCAGTGGATATTTGGCTGGGCGCAGATCCTCATCGGTAGAGACAGAGCGCAAAGTTGATACAGCCGCCCCTTGCTCAGCCTCAGGCGCCTGCCTGACGCCAGTAACAAGAGACTGCACGAAAAAAGCACGGGCCATTGGTGCAAATACAAACAACAGCGACAATAGAATTCCCAAAACCGAAAAAGTCGAAGTAATGCGCCGTATATTTGCTTCTGTTTTATGCCAGAGATCGAGACTGAGACAAAACGCAGAAAAGAGGAGAAATGGTGCGGTGCAAAGCAGAAGCATCCAGCCAAATTTGCAGGACGAGCTGCTGGACGCCAACACTACAGAACTGACCCAGATTGCCGACCACGACGCCGAAAGACCAAAAGCGAAGCCGTTCATTAAACCAATTAAGCGTGGCCGAACCAAGTATCGCTTGCGAACGGAAGACCAAACAACAAAATTGAAAAAAGGGACAACAAGAAGCAGAACAAGCTTGGCAAACTCCTCAACGAAGTTCTGCCATAGCATTGTCGACATCGAGGTTGAGACCGAATAAAACCCGTAGGCTAAAAGACTTAAGCCGGGCAGAATAGCGCCAAGAGTTAATACAAACACACCTTCAAATGGAGCGGCAAATGATTGATGCTCCTTCTTAGCACTAAAAAGAAATCGTTCTGCCATGATGTGAAACATCACAGCCACAATCGTCATTGCACCAAGTGACGACCAGAAAACCGTTGGGGTTTTGCTCAGACAAACAGATGTCGCAATCAGAACTATCGCAATGGACAGGTAGAGTGAGGGTTCTCTATAAATCGGCCGAGTGCCACCATCAAAACCATTGATCGCAGGCTCACTAACGATCGATTCAGAAGACGGCGCCTCGGCTGGAGCGCCAGCCGCAGCAAGATCCGGCACGGGTTGTTCTATGGTGTTCATGGCAAATACCTCGGCAAAGAAAAGAAAGAACGGCAGCAAAATACTGCCGCAGCAAAAGATGCGAATCAAATTGAATAAGACAGCACAAAGCTGCTCATTGAGATCTGCACTGGTGGCAGATGAGCAAGAATCGGCAAATTTCGTTAACGCATTATCATACTCCCCGAAAGCCTTTGCAATAGTGCATTTTGGCTGCGGGGAGGGAGTTCCCCCATGAAGTTGCCCCAGCAGCTATCGAGTTGAAGCAGCACCAGGAGCATGAGCAGAAGGACTATGAGCAGAAAGAGGATAGCCACTAAGACCACGAGGGAATCCCGCTGTGACACCAGGAATGGCAACAGCACTGGCATCCCAGCCTTTGCTACTAAGCTCATGTGACATCCAGAAGCCAATTGTATTTGAAAGTAATTCAGTATTGTTTCCCAGAGAATATTTCATACGCATCATAAAATCGTCTATGGCAGAGGCTTTAGAATAGCCACCATCCCCAGGCAAGAGCGGCCGGCCAGGCACCACAATATCGCGCACAGCACTGAAGCTACCACTGACAGCCACCCGGGGGCGGGCATACTGGTGATACCAGACCGCTCTGGTGTAGTAATCATAGTCTTCAACAGGTAGCTCTGACTTGCCCAGCGCCGGGCGAATCTGAGCATAAGGAGTAAAGAAAATGCGGTCGGCTGGCAGCTGGCCTTTAGACATTAGACGAAGCAGCTGATAGAGATGATTGCTCTCTTTTGTTATACCGCCACCATAGTTACTGCCAGCATGAAACTGAATGAGAACTTTTGCCGACGACCAGTCGATGCCCTTATTAGACAGGGCACTATAGGCGGTGCATGCATCACTGAGAGCAACCATGGCGAAGGTTCCGACCATGACATTTTTAAAGGGAATGGGGTAATTCTTTGACTTGGCATTGAAAAAGTCACGGCTGACTGCAGCGGCGGTAAACGCCTTGCCATCAGATGCCAGCACCGAGTGAATGTAGTTAGAGGCTGAAGAGCAAGCATAGTCGACCATATTGACCACTGCGGTTTTGTGCAATTTAAGCGCCTGTGAACTCGACTGATCAATCCAGTGCTCATGCTCAGACGCTGGCGCACTGACCTGGGCAACAGCCTCGATATCACCGAGGAGCTTCTCCAAACCATTGCGCCAGTATGGGTCACCAAGCTCCTTCAAATTAGCCAGGTAAGCAATTGCCGGGCCCACATGCGAAATCGCTGTCAGTTCATAGAAGCCGCTTTTGGCGTCGTCAGAACGCAGGCTAGTGCTGGCAATCAGTTTTCTAGTCTTATGGTCGTAAACATAAATTCCCGATTCTATAACAAGAACAAGCGGGCCAGCGGCACCCATCTGTTCTTTCTTTTCCAGGGCATCAGCCAAATGCTGGGCAATGGTTTGCGAGCTGCCGTCATGCACTCCCGTGAAGTCATGATAGAGGTCCATAAACGGCTGCGGAACACAATTTTGCTGTTGTGCATACAAACTTTGGTTGATCGTAAGCAAGGTCACGATGACATTGCAAGTTGCAATTTTTACCAACAAATGTTTCATACAGTCCTTATGTGTGCCGAACTTTTGCAGCCTATAAAGTATAGGCCTCCAATTTACCTCGACCGATAATCTCGGTCAAAGCCAGTTTCAACAGGTAAAACTTTAGTTGCCGGATGCTCTTTCACCCAGGCGGCCCAAGTAGTTGCCACCACTGGCAATGCTTTCAACTGAGCACCTTGAAGAGTCTGATCATAAACAATCGGTTTTCCGCTGCGGGCAGACCAGAGCGAACGGGTCTGCTCATCTGCAATTAAATGCTCGCCGCCGTAGAGAAAAGCGCTGTTAAAGAAGCGGCGATTCTCACCACTGCCGACACCTTCATAGGCCGTCATCCCTTTCTTCTCTTCGTCATAGGCCGCAGTAAGAACCAGACCACCTAACTCTGTTTCTACAACATTGTGCCAGAAGACAATGCGAAGAGGCAATGCAATGGCGGCACCGTCTTTATCAACGATGCCAAAGACTGTGTCGTTAGGTGCGAGGTAAGAAGCTTGAGCAGCACTAAGTAACTGCGGATGGCGCAAGGGAGCAGAAAAATACTTAGAACCAGCCCAGTAAATTTCATGGGGAACCGCACTACTGAGCTTGCCTATGGCAAAATGATGAACCAAGCGGGGGTCGAGGCGATGATACAACAAAGCCTTAAAAGCAAGATAGCTAGCAGCATCAGCTTTACTAGGAACAATTTTTTGCTGCTTAATCCAACTTTCCCAATCGTTCAAGTTATCAGCAAATTTCTGCCCGGTTTGTCTGGAGAGAAGAGCAATTAGCCGCTCTCTAACTTCCACAGAATCGCTGCAAGCAAGAGCCTCAACAAGCCGCGCCGCATCAAGTGGTTGCCAGTTTTGCTCTAAAAGAAGAGCAGAATTTTTCTGGACCGTTGCATCACCAGATATGAAGTCTAAAACCGCAAGATTATGGCTGTCGAGATGAGCATTCAACCACTTTGCCACAGGAATAGCAGCGGCCACCCCAAGGCGTGCGTCCTCAATTCGCTCCATTGCTTCGCGGTGGTGCAGCTCATCGCGCTCAGCCTGACTGCGCCGCCAACCCAAGGCCGCCATCATCACCACGAAGGCGACAATCATAAGTGCCACTTCCCAGCGAGCGGGCTTCTTCATTGACTCTACAAGAGCCCAAATGAATCAGGAAGAGCGGCTAACAAATCATCAACCACAGTCATTTTAAGAATCACCCGTGGTATCTCATCCAAATATTTTTCCACGTGCATTTGCTTAGACTCTTCTTCAATAATGACATGACCACTCTGCCAACTTTCTTTATCGGGCCACTGGGCATAAGCAATCC
>JAUPUU010000366.1 GCA_030917395.1 Cyanobacteriota bacterium erpe_2018_sw_21hr_WHONDRS-SW48-000092_B_bin.40
TAATTGTCAGTTCTGAGATTCACTTTGAGCCAGAAATAAATACTGTACTCGAATCAGTTCTCTATTCCGTTTATAGCTATGGTCTGCCATTTAAAATGGTGCGCTCGGGTTATATCAAAGGTCGAGAAAGCCGTTCAACTCAGAGTGTTACTCTAACTGAAGTACATTTTGCTAAGGCCAGGCCTATTCCCGATAGCGAGTTTGCTTTGCCCAAAGGGCTCAAACCATCACAGTCTGAAATGGATTTACTTTCCAGCGATATGGAAGCAAGTCATATCTAGCTGACTCTTAGCTGATCTTGTTGGTGCTATTTGTATTCGTGAAAGTATTTGCTGATACCAGCTTGTAGCGACGATCCGATGGAGGCGAAAAGCCGGTCTGATTGTTTTTGCAATATAGCTGTTTGTTGGTACATAGTCACTACTGATTGATGGAATAGCTTGTCACTTGGTCTCTTCTTGAGCTCTTTGACGGCGTTTTCGAAATCGCGACTGGCCATGCTGTAGTCGTGCATGGCGAACTCGGCTAGTGACTTTTTATAGCTAATTAAGCCTAGATTGTAGAGGCGTTGACGCTCATCAGTTGAACTTTTCCAGGCCTCTTCTCCCTGGTCATAATATTTCACTGCAGCTTCATTCATCTTTAGCTGTACAAAGACATCGCCGAAGCGGCTTAGGCTCAGGGCTCTTAGCTCTTCTACTGTCTTATCTCGGTTGGTTCTACTACTAGGACCTAGTTCGCGCCATAGCTCTACCGCGTCGTAGAGTGAGCTTCTGGCCATGTCATAGTTGCCGGTGCGGTAATAACAATCGCCCAAAGCGCTCAAAAGAGCCGCTTTCATGCGCTTGGAGGTATTGGCATCAATTTCGTTTTTGAAGGCTTTGAGAGTAGGAACAGCCTGACGAATGGCCTGGGAGTAGTCGCCAGCATAGTAATAGCTGCGGAAAAGTGACAAGGCTATTTCTTGGGTGGTTATGGCATCCAGGCCATTTTCGTAAGCACTGATTTCTTGGCAGTACTGGTAGATTTCGGCTGCATCACGGAAGCGACAGGCCCTGTAAGCCGAATCTGCGGCATTGAGCATTTGCTGCAAGTCTGAGTTTGGATCGTCTAATTCGTCTCTGGCCGATATCGGTGAGCCTTTCTGCTTATGCTGAATTTGACGAACTCTCGCTCTGGCTTTATCGAGAAGATTGTCTGTACCAAGCGCGCTAGTGTCGAAAATAGTAGGTGTTTCTTTCTTGTCAGCAAACTGTATGTACCAGTCTAGAGGTTGACTTTCTTTGCCCTGGTCTTGGCCGTAAGCGTAGAGAAAAATGAGACTGGAGGAGCAAAGAACTACCAAGCCAAGGGCGAATAAGCTAATGGCTGCTGCCACTTTGTCTCTCAGAGTTAGTCTTTTGCGCTTGAGGCGGTAGAGATTCCAGCCCGAGCTGATGAAGCTAAGTGCTCCACCTTGGCTGGAGGAAAAATCTTCTAGTTCGCTTTTGAGCAAGCGCATGCTAGCTTGACGATCGTTTGGATCTTTGGCAAGGGCTTTGAAAATTATGGCCTCGAGAGCCTGTGGTACTTTGTTTTCAGGACATGCCAATTTCATGCTGATGGGCATTTCGTTCATATGGCGGTAAAGAATTTCAAGCATGTTGGCGCCGTTAATCGGGGGCTTCCCGGTTAAGGTCTCGTACATCAGGCAACCCATCGAGTATATGTCTGAGCGACCATCGAGCTTTTCGCCTTTGCACTGCTCAGGACTCATGTAGAGAGGGCTGCCAAAGACGTCTCCGGTCTGGGTCAAGGCGGCAGCGTCCGTGCCTTCGTGGGGCATGAGCTTGGCAATGCCAAAGTCGACTATTTTGGCTTGTTCTGTTTGTCGCTCGGATAAATCTTCATTTTCATCATCACTGCCGCGAACGTAGCTAATGGTTTGGCTTTTCTTGCGCTCAGATTCTAAAATGATGATGTTGCTTGGTTTTAGATCTCGATGGATTACACCTTTGTTGTGGGCGTAAGAGAGGGCGTCGCAAATTTGGATAAATAGCTTGATAGCTCGCTCTAGCTCTAGTGGCCCCGAAGCTTTGATCAGGTCTCCTAGTGAAACGCCATCAAGATAATCCATGACAATGTATGGTCGATTATCTTCGCTAATGCCAAAGTCAAAGATTCGCACCACATTGGGGTGGTCAATTTGGCTAACCGCTTGCGCTTCCTGGCGAAAACGATCCCGTGATTGTTCACGACCAATCATGTGGGGATGGAGCATCTTTAAGGCAACTTGCTTATTCATCAGCATGTGGCGTGCCTTGTAGACTACGCTCATACCGCCTTCGCCTATCTTGGATAATATTTGAAAGTGGCCCGCTACAACTTTGCCAACGAGATTTTCATTGAGAGCGTCAATTGGCATTTCGCGTTGATTTGCCGCTTCGTTCTTGCTGTTCGAGGGCGTGTTCAGGCCTCCCTCGGGCGGGGCAAAGCTAAAAGTCTTTAGGTCAGGCTTTTTGACGTTATCGTCTTTGTCCGTGGGGGGCATTTCGATCCTGTCAGCTGTTTTGCTCAGGCCTTGATTTTATGACCTGATCTTATGACCTGATTTTAGGACCTGAATTTAGGAAATGATCGTGGCATACTTGTGTAAGTCTTGAACAATTAATCTTACATGGCTAATTAATGCTGGCAACCTGGCTCTATCGCAATGCTATCCGACCTTGCCTCTTTCTCCTCGATCCAGAGGAAGCCCATGACTTGGTGGCCAATCTATTGCCGGTCTCGGCTCCACTGCTGGGCATTGGCAAAGAGATAATCTTTAGCCCTCAAGTGCAAGCGGCCTTGCCAAGATTGGCAACAACTTTAGCTGGAGCTGCTCTTGCTAACCCCGTTGGTCTGGCGGCTGGTTTAGACAAAAATGCGAAATTTGTTTCGCTGTGGCCTCAGTTTGGTTTTGGCTATGTTGAAATTGGTTCGGTCACAGCCAAGCCATCATCGGGTAACGACAAGCCGCGCTTATTCCGTTTGCCGGAAGACCAGGCCATTATCAATCGCATGGGTTTAAACGGTGACGGTGCTGAAAGTATTGCCTGGCGTTTAGCTTCAACGGGCCGCAGCCAGTCACTGGGGCCCGTCGCTCTTAATATTGCTAAGAGTAATTTGCCTAACTTGCACGGTGATTTGGCTGTTGCCGATCTGCTTGCTACGTTTAAGTGCTTTCAAGACAGCAACTTGGCTTATGTCACTATTAATACCAGTTGCCCCAATACCCATGATGGTGCGCTTTCTGAAATTTCTGAGTTTAGAGAAATTCTCAAGGCAATAAATGCAACCAACCATCAAGCTTTCCCCTTGTTTCTAAAACTTTCTCCCGATAGCACCGATGAATTTATAGCTATGCTTTTAGCTTCGGTTCGGGAACTTAAAATTCCTATTGCTGGCTTCGTTTGCGGCAATACCACAGTGAGCCGCGAAAGTCTCAATAGCTCACAGCAAAACCTGGAGAAAATTGGCAGGGGTGGTCTGAGTGGCTATCCGCTTAAGGCTCGTATGTTAGCGCAAGTAAGAAAGTTGCATGGGCTCAAAGATACAGAGCAGCAAATCATTGCCTGTGGTGGCATTGCTTGCGCTGCTGATGTTGTTGCCGCTTTGGCCGCTGGTGCTTCCGCCGTGCAACTCTATACCGCTCTTGTATATCATGGGCCTTTGATAGTTCTGGAAATATTGGCTGACTTAGCCTTGGCTCTGGGTCAGGCCGATGCTACGGTGAGCGATCTTATCGGCAATCAAAAGTTAGGTGAGCTTGTCAGCGCCAGGCTTCTCTGATTCTGAATTAGCAAGTTTTTTCTGATAAAACTCTTCGGCCAAGAATAAGGTTACGGTTGCTACTGGTACTGCTATTAGTGCTCCGCTGATACCTAAGAGACTGCCACCTATGATAACCGCGAGCATCACTATCAGCGGATGTAGCTCAACTTGTATGCCCAATAGAGTTGGCACAATGAAGTTGCTTTCACACCATTGTTCGACTACAAACAAAACGATTGTAGCTGCGCCCATCCATGGTGCTTGCACAAAACTGATAATGATGGCAAAAACCGA
>JAUPUU010000367.1 GCA_030917395.1 Cyanobacteriota bacterium erpe_2018_sw_21hr_WHONDRS-SW48-000092_B_bin.40
GAAATGATGGCCGCCTCAAAACAAGCTGTCGCCATGACACGGGTGCGAGAAGTCAAAGCCGGCGGCGAACTCGGCCCTGAGCAGACACTCTTGGTTCAACACCATGATGGTAGGCTAATCACTGGTAAAGGGACGGGTATTGGAAGCGGACAAGAGAGCGATAGCCGCACTGGTAAAGCTACCGATCTATCTGCGAATCTAGCTGCGAATCTAGCTACCAATCTAGCTGCTGGTCAACGGGCTGGAGAAGCGGTAGCCAAAATCAACGAGCGCTTAGCGAGCAAAGCAGACTTGATTGCCACCTGTAACCCCTCCTGCCTGCCCGACTTCTTAAGAGGCAAGCACATACTGTCTTCCGCGCAAGAAACGCTCTGGCTCACACAAATCGGAGATAGACTGAAGTTTTCTACTAATTTGGATCGGTCGGCATCGCCTTCAGGCATGCTTCAGCCTGTTGCCCTGGGCGAGAAGTCCGTAAGCAGCCTCTTGCTCGATCCTAATACTCGCAGCATGTTGCGCCACAAAGACACCCACGATCTTGGTCTATACGCTGATGTTCTACGGGATTTCAAAATTCCAGCCAAACGCGTAATTGATGGTGGTGCCGATAGCGTAGTAATCGAGCTAAGCAATAGCCAGATACTGAAAGTAACAAACCAAACCTGGAACCCAACCTGGGGCACACGCACCTTTAGAGACGCTCAAGGCGTGGAGCATCGCTTCGATGCCAGAATTATTGGCACACCAAAATTAACCGATGGCCCTTACGGACCAGCAAACTTTTATATCCAAGAGCGAGTCACCACTCCCGTTAGCAAAGCTTCAATGGATCTTTTCGCCCAGAAGCTAGACCGGGACCGGCGTTATTCATTCTGGGATAGAGATGAGAGCCAACTTGGATACATCGACCTCGGTGGCGGCAAGAAGGGCCTTGTTTTAATTGACTATGATGCTGTCAGGCCACCACATCTGGTGGAGCGAAATCTCAAAAAGCGCTGGTCTTAAGACTAGGCGAAACGGAGTTTCACCAAGATAGTGCCCGCCAATAACGAGACTAGTCGTGGGTGAGATAGTTAGACCAGGCGGTTAAAGGTCACCGTCAATAAAGTACCAACACCGCTCGGCGGGGTTTCAATGGCTACAGCGGCTCGATGCGAGCGAGCGATTTCACGCACAATGGGCAAGCCCAAGCCGCTGCCCTGCTCTCCTGTACCAAGAACGCGATAGAAGCGCTCGAAGACGCGCTCACGCTCCTCCTCAGGTATTCCGGGTCCATCGTCTTCAACGGCCAGCACTACTGACTCATTGGCGTGCACACGGACAGTTACGTGACCACCATGGCCGGTATAGCGCAAAGCATTATCAACTAAGTTCATCACCAACTCACTGACAGAAGCTGGATCGCCTTCAATCAATGCTGGCCCGTCTGCACCTTCAAAGGCCAGATCAATATCTTTTTCAATTGCCACATTGACCAGGTCTGAGGCCGAGGCCGCCGCCACTTGGTTCAAGTCAAAAGATTGTTTAGGCACAATTGCTGCGGCATTGGGCTCAGCTTTAGCAAGAGCTAGTAGACGATTAACAAGGTGTGTCATGCGATTGACACCATGATCAAGCTGAGTAACCGCTTGCTCCACTTCAGGCGCCTTAGCAAAGCCCTGCAACAGCCCAATATAAGTTTTAAGACCAGCCAGGGGCGTGCGCAATTGATGGGCCGCGTTAGCGACGAAGCGATTTTGAGCCTCTATGTCACTGCGCAGCCGTCCTAGCAATTCATTAATAGAATGAACTAGAGGCTGCACCTCCTGTGGTGCCGTCTCGGTTGAAAGAGGATGAAGGTCATGCTGGGAGCGGCGCAAAAGAGCTTCCTGAACATCCTTAAGAGGCTCAAGACCGCGACCAATCCCAGACCAAATGGCAATAGCACCAAGTAAAATGAAGAAAACTTCTGGTACCACCATACTAACAAGAAGCTCTTGAGCAAAGCGTTTGCGAGCCTTCAGTGTTTCAGCAACTTGAACGATAAATGTCTCACCTTGGCTTTCCGCCTCAGGCACTGGCACCAGAATAGATGCCACTCTAACCTTAGTGCCTTCAATAACACCATCGCTGAAGACAGGCATAGCCAGTTTCAGCTGCTTAGGCAAAGGCGGCATATTCTCGTCACCCGAAATGCGCTCACGCTCAGGAGACAGAATTTGATAGAAGAAAATATCAGTATTGTCGTGCCGTAGGATGGCCCGCACGTAGGGAGGCAAGTCAATGGAGTACTGCCCACCTTTGTGGGTTGTGCGCACTGCCACTGAATCAGCAGAATTTAGCAACTCGCGGTCATAAGTATCGTTGGCAAAAGCCACCGAAGTATAGTACGCAAATGCTGTTGAACAAAGCCAGAGAGCGCTTAGCGGGAGAAGCAGCCAGGCCAGAAGCTGGCCGCGAATAGATGTATTAACCGGTTTTTTCAATCAGATAACCAAGGCCCCGCATGGTACGGATACTGAAGCCATCACACTCTAGTTTCTTGCGCAAGCGGTGCACAATAATTTCGATAGCATTATGAGTAAGGTCAGTATCCCAGCTGGTCAGGTGATCTGCAATCTGATTTTTGTTGACTACTCGTCCTGCTCGCTGCAATAAGAGCTCTAAAACCGCTAGCTCTCGCGCTGATAGGTCAATCGGGCTATCGTTTACCAGTACCCGACGCGAGGATGTATTGAACTTGATTGGACCATATACAAATTCGGTAGTATTACCCCAGCGATCGTTACGAATCAAAGCTCTGACGCGCGCCATTAGCTCAGGCAACTCGAAGGGTTTAGTCAAATAGTCGTTGGCACCGGAATCGAGCCCCGAAACCCTATCTTCAAGCCGATCTCTGGCAGTAAGTACCAAAACAGGCAAAGACTGTCCCCGACTGCGCAGATTCCCTAATACTTCCATCCCGTCCATTTTGGGCAATCCAAGATCAAGAATTACGAGATCGTAGTCGGTGTATTTCAGCGCATGGTCTGTATCTGTTCCGGAGCGAACATGATCAACTGAAAACCGGTTATTGCGGAGAGCAAGAGCTATTCCTCCCGCCAGAAAATCATCATCTTCTGCCAGCAATATTCTCATTTGGTCTACCTTTTCCGTACTCTTTTCAAAAGCTTTTTCAGCTCCCACGTCAACGCCTGTTTGGCTATTGGGATGAATATTCTTCTGTTGGTCAGAGCCGAGATTATTATCGAAAGTATTCAATGTTCTTTCGCTTCTGCTAACTACTATGTGCACCCTCTACGAGAATAGAAAGTTGCTGTTTTTTACAATAAATGGCGATTCTTTCAGGTACCTTGCATCGCAAGCTGGGGTTGACAAGTTCTTCAATTCATCGCCCCTCGGGGTGCAATCAAGAGCACTAATTGCAAGCATCTCATAAACTCCAAAGGCAGTCCTAATATAATGAGCCAATTGGCTGCAGCAAGAACTGGCAGCCCTTCTTGTCATTGGAGACTAAAATGCTCAAGGCCGGTATCGTTGGTTTGCCAAACGTGGGCAAATCTACTCTTTTCAACGCACTAACTGCTTCTTACCAGGCCGAAAGTGCCAACTACCCATTCTGCACAATTGAGCCAAACACTGGCATAGTCAAGGTGCCAGATGAGCGCCTCGACAAGTTGAAAGAGTTAGTCAAGCCCCAGCAAGTACTGCCGGGCGTTTTTGAGTTTGTTGACATTGCCGGTCTCGTACGTGGCGCAAGCAAAGGCGAAGGACTGGGCAACCAGTTTCTTTCTCACATCCGCGAAGTTGATGCAATCGTCCACGTCGTAAGGTGTTTTGACGATGAGAACATCACACACGTAGACGGGTCGGTGGACCCACTGCGAGATGTCGAGACAATTCACATTGAGCTTGCCATGGCCGACCAGGCCTCAATCGCCAAAAGAATGGAAAGATTGAAGAAGCAAAAGAACAATATCGACAAGCGCTCGCAGCTCGAAATGAGCATTTTTGAAAAAATCTCCCCGTTTATCGACAATGTCGAAGCCGTTGACTTATCGGTCTTAACTGACGAAGAAAAGGCAATTTTGCCTCAACTTCAACTACTCTCCACCAAACCCCTGCTCTACGCAGCCAATGTCAAAGAAGACCAACTAGCCGACCCTGATGCCAATAAATATCTGCAGATCTTGAAAAAGAAAGCAGAAGAAGAAAAGCGTCCTGTGGTCTTAATTTCGGCCCAAATTGAAGCAGAGCTATCGGCCTTAGACAAAGACGAAAGAGACAGTTATCTGGAAAGCCTTGGTGTACAAGACTCTGGCGTCAATACCATGATTCGGGCAGCCTTCGCCCTGCTTGGCCTAAAGACCTACTTTACAGCCGGAGAAAAAGAAGTTCGCGCCTGGCCTTTCGAAACCGGTTTCACCGCCCCTCAATGTGCCGGAATTATCCACAGCGACTTCGAACGCGGTTTCATCAAGGCCGAAGTAATTGGCTACAAAGACTATGTCACCTGCGGCACAGAAAAAGCAGCGAAAGAAAAAGGTCTGATGCGTCTCGAAGGCAAAGACTATGTCATGGCCGACGGCGACGTCGTTCACTTCAGATTTAACGTATAGCCAATTTTCAAATTGCTTAGCCATTTCAAACTAAAACTTGACCGATATCGGTCAAAGTTTTGAATGAAAAATGACCGCATCCTCTTTTTGCCGTTAATAACTTGACCGATATCGGTCAAGTTATTAACGACGAGATAGCAATAACGGCCGAAAACTTTGACAAAGCGGCAAGAGGCTAACCAGCATGGGAATTACACCATTTGCAACAGGCCTAAATCGCCGTACTATCAGCCTTATGATAGGAAAGGCCATGAATCGCAAAAACATTCAAAATACTTTGGCAATAATTCTCGCCCTTGGGTCGGCTCTTGGAGCTGTACCTGCGGCATTTGCTCAAGGTTACTCGACCTACGGTCCATATCCAGCCACTCCTGGACCCTGGACAGGTTCTGTCACGCCAGTGCAGCCATACGTGCCAAGCAATTTACCAAACGGTCTTCCAGTTAACACTGAATTTTCGCCCAACTACATAGGTAACGGGCATACCACAACAAGCTATGGCGACTATCGCAACCCTTCCGTCGGCTACCAGATACCAACCAACAATGGTCAGGCCCTAAACTATCGGCCCAACTCGCAAACGTTCAACGGCAGCTATGCCCGGGGCAACGGTAGCTCCAGTTCTATGGCTCTCATTGTCGGCGGTGGAATGCTCGGTGCTGGTGCAATGGCTGCGGGAGCTCGCTCCTTAACTTCAAGGATGGGAATGGGTGGCATGAGAGGTGGCGGCGGTGGCGCCCACTCTAACTACCAAAAAGACATGGAAGAATCGGAGAAAAGGCGGAAGAAACAAGAAGAGAAGATTCAAAATGAGCTGAAGAAGGCTCATGAGGCTGATCTAAAGCGCAAAGGAATTCTTCCCACTTCGGCCCAGGCGCCGAGCTCTCGCTCGCAAGACATGCCCTATGGTCAAGCCAATCAATCTTATAGAACCAATCAACCATCTTACAAGCCAAACAATTCGGAACAACTTGAAGGGGACGTTTTGCCAGCCAGCGCCGCCCAAAAGCTCGACTTTTAAGTTGAAATTGATGGCCAACAAGAAAACTTGAGGGTACAACTAAGTTAGTTGCGTCCCTAATTCATTTGCAGGTGATCTTGGCCGAAGCTGAACTTACGATTCAGTACAAAAGTACTCCCGCGGCTCTAACCAATGTCGCCTGTTGGATCGCTTGGCCGATCTCATTTATTGCCTGGTTTTGGTCATTCTTGGTGCTGGTGCCTCACATAGGAACTCTGAGCAGCGGCCCGGTAATTCTCTTTCTAGCTGCCAATGCTGGCGTGGTTAGCCTAATTGGGCTACTTCTGTTTCTTTCCTCGGACAACACCATCTTTGTCTCGCGAGACGGCCTATCTTTACCGTTCTTCCTCAGTCCGTGCTTTGGTCTAAGAGCGAAGAAAAAATGGCGCGATCTTCTATCGATTGACTTCGACTCAGCCGATGGCGGCAATATAAGACTCTTCTTCAAACATTCAAATCCAGTCGATCTTCAGCTGCGCTACTTGATGAAAGAGCATCTAGATAGCTTGGTAATGGCTCTAGACGTTTGGGCTGGAGGCTCTGAAAACTTCAATGCTCTGCTTGATGCTCGTACTTTTCTCCACCAGAAAGACGGTGGTCACTTGCCCTCCCACAACGAGCCTGGCTATACCGAAATGTGGCAAGACGAACTAGCTAGACGCTTTGGATCGACCACTTTCGTTCCGCTCGAACCCGGTGATAACGTTCAAGCAGGCAACTACAAAATTGAAAAACAAATTGCCTTTGGCGGACTCTCGGCCATTTACTTGGCCCGCAACAAAGATTCAGAGAGAATCGTTCTGAAAGAAGCTGTTGTACCTGACGGTGGCAATGAAGAACTAAAAGAACAGTCGTATAACCTTTTGAAGCGAGAAGCCGAAATGCTGGCCCGCCTCTCCCACGAACAGATTGCCCGAGTATTTGATCATTTTATAGACAAACAGAGACACTATATTGTTGTGGAGTATTTGAGTGGCAGTGATCTAAGGCGCCTAGTCAAAGAAAACGGCTCTCAACCCCAAGCGCTAGTAATCGAATGGGGTATACAAATGGCTGAGATACTGGCCTACCTTCACGAACAAGAAGAGGCCATTCTTCATCGTGATTTTACCCCAGACAATATGATCTTAAAAACCGATGGCACAATTGCCATTATCGACTTCGGCGCAGCAAATTTTTTCCTAGGCACTGCCACTGGTACCATGATTGGCAAACAAGCTTACATCGCACCAGAACAGCTACGCGGCAAAGCTAATCCCCAAAGCGACCTTTACGCCCTCGGTGGCAGTCTCTTCTTTCTTTTGACCGGCGAAGACCCGGAACCACTAGCTGTATCTCAGCCCGCTCTAGTCAATCGACAAATTAACCCAGAACTAGATAAACTAGTCGCAGCTCTGACACAAATGGAAGTTGAAGACCGCCTGCAATCAGCACGACTTGCTGTCGAAGCTCTCAAAGAATTGAAAAGAGTAGTGCATGCCTGAAGTTAAAAACAAACTACTTCCTTCAGTTTCGAACCAGGTACCGAATGTTCTGGATCAATCAGATGTAATGCCCTTTATGCCCAACGCCGACTTCTTTCTCTGGTTTACACCTATTGCCTCACGGTTTGCCATACTATTATTTGTCTTTCCGTTTTTTCTCGGCCTGCTTCGTTACCTCGGTGTTTTCGATAGAATCGTCTTCCCGCTAGCTGGAGCCTATATCAATTGCCTCAAGCCCTTTCTGCTACTCACAGTCAGTGCAGAACTAGCACCGATGATGAGCGGCATAACCAATCTGCTCTACGTGATTTTCGTAGTGCTCGGGGTCGCGGTCACAACAGTCACCATTAGGCTTCTACGTAACTCCAATTCTCTCTGCCTTACAGTTAAGGGTATTAGCCTTGGCACCGCATCGAGGGTGGCTAATGGGACTAATCTAGGCAGTAGTTCTACTGGCGCTGGTCCGAACTACTGTCCGAACTTCGCAGCCCCATATAGCCGCAATAACACACCATTAGGCGCAGTTTCAGTTATTGCAACGAACCAAGTTATTTATCAAGAGCGACATGAACTCGATTTCAAGCAAGTCAGTTCAATCGAAATTATCCGGCCCAAAACTACCCGCTCAAATCTAGACTATGTATTTGTCTTTCATCGCGGTCTATTTCCAGCCTTTAAAATTCGCTACGGAGATATTCTCAACGCCAAAGATCGAGCAATATTTGTAGCGGCCATCAAAGAAAGGTTCGCTGATCAAATTGACGACGAAATGCTTGAGCCCTTCGAAATCGCTGGGGAGAAGCAGAGTTATACAGAACTGTGGCTGAAAGAACTCTCGGCCTCACCCAAAAGAGACAAATTGACTCCATTAGAGCTCGGGGCGAAATTACACAATGATCGCTACACAATCATTTCTAGAATTGGCATGGGCGGTCAGGGCACAGTTTATTTAGCCCAGGATAATTTAGCCCAAGACAATTTAGCTCAGGTCAATTTCGCCCAAAAGAACCTGGCTCAAGTCAACTTAGCTCAAGACAATTTAGCTACAAAAAATCCAAAGAGCGCGGAGTTATCGACCAACGAAACAGCGAGAGAAGTCGTCCTTAAGGAGTTTCTTCTACCGGTCTTTCCCGATACCAGGGTGCGCAAAGCCGCGGCCATAAAATTTCAGGAGGAAGCAGATTTGCTAGGCAAGCTCGAGCATCCTCAGATTGTCAAATTCTACGAACTGTTTCTTGAAGACCACAGGGCCTATCTAGTCTTGGAAAAGTTAGATGGTGTCACCCTTAAAGACTATGTGGAATCGAAAGGCAAGCTACCCCTTACAGCCATTGAAGACCTGGCGCGGCAGATGTGCTTGATTTTGCAATATCTACACAATCAAACACCACCAGTAGTGCATAGAGACTTCACACCCGACAATCTAATTTTGAGTGATGATGGCAAACTCAAACTACTAGACTTTTCTGTGGCCCAATCGGTGACTTCGAATGTTACGGGGTCGGTGGTAGGCAAACCGCACTATATCGCCCCCGAACAGTTTCGGGGCAAATCTTGCTCACAGAGTGACATCTATTCAATGGGAGCAACGCTATACTTTTTGGCATCGGGAAAACAACCAGAACCAATCACCAACTTAAAGCTAGCCCTTGAAGATACCAGTGCATCGTCCATTTCCAAAGCTTCTGTCAATCCCAAAGCTTCTGAAAACACAAAGATCAGCAAAGTGATTGAAAAATCGACAAAACTTGACTTAGGAAACCGCTACAAGCGAGTAGAAGAAATTTTGCAAGACCTTGGCTAGACGAGAAAAGCATGAACGGTAAGAGCGACAATAACGAATCCGGGCAACAGGCGAAAAGAGCAAAGAGAGACTGGCCTGTATTTACTGTTGCCACCATTACGCTTCTGAGTGGTCTAGCTGGCACATGGGAGCCGCTATTAATGCGCCTTTCCAGCCATCCTCGCCTGTTTAACACTCTGGTTCCCTATGAGCTTTACCATCTCAGCAACTCACTGACCCTAGCCTTTGGCTACTTACTGATATTTCTCAGCATCAATCTCTATCAAAGAAAAAGAACGGCTTGGTGGATTGCCATGGCTCTTTCTAGCCTATCTCTAGCATTGCAAGTCGCACGCCTCGGAAGCGAACACATACACTGGCTAGAGAACCAAGCTTGGGCTCTAGATCTACCAACCTACTCGGTGGTTCCGTCAATTGTGGCCATTGCGGCCCTATCACTGACACGCAAGCGCTTCACGGTCAAAAGCGCCAAAGACACTTTCTTCACCGCTACCAAAATAATCATCGCGGCCTTGCTAGCAGTAATTATCTATGGCTGTTTGGGCTTCTTTCTGCTGGACATGCGTGACTTCGGTGTCAACTTTGAACTAGATCAGGCACTGATACATACGATTAGAGAACTAGCATTAGTAGGCAATCCAGATCTCGTTGCCAAATCAAAGTTTGGTCACTGGTTTCTTGAGTCACTGCAACTGTCAGGAATGCTAGCGGCAACAGCGGCGGTTCTGAGCGCCTTTCGTCCGATACGCTACAAGCTGCTCACCCAGCCCCTTGAGCATGAATTGGCAAGCACCATTCTTGATCAATATGGCCGCACCGCCCTTGACTTATTCAAGCTTCTACCAGATAAGTCTTTCTTCTTCAATAGTGACAAAGATGGAGTAATCGCTTACAAGACCTGCCTGGGTGTTGCTATTGTCTTGGGTGATGCCACCGCCCCCGAGGCCAAGCTTGCCAGCCTGGTTAGTGACTTCAAATCTTTTGCCCACGACAATGGCTGGCAAGTAGCATTCCTTCAAACTACTCCTAGCTATATTGAAATCTACAAACAGATTGGCTTTAAAGCCGTAAAGGTGGGAGAAGATGGAGTAGTCGACTTAGAAAAGTTCGTCCACACAACTATAAACAAAAAGACTTTCAAAAGTAGTATCAAAAAATTCGAAAAAGACGGCTTTGTTTTGCACAGATACACACCGCCTCTTTCTAATACCTTGATTGACGAAGTACAGGAAATTTCCAATCAATGGCTCGCCCTACCGGGACGGCGCGAGAGGGGCTTTTCCCTGGGACAATTTAATCGAGAAGAGCTACAGCACAACGACCTCTATGTGCTGCGAGACAAAGACGGGCAGGCACTAGCATTCGTCAATCAAATTAGATCCTATAGCCCGGGAGAAGTGACAATCGACATGATGCGTCACAAAGAAAATGCACCAAATAGCACCATGGATTTCCTCTTTGCTAAGCTGCTGAAAGAACTTCAGGCAGAAGGATTCAAGTCGTTCAGCCTGGGCCTGGCAGCCCTTGCCGGTGTCGGTGATGATCCCAAAGATCCGCTTGAAGAGAAAGCTCTTCATCAAGTGTACGAACACCTGAACCGTTTCTTTTCATACAAGGGTCTAAGAAGCTACAAAGAAAAATTTGATCCAGAATGGGAGGCGCGCTATCTCATATATGAAGGTGGACCACCGGGTCTGGTGAAAGCGGGCTTAGCAATTGCCAAAGCCACTGAGGAATAAATACGCGCTCCTCGTGACAGTCAAGAAAACTTCTTATTCTAGGAGACCTAATTATTCAAGGACTACTTAATCAAGGACTACTTATTCAAGGACTTCTTATGACTATTCTTCAAGGCATCTATACGTGATTGGTAAGCCTTGCTGATGTTATCTTCCTC
>JAUPUU010000368.1 GCA_030917395.1 Cyanobacteriota bacterium erpe_2018_sw_21hr_WHONDRS-SW48-000092_B_bin.40
CAATAGCGATTTCCTCAAGAGCGGCTTCCTCTTATAATCTGCTAACATTGTGAGCACTGCGTGTGGCCATCGTTGAAGTGCACATCATAGATATTTTTGTAACTCTCCCTGGGAACGTAGAAAGATCATCAGCGAATGAACAATAAGGAAAGTCGAGCATTTCTAAAAGGGGAGATGGATTTCACTCCCCAAAGAATGATGCGCTACATTCGTTCGCGCGCACGTATCGCCACAGACGAGGATATCGAAGATATCCTTCAGAACGCTTTGGTTTTGGTAACTAAACATTTCGATCCCAGCCATCCTGAGGCAAAACTGGCACCCTACTGCTTGGGCGCTTGTAACAAAGCTATTGCACAAAACTTAGAGCGCTATCACAAAATGGCGTTGAAGAAGCGTGAGGCTAAGGTCGATGACTCTCATATAGATACAGATTTTGAAGTCGACGACGACCAAAAAGATGTGCCCGAAGCGGCCAAGAAGGCCGCGGCGGCGGCGGCCAGCGCCCGTATGGCCAATGAAGCGGCGCTCTTGCAAGCAAATGCTTCGGCTGCTACCGCTGAAGTGGACGGCAGCGTAATGATGGTCAAAACCCTTGCCCCCGGTAAGAGCTTTGATGACGCAGCCTCCACCACCAGCCAGTACCGCACAACTTCCCTCGATTCTATGTTCGATGAAGACGACAGTCGCTCGGCCGATGACGTTCTCGGGGCCGACAATGTATTGGCTTCAGGTAGCTCCTTCTTCCGTGACCCAGCCGCTCGAGCATTAATTAATGATCTGGTTGAGCGAGTTTTGGCCGAGTTGCCGGCCGGTATCCACCGTACCTGCTTCGTTTTGAAATATGTTGAAGGATATAAGCGAGAAGATTTGATTGCATGTCTAAAAATGGATGCGAAGAGTATAGATACCATCGACAAGAGAATTGTCCGAACACTCAAAGCGTTCAAAGACAAGATGGACCAACAAGAAGCTCATTAGTTAATTCCAGGAGACGGCAATGACTACCCTTAATGACAAACTAACGCAATTAGCCAAGGCTATGGCGAATGCAGATGAGAGTGCGTGTGCACAATCGTTTGAAAAATTCTGCCAAGAAAACTTCCAGGAGCTGCCTTTGCCTGGCGAAAATAAACTCTTTGACCAGGCTATGTGGAATGCCAGTCAATTTGCCCCACTTTCTAAAGGCGATCAAGCTATCGTCAAAAAAGTGACAGGTAATATGCTTGAAGCAATTAATCCTGTAACTGTTGGTGTTGCTAACGCTGTGGCTACAGCAGCAGCAGCTTCAGAAAAATCTGTCTTCGTTTTGCGTGAGTTAGTGGGCCAAGCCCGCGATAGCGCAGCATCGATCTGGCAAGATATGCTCAGTGCTCAGCAGTGGCAGCAGATGGTGCCAGCTGGTGCTACCCGTGGTGTCGGTGCTCAGCTCGTTTCTCTCGGTACTTTTGAGCGTACAGTCGATGATGTGCGTATTCAAGTCAATCTTGGGTGGCTAATCGACGACAATAATTTGCGGGTACTTTTGCAAGCAAAAGATAATGACGATAACGCTATTCCTCAAGTAGAAGTGCGTATTACCGAAAACGATCGCGGTGTTGTTTTCTCTCGCATGACTAACCAGGATGGTGCCATGGTTGCTCCAGCTGTGAAGGTTGGCCCCGGACAATATCAAATTCAAGTTTTCTGGTCTGATAAAGTGGTTGAAACTCCCTTCTTCCGTATCTAGAAATAGGCTGGTTATTGCTTGCTTTAGCAAGCCGCCAGGCGATTGAAGCTTCTTGTCACCTGTAATTGAATAGAGCCCTAAACTTTCGTTGCCGCTTTCTCCTGAGCGCAAAAATGTTTAGGGCTTTAATCTGTCAGAATGAACGGGAGTACCAAATGGGCAGATAGAAACAGGCAGATAGCTGATAATGCATAAGCTTACAAACAGAGTCAAAATGAACGTTAAAGAATTGGTCCTAAAATTCGAGTTATACAGGAGTCTTCGCTTCTTATCTCTCCTGCTATTTTCATCGTTTTACTTGCTTCATACAGCGTTGCCAGCTCTGGCCTTGCCTCCCTTGCAGGGGCGAATTGAACAAATCAGTAATAGCTCTGATGTTAAGTTGCCAGTCGAGCTGCATGCTGCAGCGCTAAAACTGCGAGATCTCACACCAGTTGTTCATACTCTGCAGGCCGAATTGAAGTCGTTTCCCGCCACTCTGCGAGGGACCTGGAAAGGTCAGCTTGAGATTACCAGTTGCGATTATAGCGATGCTTTTACTAACGCTCAGCCAGCTGACGCCGAGCGCGCCCAGCAGCTGATTCATGAAGGATGTGTGGCGGATGCTTATTTTCGCTTCTACATGCCCCGTGCTGGTTTTGTCACTATGGCGCCACCCGAAATTAAAGTGACCCAGGTCGACTCAACGCGCAAGACTATAAACAATATCTATCTATCTGCCCCTGACCTCGATTCCGAGCGCTATTCAAGTCTTGGTGACAATAATAGTGTCAAACATACCTTGCTAAAGAACGATGTGCGAGTTCTGTCGCCAACTATCGTTGAACAAGATCTAGTGGTCGCTATTCTGTTGACAGACCGCAAGTCAGGTAAGCAGACCAAAACTTTTGAAGAAACGGTTTATCGGTTTACAAAAGATAAACCGTTTCAACTCAGTGTTGAGGTTGCCAAAGTAAAGTACGGCGAGAATGGCTCCTGGTGGAGCAAAGCAATACTCAAAGGGGACGTTCGCTAAAAGAAGAAACTATTTTTCTAGTTTCTTTAGGCTTCTTTCTTTTGCAAATTATCGATGGCGCTAACGCCTTTCTTCTTTAACTCGTCAAATTTCTCAGTAACTTTATTTAGCGCACCAGTTGCGCCTTCACCGAGCTCCTGGACGTCTTCTTTGATGATCGAGACGACTGGTGCAAATTTCTCACTGACTCTCCCTTGAGATTCTTCAAGAGTCTGTTTGCCGTTGCCTACCGCTTTGTCAAGATATTCTCCGGCATCTTTGAGCAGAGCTTTGCCTTCTGATTTTAAATTGTTGCCTTCTTCTTTTACTTGCTCAGCAGCTGGAACAATTGCTTGCCAGACTTCTTTGCCTTTCTCTTCGGTAGAATACTTAAAGAGATCCCACGATTCGCGCATTTGCGAGCGTAACTCGGAACCTTTCTTTGGCGCCAGCAATACTCCAGCTAGAAAGCTGAGCAGCCCGAAAAACATTAGACCTCTCATGGTCACTCCTTTTTTTTTAGTCCCGTTGGCGTTAGCCAGAGTTAGTGACCTACAAGAGGCCCATTTGTTCCAAAGCCAAGTTTCTGTTTGTGGAAAAGTAAGGTCTTTAGAATAGATAAAGGTTGCTAAGAGGGAGGTGCTAGTTGTGCTATGCTCCACTAGCGTTCGACGGAGAGTGCTGCTGTGTTTGGTTCTACACAGATGAGTCTTAGAAACTCCTTAGAAGGTCCGTACCGCAGGCTGGTTTCATTTGCATAGGTAAGTCTTGGATTCCCGTCTTACTGCTTGTTTTTTGTTTCGGTAATGAATGTCTGATAGCTCCCGTCTCAATTCTGAAGATTCTGACAAAGAATTTTCCTTAGCCGAACAGGCTCTGGAAAATGAGCGTCAGCTGTTGGCCAGTGAACTGGCTCAGTTGCATGCGGAGGAGCGAAAATTATCGGTCGCTCACTCCCTAGCGAAGCTCGCCTATCGCAAGACTCATCCTGCTGACTTCTCATTTCTTGATATGAGCAAGTCTGAGGATCGCAAAAGAGTTCTACTTGAAGCTGAATCGCGCTTCGAATCTTTCATTGAAGGCACAGTTGTGCCAAGTTACAAAGTCGATAAGAGTGGCCGGATTACCTACGGCAATAGAGCCTTATCTGGCTATCTCGGCTACAGCCGTGAAGAGCTACTTGCCGGTGGCCTTACTGAAGACCAAATTACGCCGCGTAGCTGCTATTTAATTGACGCTGAGCATATTAAGGACCTTTCAAGCAATTTGATTTCCCGAGTTTGGGAAAGTGAAAGAATTACTGCCAATGGCAAAAAAATGGCTGTGGGTGTAACCCTACGTCTTCTCGATGAAGAGAGCGCAGATCGAGTAGTCTTCTTGTTTGATCTGCAAGATATTCGCCAGCTTGAAGATGACTTAAAGCAGCGGCAGACCCTATTTTCGGCCCTGGTGCAAGAGATGCCGCATATTGTTTTTGTCAGCAATGGCAAAGGCTGCATGCGTCAATTTAATGAACGTTTTTATGAACTAACTGGGGTGGTTCCATCAGCTGATAATGGTTTTGCCTGGCGCGATGTTATTCATGAGGCCGATCTCGAAAAATGGGACAAACTCTGGCATAAGGCCGTAGCTAGTAACTCTTCCTTTAGTGGTGAATTTCGAATCAATGCAAGTGATGGTGAATATTACTGGCACATAGTTAGAGCTCTGCCCCTGGTTAATCCACTGGTCGGGCAAGTTGATGGCCTGCTTAAAATTACGATTGAGAACGCCGTCACTAGCGAGGCTCTCGATGATGAAGCTAGTG
>JAUPUU010000369.1 GCA_030917395.1 Cyanobacteriota bacterium erpe_2018_sw_21hr_WHONDRS-SW48-000092_B_bin.40
ACTGGGGAGCAGAAACCCGGCACGGCGTCATCGATATTGATATAGACAGCAGATATCACAACGCCCAAGAACTAACAAAGCTCGTCTACAAATTTGCCTCAGTCGGCCTCATCCTCACCCCCTACCAGTCAAGCAACTCAGGGGGCTGGCATCTTTATTACTTCCTTGATGACTGGGCACCAAGCAGCGAGATAGAACAGACAATTAAGGAGTGGCTAAAGGCACTCGGCTACGTCCTGCAGAGCGGTACGTTAGAAGTATTCCCAAGCGGCAACGCGCTGAGACTGCCATTACAGCAAGGCTTTGCCTGGCTAGCCCCAGATGGACAAGTAACAACCCGCAGAGAAGATTTAAAACAGGATGAAGCCCTAGCCTTATTCCTGTCAAATCTCAAAAGTACAGCAAGAAATTGGCAGAACGCCAAGACCCTTATCCTAGCCGAGATTGAGCGCACTAGGACCGCCGCCGGCACAAGCGCCCAGGACGAACTAGATCAGCTCAGTGACGAAGGTTTCGAGGGACTATTTAGAGGCGGGCTAGATTGGGAGAAGTACCAAAGAGGACGCCAGTATTGGATTAGCGGGCTAACTGGTCCGAGTCAAAGACATGACGCCGTTATTTGTATTGGGCACTACCTCTGGTACGGGGATAGGGGAGCAGGGCTACGCCCGCTCCCCTATCCCCGTAATGCCAAAGCCAGAGAGGACAAGATAGCCGCATGGCTGGAGAGTAACCACAACGGACAATCGAGGGCGGTCAATTCCGGGGCATGGCGTGACGTAGCTAGGGAAATAGAGAGAGCCACTAAATGGACCAGCCAGGGCGCTCTAATAAAGGAAAAATATGAGCCGTACCCACTAACCGAGCGCCTGCTAAAAAGACTGGAATGGCTCTATCAAAAGACCGGCAAGCTCTGGACCATCGAAGAGCTACAAAAGGCAAACGTAGATAGGAGTATAGACGCCCGGCACCGGATAGCTGTAGCAATGGCGCAGCTAGAAGCCGAAGGGGCTCAAATAACTCAAGCAGCAGTGGCAATAAGGGCCGGAGCTTGTCGAAAGACAGTCAGGAGGCATAGTGACCTCTTTGCAGCGTGGGGAGGCGTATATAACGGGGGGGCTGGGGGGCGGTTATCGCCCTTGGTTCTCTTGTCTACTTCTGGGGAGAATGGTTTAGATCACTCGGTCCCGGCCGACAAGGAGACAAAAGCGGATCAGCCTGTTTTTGTTTGGGGTCTTACTGAAAATAAATCCTGTCCTAGTGGTTCTGAGTCAGTGGTCAGACGACCCGTTAGCTCAGAGCTTGGCGGTCTTGGTCCTAAGGACTTACCGGAGCACGAACAGATCGCAGCTTTTGCAGCTAGTGAGAGCGCAGGGCTTGCCGGTTCAGTTAGTGGCAAAGAGAAGGCAGAGAGCCCAATAACAAGATATTTGTCTCTAGTTCAAGCCTTGCCTGAGCCAACAGAGAACAAAAAACCTACCTCTAAAAATAGTTTGCAGCCTGTGTCGGTGCTGGTTGGTGCTGGCTGTAGGGGTCCATAGGGCACTGCTAGCGCAGTCGGTTGCCTTCATTGCCCATTCGGCAAAGAGCTGCAATTGCGGCCGGGGTGAAAACAGAGGCTTGAAACGCCCGTAAAACGAAAACGCCGGACCGACTCGGAGCAAACAAAACCGTCGGTGGCACAGGTGAGGATTTGAGGCGATTGCCAGGGGGGTAGCCGTGGGAGGTTCCGCGTGCGTGCGTGCGCGTGGAGTGCCAAAAGAGGGCTGAATGCAAAAAAACGCATCCAAGTTAGTAATAATAATAGTAATAATGATAATAATAGTAATAGTAAATTGATAAATCGTGTTAGACTAGGTAGGTAAATCAAGGTGAGAGGGTTAGAACATGGCGCGAAGACAGGCAATAGACCCAGAAGAGCTATTTGAGACAGCCAACCGGATGAAGGCCGAAGGCAAAGAAGTGACCGCGATGGCACTTTTGGACGCTCTGGGCGGCGGCAGTTTGAGCACGATTTACAAGCATCTTGAGGTCTGGCATGCAGCGCGGCCAGCCGAAGTAATAGTAAAACCAGAAGAAATACCTGCGGCAGTACAAGCTAGTTTTGCGGCAGCGTGGCGGCTAGCGGCGCAAGAGTCAAAGCGCGAAGTGACGGAAGTAAAAGAGAAGGCAAAAGAAGAGGTAGCCGCAGCACTTCGCCAGTTTCACGGCGCATTAGAGGCGATAGCAAAAATAGAGAAAGACAGAGACACCGACACCGAGATAATCGAAGGCTTGCAAAAGCAGCTAGCAGAAGCCAAAGCCGAAATCAGCAAGGCGGAATCAGAGGGGGCGGCAGAGAAGGCGCGAGCTGACGAACTGCGCCAACAGTTGAAGAGTCAGCAGCAAGATCGAGACGCAGCCCTACAGCAGGCCGCTGAGTATAAAGGGCAAATTGAGGCTATGACAGCACAAAATGCCCAGCTACTAGCTGAACTTGCTAAAAACAAGAAGTAGGGCAGAGCCGCCAGGGTGCCCGAAGCGGGCAACCCATGGCGGTCTACAGCACTTAGCGGCTCAGGGAGAGCACGGTTAGTGCTATGATGAAAAGCGCAATGATTAGCATTTCCATCGGGGATCACCTCCTTTGTGAGATGTGAGCTGGGGGCGGGAGTCGTAAGCTCCTGCCTTTAGCGTTGGGTCATTACCTGAATTTTATCGAGCCCAATTTGAGCTTCTGATTTTGTGGATGTAGCCACAAGGTCTCTTTGTTGGATATCTTTGGCGTATTCACAAGATAGCTGCTCGCGTTTGGTGTCGACAAAAACAACTCTAGCTGCCATTTTTTCCAAATCAATTTTTTTAGCGGCGGAAAAAATTTGCAGTATAGTGGAGAGTTGAGTAGCCATTTTTAGCCTTATGAGGCTCTTACTATTGCGTATAATAGCACGTGCTAAAGGCGGCACCTAATAGCGAGATAGAGCCTATTTGTTTTGACGAATAGTTAGTAAGGCTTTGATCGAGAGGGTGACGCAAAGCAAGCTAGCGCACCAAAGAAAAACACAGAGAGCATCTGGCCAGGAAAGCGGATCGAAAGAAGTAGCGGGCTGTTTGTCACTGACCCCTAGCAAGCTTTTGTAGTGATTGTCTTCCATGGGCTGCTATGGGTGTGCTCCAAACCGTTTGGCAATTTTGTCGAACTCTGCATCAGTAGTTTCCTTGCGAATAGCCCAGTCACCATGAGGATCGCGCTCACTTGTTACCCAGGTAGCAGTAGCCAATTTAGTTGCGTAAGGGGACGGCTCATATTCCAGCCAGCCTTTATGAGCGTACAGATACTGTGTTCTTCGACCTTTTGGCATATGCCCTCGTTGTGGCTGCTAACTTGCAGAGACGCTACCAGAATAAATTTCCAATGGAAGACCTCCTAGATTAAATGTTGGAGTAGCTCAGGGCTCAAGCCTGCGCACCCTGCGGGCGCTGTGGCGAATACCCGCCAATCCCCTTAGCTGGATGGGTCGCTAGGGCTCAAAAGTAATGAAGGGGACAGGCTGGAGGTGTGGCGACTAGCTAGGGCTACAGCGCGGGGCGGCGAGCTTGAAGCGAGCCAAGACAGATGCCGCGCAACGCCCTTACGCTAGTAAGGCAGGATAAAGGCTGTAAGCCGAGTAATGATAGAACCCCAGTATATGGGCATTATGGTAGTAAGCCGAAGGCTGGTATAGAATGTAAGCGTAAGCCCCTAATTATAGAAGGGCAACAGTAGTAAGCGGAAAGGAAAGCCGGAGAAAAAACATGCCAAGAACAAGAAAGGCAGGCAAACCGCCAGACAGAACGCCGCAGTTAAACACCAGGCTGGCCGCCGAGGACTATCTAAAGCTGGAAACAGTTTGCCGCCTGGAGAACAAAACCAAGACCGAGATTTTGCGCAAGGCGCTGCTTTCGTACCTCGATGGCTACGAACAAAGAGCCGAGGACCAAACCAGGGACAGGCTAGCCCAAGCCCTGGAAGCCATGACCGTAGCCCACAAGAAAGACACCGAAAGAATAGCCAAGATGGTGGCCAGGGTGATGATGGATGTCGGGATAGTGAACCAGGTCTTTTACAAACGGGCAGGCAAAGACGAGCGAGACGCCCTATGGGACTCAGCAAAGACAGCAGCGCTACAAAGGTTGCAGCAGAAGAAAAAGGGCGGCGATCCAGAAGCGACGGAGATAGTAAGCAGTGCGCTCAGTAGCGAAGCATAGCTATATCAAAGGCGCGAGCGGCAAGGCCAGGGCAAAAGCTCACGTCAACTATATCCAGTACCGCCGGGGTGAGGACCGCGAAGACGGCAAGCCGCGCGAGTTTTTCAGCCAGGACAAGGACCACATACAAGGGCGGGAAGTAAAGCAAGACATAGACAGGGGCGAACGGGCCATGGTTGTTGCTCACAAGCTCATACTATCGCCAGGGCTGCAAAACGTAGACATGCAGGCATATACAAGAGACGTTTTAAAAGAAGCCGGAAGAGAAAAGGGGCTAGACCTTGATTGGCGGGCAGTTATCCACCAGAACACAGATCACGACCATGCCCATGTAGTAGTCTTCGGCAAGGACAAGAACGGGCGGCAAGTGAAGTTTGACCGCGAAGACTACAAGAAAATGAGGGAAGCGGGCGACCGCTATTTAGAGCGTAACCATTACCATGAGCGGTTTTTGCAGCGTGACAGCGATAGAGTCATGCAAAAGGGATATGAGCGCGACCGTGGAGATAACGTATTTGAGACCCTTCTGAAAGACCTAAACAAAAATGAGCTAGAGCGAGAGCCAGACAAGAAGCCCTACCAGGCTAAGGAGTGGGACAAAGAGAAAGCAATAGAGAGGCTACCGGCTGAGGAAAAAATCAAGCGGGAGGCTGAAACTTACACCAAATACTCAAAACTCGAAGACTTGAAAGACCTGGCAGAGCGGCTAGAGAAGGGCGAAGGCGACCGACTACCAAAAGAAGAGTACCAGAAGCTTTACCAGTGGATAGGGACCAAAGAGCGCGGCGGGGACGACCATTACGAGAAAAAGGCGCGTAAAAACTGGGACAAAAAAGAGAAGCAAAAAGAGAAGAAGAAAGAGCGCGTACCAGGCGAAGACGAGCGCGAATTTAAGAAGCTAGACAAAGACCTCAAGAAGGCATTTAAGGAGCTAGAAGGTGGGCAAGACCTCGGGCGCAAAGGCTACAAGCAGTATCTGAGAGAGTCACAGGGGCGGCTTGGTGATGAGCACGGGCACGCTACCACCGCCAGGGAAGTACAGCGCCTGAAAGACCTGGCTGAAAGATTCCCGGAGCGGCGCGAAGACATCGAGCGGCAAATAGAAGAGGCAAAGAGCTTTGACCGGGACCAAAGAACACCAGACAGCAAATGGCAGCGGTTTGACGAGTTATTAGGGGAAAATTGGAATAAGGGCGAGCGCGACCGCAACCAGGACCGAGGCGAGAGCCGCGAAGCCGGGCAGAGCAGAGAGCAAGCAGCCCCAACAACCGATCGGCAAGCTACAGTAGAGCGGCAGAGCACCGCCGAACAGATGCAGCAGAGCGAAGCATCTAGCCGGGTGCATGACCAGATGGCAGGAGACAAGACCCAGGAGATAGGCAGAGACGATTCAGATCGGCTCTTTGAGCAAGGCGGGAGATGATGCCAAAGGCGACAATAACCGAGAGCATACAGGCACCAAAAGAGCGCATAGCCGAGCTTTTAAGGAGCTGTCTGGCGTCGGGCGGCTGGAAAATCGAGCTAATCAACGAGGACTTATGCGAGCTAACCGCGCTACAGAACAAGAGCGAGCGGGTTAAGGGTGTTCAGTGGACCTATGAGTACAGATGTTTGGCGAGCTGGGAGTCAGTCGGCGCAAGCGTTAGCGTAGTCATTGAAATACAGGAAGATAAGAACAACTGGACGGCTGACTATTGCAAAACCAGAGCCCGCGAGCTTATGAACGCTTTGCAAGAAAAAGCCGGCAGGCTAGCCAAGCTCGAAACATCAAAGCCTATGCCCAATAGATACGGCTCTGCCAGATGGGGCACACATGAGGATGTAATCAAACAAGGCTACTGGGAAGGATATGACGACCCCAGAAGGCTAATTATCGGGCCAGGGTTTGACGAGAATTACGCCACGCTGACACGTGAGGACACAGCCAAACATGCCATTGTGTGCGGTCCTACCGGCTCAGGAAAAACAACAGCCGTATTTATTCCGAATCTATCGGAGCGGCTAAAGTCTAGCGTGATAGTGACAGAAGCCACAGCAGGAGCCGAACCGCCAGACCTGTACCACAAGACAGCAGGATACCGGGGGCAGTTTGGCGGCAACAGGATTTACTATTTCAACCCTGACGACCTGCACAGCGACCGCATTAACCCCATAGATGCCGTCACGTCATATGCCAAGGCTCAAGAGTTAGCACAGCTTGTAATTGAGAACACATCAAGTAAAAACAACTACGGGGATGATGTCTGGCCAAAAAGTGAGGCCAATTTGCTCACGATACTGTTAGCCCATGCAGCCGCAGAGAAACAGCATCTAGGCTATGTCCGAGCCCTACTAAGAGACGGACCAGACGGGCTATTACCTATCCTGAATCAGAGCAAGGTGGAGCAGGTAAAGGAAGAGTACCGGGGCTTTTGCAACAATGCCAGAGACGGCTTTAAGTACGGTGTATTTGCTGGACTGATGCAACGCTTAGGCTTGTGGGTGAACCCCAGGATTGTAGCTCTGACCGAAACAACAGACTTTGATATAGCAGGACTTAAGAACCAGCTCTTTAGCTTTTACCTGGCTACGCCAGCGCAAAAGACGCACCTAAAGCCAGTCGCCGCGCTAATTTTCAATTTCATCTTAGACCTGGCACTAAACCAAGAGTTTAAACACCCGCTCTACTTGAGCCTTGACGAGTTTACTAACTTCGGGATGATCCCAGGCATAGCGGAAAAACTGAGCATCATCAGACACAAGAATATCGGCGTCATGCTTGGGTTTCAGGACTATAGCCAGCTTTTGAAAGTGTATGGCAAAGACGACGCAACGCAGATGTTTAGCCAGCCTGGTACAAAGTTTTTCTTCAAGCCCAGGACGCTAGATGTAGCAGAGAAGATAAGCAAGATGGCAGGCATGACGACCGTTTACGAGCGCAAAATGACATCGAGTGGGCAGATACAAGAGCGCGAGAGCGGCCGCCCATTGATAGACCCAGGCGAGGTTTTAGCCATGGCTGAGACCGACATGCTTGTGTTTACTCCTAAGTGTCCACCGCTCAAGATGCCCCGCTTTACCTGGCAGGACTATCAAGACTCGATGGCAATAGCGCCGCTGCCAAAAATAGAGGTAGTTATTGACGAGCGGCTAGTGAAAGAATGTCAGAGCCTGAAAGAGCCGCAGGAGTGGCAAAAACAGGCCGAGCAAAGTAAGCCAGAGCCAAAGCCAGCCGCAGATAAACCACCGCAGCAAAAGAAAGACGAAGACCCCAAGAAGAGCCGCAGCAGGTTTAAAGACAACAACAGGAAGCCCAAAAGAGAACCGGAGCCAGAGGAAAAACCAAGCAAGCCGAAGCCACCAGAGCCAGAGCTAGACTTGGATGACGGCGTATCATTCCACTAGCGGAGTAACAAAAATGTACGGAACCTTCTTAGGCATACCGCTAGCAATAGCAGCTTTTCTAGCAATAACCTATTACCTGAATGATACCGGGCTACTTAAAGACAATGCAGGCAGATCGGCAGTAGGCGCCGCTATAGCACTGCTCCTGTATTATCTCGCCAGAGGTATCGACCTATGGCAAAACAAGAAAAGGGACAATCCCGCGCCGCTTTATGTGCCAAAATCCCTGCCTGAAACATTCGGCGGCATCAGGGAAGTAATAACCGAAACTAACTATGGGCCTTTCTTCTGGGGCGTCAAGACAGTAGACCAGGACGATAATAGGCTAATGGGTACTCTTACTTTTACTGAGATGCTTGGTATCGGGTTTGATGGCAGCCCGCCAATACAGGCAACGCGCCAAATGATGCTACAGGTCTTGCTTGAGCCCGTGCCAGAAGAAGAACAAAAGGAAGTAGCTGGGCAGTTCGCTGGAGAAAAAGGGCAGACCAAAATAGAGCTTAAGTGGCTCATTGACTCACCTTGTAACCGGCACACAGTCAACAAGATTCAAGATCACATCAACAGAGAAATAAAGCAGTCGTTAGGGCTATGGGTGTCAGAAAAGAAGAAAGAGCGCGGACCATTTGAGCCACCAGACTGGGTTTTCTGGGTCGTCGGCTTGCTCCTGTTTTATGGCGTCACCAGAATGGGAGATGAGGCGCGAGTGAAAAGCGACCGCGAAGCAGAAATAAAATACCAGCAAGATAGCCACGATTGGACCAACTTAAGCCCTACATACCGCGACTATCACGAGCAGCCAGGAAAGTAGCTGCGGCTGGTCGAAGCGGAGGATTGTAGGGCATTATTCGTGATGTTTTTTGCAGTCTTCAATCAGCTTTTGAAAATCCGATTCTCTTAGAATTCGAATTGGTTGACCTTTGGCGGCTAGCCGCTCTGCCGTCCGATGCTTAGTGCTTTTGCTAAATCCAGCTAGCTTTGTAACATCATTGTCTCCAACTACCAGAATTGTAGTTTTCTTTGTGACACCATCTGCAACTGTACAGCCAACATTTGCTGCCAATGCCGCTGCATCTCGACGTGGTATTTGAAGTGAGCCAGTAAAAACAATAATCTCCCCAAAAAGATCTCCTTCGGGATTGGCTTCTACTAGGATTCCGGGCTTAGGCGAAGAAAGACCGATTGGTTGTTTTACTCGATGAAGCCACCCTTCTAAATCAATCTTTGATTCTTCCATTGCCGCAAGCATCACATGGCCTGCTGCTTTGGCATCCTCTAAAGCATCATGATGCCGGAATTTGTACCCAATCTTTTTGCAAACGTTTTTTAGACCATAACCAGATTGTGCCAGATCAGTCCAGGCTCTACGAACTACCCGCGCTGAATCGAGCCATGTAATTGTGAATGGTTCTAACTCGTATTTTTTTAAACTACTAGATAGAGCGATGCGATCAAAATGCGTGTGGCACACAACAACGTTGTCTTCCATGAAGGCGCGCAAATCAGATAGGACCGCCGGTAGGGTTGGTTTTCCCTTCACCATACTTTCGTCTATACCGTGAATGTAGATATTCATTCCATCAAAGTAGTCTTCTGGATCAATGAGGGTAGACCATTCTTCAATGACCTTTCCTTCTGAAAAAACAGCTATTCCGATTTGGCAAATTGAAGCCATATCAGCATTTGCGGTTTCAACATCTATAGCAATAAATCTCATAGCTCAGCACCAGTTAAGAAGGTTCGGCATACTTTTTTGAATCTTGAGTAAATGTGACTGACATCTTGGTGCGCGAGCAAATGACTGTGATTTCAGCGTTAGTCTCAATGTCCAGATGTTCGCCGCGCAAGCCTTGCCACGCAGCTAAATACTCCAATGGCCCAAATTTTCTTTTGAGTTTCAATTCTCTTTCACAACCACCTTTCCATGAAAGAACAACTAACTCACCAGCCTTAGCACGAACCGCCAGCTCTGGTTTGCTCGCACTTTCGACCCGGCCAACTTCCCAAGCCGAAATAAGGCCTTTGTCAGCGTCACGCCATCTCATTTCCCAGGTCAGCCCAGATCGTATAGGTTCATTGATAAGTCTGTGGATTTTCATTTAAAGCTCATTTGGAATGAATTTTGGGGTTACTTTATCCCAAATTTGGCAATCAAGCCAGTCTGATTTTGCACAAACCCTGGTGCAGTCTCTCAGCGACTATCACGAGCAGCCAGGCAAGTAGCTGGGGCTCGTCGAAGCGACCGGCTTGCTACGGCTAACTTCGTGCCTGCGCCGCCCAAGGGAGCACTCATTTAGAGCCAGCCGGGAGATCGTAATGACCTGCTCCACCGCCTAGCGTAGGCTTGTGGGTTCTAACTCGTTGCCAACTCGTCAGAGGCTCCCCCGTCCCACCCCAGGCCAGCCCCAGGACAGGAGCAAAGAGAAAAGAAGCGGAAGGGCTTGCTACGGCTAACTTCGTGCCTGCGCCGCCCAGGGAGCGATCAACTAGAGCCAGCCGAGAGATCGTAATGACTCGCTCCACCGCTTAGCCGAGGTGTTGCGCCGTAGCTGGAGAGCATCGAGCTAGCCGGGTCTTACAGTGCCGGTCGGTGGCTGCCTGGTTTACCCCTTCGGGGGTTAGCTTAGAGCCGGTTTCTTATCAGCCACAGGCGGGAATAATAACCAAACTACTGGGCCGAGGACGCGCCAATGTCGGATGCCAAAGCAAAAGACCAGGGCGATCAGCACCAGGCAAAGATTGAAGCGCCGCCCTTACAGGCTCCTGACGCGCAAACCGTCAGGCTAAGCGGGCATGTAGAAATGAACAAAGTAGAGCAAGCCCGCACTAATGCTAGTGATGGCTCATTGCGGCACTACCAGCGAACAAATTTAGCAGGGCAAAAGCTACCATCAGACTGGCATGAGCAAAACCGAAGTCTTGAGTTACAAGACGGCGATATCTCCATATCGAGAGTCAATCCCATTAAAGAAGCAAATTTAGCAAGCCCAGATAAAAGAAATGCTAACGGAAAGCCCTATCAGGTCTACACAGCCGAAGTGTCGCAAGCATTACAGAAACCAGGTGAGATATCTAGAGAGCTTACACAGGGCGAGTATCAATCAACAACAAAGCTCAACGTACAGATTACGAATGTGCCAGAAGTGTCGCCAGGTCTCAATCCGCAAGAAGCAATTAAATACGTCAGTACCGTAATGGATACTGGAGTAGCTGCCGTTAGGCAAGTTGAGCACCATATGACCGAGCCAGGCGCCATTAACAGAGACATTGAAAACACCGCCAATCATCTCAAGCAGAGCCCATTCCAGTTTGAAAAGGATGTACTTGGGGCTTTCTTGGGTGCTGTAGACAAGCTGGACAAGCCAATGACAGCAGAACAGAGAGCCAGTGCGGCCGGAGCACTTATGCCCATGTTTTTCTTTGAAGGCGGAGGCGCCACGCCAATAGACAAAGCCGCAGTCAACCAAATGAAGCTTGACCAGATGACAGCGCAGCAACTCAAGGAGTTAGGTATAAAGCGCGTTGAGCTGCACATGCCTGAGGTGCCGTCTGGATTTGAGGACCTGGAGTTGACCCCAGCAGATCCAGCGATGCTAGCAAAAATTGAGAAGCGCGGAATACCGATCAGGTATGTAGAACCAGGCTCTGAGGACTTGGCGCATCTCAAAAGCGTAAAGGCGCAGGCTGCATATAGGCATTTTCTTGATGGCTCTCAAGAGATAATATTGCCAATTGAGCCCAGAAAAATCCAGATTTTAGAGGAGTTTTTGCACTCTACCCAGCGCAAGCTTGGCTTGACAGAAGAGCTGGCAACGCCCATGTTAGAGGTGCATGTAAAAGACTTCATTGCCAGACATCACAAGTTATTAGGGTTGTCAGCCAATGATTTGGCTGTGATCGAGGCAATGAAAAGGGAAGCAATTGAAATTCTTGAAAAGACTGGCTATGGCTGGAAAGGTAGCAAATGAGAAAACATATTTTTACCGTTGCTGAAATATGGACTGATAAGCCGGGCTATACGGTCATTATTTCCGATAAAAACGAATCAGAAATTGACTTTAAGAATGGTGATTTGCTCGATTTGTGCAGGCCAGACGGTTCAAGTTTGCAGCACAGAGGCACCGCGATTATTTTTGATCCTCCCGCAGTACGTCCTTTAGCTGTGATACTTCAAGACTTAACAGGTAAGGATGTGCCCGTTGGTACTGAGGTTTGGTTAGTTGAAGCAGAGCGCCCAGTCAAAAAATTGCACCGCAAATTTGAGGTAATTGGTAGATCAGAGAGCTAGCTAACTTCTTCGTCTTCCTCTAAGGCAGCCAATTTTGCTTCATCAGTACATCTTTTGATTATTGCTTTTCGGTAGGATTTTTTCATGATGTAGGTTGCAATAGCGCAGCCAAAGACATACTCAACTGCTGGTACGGTCAGCGTTCCAATACCGTCTGTAAGTTTGAAAACCTCGTTAGCCAGGAAGAAAGATAGAAAATAAAGCCCCAGAAAGCCTATCGAGCCAATAACAATAATTTGTAGAACTACAGGAAAATCTCCAGCGCCGCCTAATAGGCTAGCTTCATTTTCGATTTCTCTAGCCACGCGTTCGATTTCAACATTGCTCATTTACTCTGCCTTTTGTGTTGCAGTGTTCATTTTAGCTTGCTATAGCAGGAACTATGTCAAAGCAAAAACTCCCGAAGCCGAAGCCCCAGGAGTCAGTGCATCAATCCATTCTTGTTTCGAGCAATTCCCCGCAGCCTTACCAATTGCTGCAAGTAATCGCAAGAAAGATCCTAACTAGGTATTTGTCCTGTGTACTTAGAATCGCTTAAAGTGTGAAGCTGGGCTAAAATAGGACTCGCCCTGATTTAGAGCACCTGAAACACGCAATGATAAGCAAGCTGAAATTCGTTCTGATTGTTGGGCTGATTGTCCTTTGGGGTGTGGCGGGCATTGGGTTTTTCATTTACATGGTTGCCGGGCAATTTAACTGCACTTTCCTAAAAGCCATTATTTATGCCGTTCTTTGTGTTGCGATGCCGATAGGATTTATTGTTGGAGTAGATCCTTTGGCTGCTCGATTGAGAGATGCTTTGAAAAACACCGCGCTGCCGACGTTTTTGACAGATACTTCTTTGAAGTTGATATCAATGTCTGTTGTCCTTCTGGCTTTCTTTTCAATAGCTGGGATGCTTTTGTTTGTCGCAGATAAGGCACCGATTTGAGCAGTGGCCAGATAAATGCTGCTGGTAATAACGGTTATGTTTTATCGCTGATTAGCGGCTGCTAGCGGGCGTTTAGAGCGACTTTTAAGGGGCGGGCAGGGTGATTGGCTCTGCACTTTCGCGCATGACATCCTGGCGCGCCGCTAGCCCTGGTTATGGGGTTTTCACTAGCGGCTGTCAAGGACGGGTGTCTCTCGCAACACTACCGGTAGTGTCTTGTGTTTGTGGTTTTGGGCTGACCAAAATTTCCAAAAAGGACACAGAACCACCTCTAAAGAAGAACTGTTGTTGTCAGGCGTAATCGTGCAACTGTAATGATTGTGAAGTCAAGGTAAGCGAGCCTGGCTAGCGCCTTGGATGAGCTGCATGTCAGAAAAGCCTTACTGGGCAATCATTTAGCCTTTCTTTATTTATATGTCTTCTAAGAGACAGATTCTGGCACCTCCCATCGGCGAGGGTTTTGGTCTATCTTTTCTCCCCTTAAATTAGACAAGCAAACTTTCAAAACAGCCACCAGGCAACCAATTAAATGCAATTACTCCTAGCGACCGCGTCGCCAGAATTATTGTCGCTTGTTTAAAAGGGCTGATGGATAGCTAAAACAAACCCATTCACAACAACCTTGAAAAAGGAAAAACAAATGAAACTTATAAAGAAACGATGGCTAGGTTTAGCCTTCGCTCCGGCGCTATTTGCGCTCATTGGCTTTGCCTCCCCGGCAAGTGCCTATACTTGCGCCACCGTTCCAACAAACGTCACTGGCGACATTATCATCACGGAACCTGTTGATTGCACAATCAGTCACGATATAACAGCCACAAATGGCAGTATTCAAATTAATGCTGGTGGGCTAATCAATGCGCAAGGCATCACCACAACAGGTGGAGGTAATGTCTTACTTACAGCAGTGAGGAGCATTACCACAAACAATATTACAACCGGCGATGGCTCCCACACCGGAGGCGTTGAGATCAATGCTTATACAGGAGGCGGAGCCAATGTCTTCACTATCGGTGGAGCGCGAGTACTCAACAGCGTTGGCACAATAAATACCAGTAACACGAGTGGTGGTGGCACATTTCCAGCTTTCATCACTGGTGGGCTTTTCATTACTAATGGTACGCCCATGGATGCCGGTGGTATTTCGGTGGCGAACATGAGCGGTATTCAGGTCAATGCTAGTGCCTCAAGATCCGGCATTATCATGCTCAATGCCCAAGATGGGCAGCTTAGTTTGCCTACTGGTACTCTGAACTCTATTGGTGCGGCTGGACAAGGGGCTGGTTCAATAACCCTCTTGGCTCGCACCATTGCTACTGCTAATGGAACGATAATCAATGCTAGCCAGGACTATACCGCTAGCGGTACAAGCCATGGCGTGACTATTGCAGCTCGAACTCTTACTGTCACTGGTACGTCTGGCTTGCAGGTCAAAGCAAATGGGAATGGCATTACAGGAAGCCCCGCTACCGCCTATACCACGTTGGCGCCACAGGGATCTTTCACTCTTTCCAGTAACGGCGACGTTCATAACCTGCTTTGGACGATTAATTCAAACAATTTCTTCTTCGTTAATGATGGAGTAACTGTCTCCGGGACTGCTCCTTTCACCATGACGGCTGACGGAAACTATGGACGTGTGTCCGTAACTGGCCATCCAGTGACATTTAGCAACAAGGCAGTTACGCTGCAATCAAAGGCTGCTACCAACCATGAGGTAATCATTGGCTACAACGGCACTTTGAACAGCACACTTGGCATTGGTCTCAACGGTACAGGTACAGCCACGATTGATGTTTCCGCTGTCAAACGCACTGGGGATACCACAGCCAATGGCGGCAGTATCCAGCTTTACGGCGACAAAATGACCTTCAATTCGCCGACCTTGAAGTTTTTGGCAAACGGTCCCACAAGCGGAAACGGTGATGGCGGCACTGTCTACATCAACTCTACTTCGGCACTGCTAAAGGTTACCTCTAAAGCTACAATTTCCGCCAATGCTGCTAGCGCTGCCGCAGGAACTGGTAATGCAAGCGCTAATGCTATTCAGCTTTTTCCAGGCGCAGCTACCGTTGAAATCGGAAATGATGCCGGTCAGTATGTGCTGTCAGCAACTGGTGGCAAGAAAAGCGGCAATGGTGGCACCATTTATGTCAACCCATTTCCGGGTAACATAAATGTCCACAACAGCCTTGCTACTACTATCCCAATCAATGTCTCCGCTATTGGCACTACTGGTAATGGCGGCACAATTCGCCTTATCGGTAATACCAACGTAACTTTTGCAGGTACTGCTTTGGCGATTAAAGCTGATGGTGGTACTCAGAAAGGGGACGGGGGTACCATTCAGGTCTTGGGCAATGGCACTGTTAATCTTGGTTCTGCCACTAATGCTGCTACTCTGTCAGCGAAAGCGCCAGGAACAACGAACACCAACACCAATAAGGGTGGTACGGTGGAAATGCGCTATACCGGCGATCTTACTGTCGACGGATTAGGCATTGATGTCTCAGGCGGTGGCAACGCTGCTGGCGGAACCATTAATCTGCACGATCTGGGCAAACTCAAAGTAACTGGTGAGCTGCGAGCTGACGGCAAGGGTTCTGGCAAAGCGGGTACTATCACTCTGGCTTCTAACTCGTTCAATACCATGACTCTTGATGGGTCTACTATTTCAGCATCAGGTGATCCTACTGCTGGAACTGG
The DNA here is from genome assembly GCA_030917395.1 of Cyanobacteriota bacterium erpe_2018_sw_21hr_WHONDRS-SW48-000092_B_bin.40. GTDB lineage: Bacteria > Cyanobacteriota > Vampirovibrionia > Obscuribacterales > Obscuribacteraceae. Next base: position 15,537 of record JAUPUU010000369.1, read on the forward strand.
TGATGGTAATGAAATCACTATCAACAACCTTGGTCCAATTACGACCGACAACGCCAAGATTCTCTCCAATGGCGGCGGCGCGAGCGGCAACGGTGGCAAAATCATTGTCTCGGTTGATCCAAACACTCAACCAATTAATGTGACTACTGCCAAATTTGAAGCAAGAGGCAATGTTGATTCGAACCAAACAGGCAAAGGGGGAAGTGTAAGCATTAGCAAAGCAACGGGAACCCCAACCACAACCGATCCGAACATAGCGATTAATGTGCCTTATGTGTTCTACGTTGATGGCGGTAGCAGCAATACTGTGACAGATATGGGAGCAATTTCGCTGAACTCCGTAACGTGTCACCAGTGGAAAACAGTGGCTGCTGTTTATCCCAAAGTCGGCTGGGACTGTATCACGCCTGATAGCGGGGCCAATATTCCAACCCTTGTTAGTGCAGGGGCTTCACTTCCTACCACAATCCAAAACCAGTTAGCTAACCTGATCTCCCCGCCTCCGGCTGCTCCTAAGGTCGGCGTTTTCGCTTTTAACAGTCTGCTAGCACATCAGAGTTTTTTCGGTTTGCAGCAAACCGGACCATACAATAATCAGTATGGAATTAGCTACGTGAGCTGGCTGCGTTTGTCTTCGACGTTCCTCTCAAGCAGCAACGGGGACAACGCTACTCTTAGTGGAAGTCCAACTATTATGGTAGCGGCTCTTGTACATGAACTTGGGCACAATCTGGATTATATCTGGGGGCCTGGTCTGACTAATTATTCAAGCCAAAGTGCTTGGAAGAACCTTATTGCACCTGATTTTGCAACCATGGATGGGTTGCCTTGTGCTACTGTTTTCTATCAAGCAACTTGCACTAATTACCCGACCTTGTCGAATAGTCAACGATTCGACGCCAGATTTCCAGGTATTGCACATAAAGAAGGTGAGCTGTTTGCTGCAATGTTTGAACACGTCGAATCTTTCCTGACAGGCAATCCACCTTCTTATCAGGTAGAGCCAGAATTGGAAAAGGCTTTGGATACGATGCTTCAACTTAAAGCCGCTATGTCAAATCTAATTGCCAGCCCGCCTGCTGCAACAAAGTAAAAGGTCAGCAATAAGACTAAGTTGGGTGCGCGGTTTGCAATGCACCCAACTTTCTTTTTCGATTTGCTAATAATAGACGACTTGGGTACAGCCATATCCACGTTGGCGATTCAAGTTAACAGCAAGGATACGGTTCCAGCTTTGATGACAAGAATCGCAGGTCCATTCTTGAACGACACCTCCATTCCTAATGTCGGTAATGTTAGGATCTCTATTCGCCTTGCTGCAATAAACAGCCTGACTGGACTTGCAATGTGAGCAATTTGGTTCTTCTTTTAAGCAATTCCAAATTGAAATAATCCCAACTGTCGCTAGTGGAACACATAGGTAGGCAACAGTTCGGTAGTATGGTTTCAGTGTACCGATAGCAAACATTGAGATCTCACCTGTAATAAGCTAAGTCGCTACTTACATATTGCAACTTGTTTATTGTTCTGGCAATACGGTTTTTACTATGTGCTCCCATGAATCACAAAAACCGCTCATACGGGATTTGTGGGAGCATTTTTTTTCTTTCTCATTTTACTATAAGTCGTCGTATTTTTTTTGTGTATATACCAGGGATATTAAAAGTCTGGACCTGCTTGGGTTTCATGGCTATACTTTTGCTTATGAGTGATACCGCCCGTGATTATCAGACGATAGAGAGTGCCAGCCTTAACGGTTTGGACGATCTGTTTGATGGCTCGGACGCTCAGGCGGACAGTGACTCGGTCAGGGTGGACACTGAGTACAGCTCGGACAAAGACTCGGTCACGGATATTTATTGGACACCACAGGAAGCTGCTGCTTTCTTTGGTGTATCTGTTCGTACTATCAGGCGACGGTTGCAAGATGGCACCTTGGACGGAAGTAAGATGCCCGGTCCAAACGGTTTGGAGTGGAGAGTTAACCCGGTCGCCCGGACGGACAAGGGCTCGGTCAGGGTGGACGTCCCGGACAGCTCGGACAAAGACTCGGTCAGGATGGACACCGCGGACAGCTCGGACAAAGACTCGGTTACCGTTCAGTCTACCGAGACTACTGCTTTGGCTGACAAGCTATTTGATTATTTGCGCGAGAAAGACGAACTTTTGCTGTCTAAGGACAAAGATTTGCAAGCCGCCAGTGCAACTATTGGTTATTTGAAAGCTCAGATTGAAGCTCAAGACCAGCAATTAAAGCTGCTAACAGATAGCCAGCATAAAGGCGGCTGGTGGGCAAAGTTCTCTAGCTGGTTTTTTAAAGGCAAGTAGCCTTTTTTCGCACAGGATCATATACTTGAGGCGCTGCGATTAGCACTATATGTGGTGCTTGGCGCAAAAGACA
>JAUPUU010000370.1 GCA_030917395.1 Cyanobacteriota bacterium erpe_2018_sw_21hr_WHONDRS-SW48-000092_B_bin.40
CAATGCAAAGTGATCAAGATGGTAAGCACTTCGGTTTGGGCCTGGATACAGTGCGGCAAATGCCTGGCGGAATTTCTTTCATGAAAGATGGTGCCAAGCCTGGTGTTCACTGTCAAATTGTCCACATGAGCAACGGTGTTGATTTTTGCGTGCAGTTCAATGGTGGTGCCTCCGACAACGGGGACGATGCTAATCCGGCGCCAGTAGCCGTCAATAAAATTCGCGCATTGCTCAACGATGTGAAAGATTGGCCAGCTGGCGATTTGTTTGCCAATTATCAGTAGACTGACTGTTTAATTTAGCGTCGCTAAATATTTTGCTCACGAATCAGACAAAACTAGACACAAAAAAGCGCCGACCCTAGAGCCGACGCTTTTAATTTTTTCAGTCAGCGCTCTATTTAGCGGCTGCGGCAGCTGCTTCTTTAGCAGTTGGGGCAACAACCTTAGGAGCGACAACTTTGACCACAATCTCGTCGTGTGGGTTGAGAATAGTGATTCCGGCGGGCACTTGTACTTGGCCGAAGTGAATGGCTGCTTCAACTACTTCTAGAGCAGTCAGGTCTACTTCGATGTAATCTGGAATTTCAGCAGGTAGGCATTCAATGTTGGCTTCTTGATAGTTCTCTTCGAGCTTGGCGCCAGCTTTAACAGCTAGCGACGCGCCAACGAATTTGATTGGAACTGTCACTGAAACTTTGCGTTGAAGGTCTACTTTGTAGAGTTCGATGTTATAGACGAAATCTTGAGTTGAACGTCTCGCTACTTGTCTAATGATAGCGTTGACATTTCCTTCTGCAGATTCAAGCTCAATCATGTGCGAGTAAGCGGCAGCTGGAAGGCGACCAAACTCACGAGCATTGATTTGCAAGCTCTCAGAGGGAATACCACGACCATAAAGAGTCGCAGGCACGTTGCCTTCACGTCTCAATTGTTTCGGGGTTTTGGCTTCGCGTTTGGCGACGCCTAGTTTGATTTTCTCCATAACCCGCTCAATTCCTTAGGTAAAACTTTGGATGATTTCGTAGAACTTTTCTGGATGAAAAGATGAAACTGGGGCGCAAGGATTCGAACCTCGGAATGTCTGGACCAAAACCAGATGCCTTACCACTTGGCGACGCCCCAATTTAAACTGTGCAGGCTGGAAAAGCCGGACAGCAACGGTTGATTCTATTGAAGTTGATGGCTTTATGTCAATCAACATTGTGCTTGTATGCCTAAATATAAAGCACAATTGATATTAGGGTAGGGCGCGAACCGCTGCCGCTTGATCTATGAGAGAGCGGGCAAAGCTAAGCGAGGCCTCTTCATTGGCGTTTCCGCTGGCCATGGCGGCAAGAGATCTAAGTCTCATTTCATCATCAAGAATGTTGACTGTAACAATCGTGCGATCGGCTAAATGTTCTTTCTTTACTTCTAGATAGTTGTCAGCCACTGAAGCAACAATTGGCTGGTGGGTGATGCAAAGTATCTGTTGTGAGCGGGATAGTTTTGAAAGTTTGTCGCGCACGGCATTGAGCACGCGGCCGGAGAGGCCGGTATCTATTTCATCAAATATGACGGTGGCCACCTGGTCAGCGGCGGCAAAGATGGTCTTAATGGCCAGCATGATGCGTGATAGCTCGCCGCCGGAGGCAATTTTGCCCAGGGGCATGGCTGGTTGGCCAGGGTTGGGGGCGATTAAGAAGTCAATTTTGTCGATGCCGTTAGGGCCGGCTTCGGCCAGTTGGCTAAAGGCAATTTCAAAGCGGCATTTTTCCATGCCCAAATCTACTAATTCTTTTTCTACGGCCGCTGACAAGGTCTTGGCTAGCTTTAGCCTTCCTTTAGATAGATCGGCGGCTTTGTTTTGTAGCTCGCTTGCTACGTCAGCTATTTCTTTGGCTAAGCCTTCGGTTTCTTTCAAGCCGTTTTCTAGTTTTTCTAGTTCATGGCTAAGCTCTTCTTGCTTGGCAATGGCGTCGCTTAAATGCGGCCCGTATTTGCGCTTGATAGTGGCTATCAAATTAAGGCGGTTTTCTAAATCGATTAGGGTATCGGGATCGGTATCGAGCTTGTCGGCGTAGCGACGCAAGGCTGTAGAGGCTTCTTCTAGGCTAGCCAGGCCGCCGCTCAGGGCTTCGTGGATAGAGTCAAGGCTAGAGTCAAAGCGCAGGGCTTTTTCTACTTCAGACATGGCTTTTTGAATCAGATCAACGGCACAGACCGAACTATCTGAATCGGAGCCGGTAAGAGCATCTTGAGCAGCTTCAGCTTGCTGTTTTAGTTCAATAGCATTGCTTAAAACGCTGACCTGGCGAGCCAGTTCTTCGTCTTCGGCTGGATCGCTCAGTTCTGCTTGTTCTAGTTCATTTAATTGAAATTTGGAAAAATCAAGTTTGCGCAGGCGCTCATCTTCTGACATGGTGAGCGAATCTAGCTCGTCTTGCAATTGTTTTTTGCGAGCGTAAAGGGTGCGTACTTTCTCTAAAATTTTAGTGTGACTGTCGCTTCCCAGGCCGTCTAAAAGTTCTAGCTGTGACTGCGAAGACATCAGTGTGCGTGCTTCGTGCTGGGCGTGCACGGTAATGAGCATGGTGCGCAACTCACCTAGCAAATTATGATTTACCAGGGTGCCGTTGATGCGAATTTTAGAACCGCTTTTACCAATTTCGCGAGCGACTGTAAGTTCTGCTTGCTCGGCTGTTTCTTCGTCTATTAGCTCTTCTTTTTTCAGCCAGGCAATCACCTGAGAGCTGGGTACAAAGACTGCTTCGAGATTGGCTTTGTCGGCACCGGGACGGATGATTGAGGATGGTACTTTGCCGCCTAAGACCGCGTTGAGAGCATCCATCAAAATGGATTTTCCCGCTCCAGTCTCACCGGTGAGAACATTTAATCCGGCTGTCCAGTCGACCTGAGTTTTTTCAATCAGGGCGAAATCTCTAATCTGTATACTTTTTAGCATGCACCGTATATGGAGTCGTTGTAGTGTTCTGCCATAGCAGCGAAATTTTGGATGAAAATCTCTGCTGATGCCAACATAATAGCCCGAATCACCATGTAGTAAAGCCCCCGCTTAGATTTCTAAGAGAGGGCTTTAATTTTCTTACTTTGTCCGCTGCTAGTTTTTACTATTACCTATTTATATATAGCTTCTAGCTAAACCACAGTCGCTAACTAAACTGCTGACCTAATCTAAACGGCATTCAGTCTAAACTGCTGCCGCAGTGGCAACTTCAGCTCTCGATTGAATGCTGACCTGAGCCGCTACTTGTTTGGCTATTTCAATGAAGGCCTTTGATACAGCGCAGTCTGGGTCGCCAGCTACGATTGGCACCCCTTGGTCTCCGCCAATGCGCACTTCTGGGTCGAGTGGTATTTCGCCCAAGAAAGGTACCTGGTGCTCTTCGGCTAAGCGCTTACCGCCGCCACGACCAAAGATTTCGTACTGTTCGCTTGAACCCTTAGGCTGGAAGTAGCTCATATTCTCGACGAAGCCGAGGATTGGCACTTCCATTTGCGAAAACATTGCTAAACCTTTGCGGCCATCGAGCAAGGCAACATCTTGTGGGGTGGTGACGATGACGCCGCCGGAAAGCTGAGTGGCTTGCACCATGGTCAGCTGGGCGTCGCCTGTGCCTGGTGGCATATCAACGATAAGATAATCGAGTTCGCCCCATTCAACGTCGCGCAAAAATTGTTTGATAGCTTTGTCTAGCATTGGTCCACGCCAGATTAATGGTGTGTCTTGGGAGACAAAGAAAGCCATCGAAATGCATTTAACGCCATGATTTTCCGCTGGCACAATGCGGTTGTCTTTGGCGGTGGGTTGATAGGCATCAACTCCCATCATCAATGGAATATTTGGACCAGTAATATCAGCGTCGAGTAAACCGACTTTGGCGCCGAGCTTAGCTAGTGCCACAGCCAGGTTGCAAGATACAGTTGATTTACCTACGCCGCCTTTACCTGAGGTAACGGCAATAATTTGCTTGATGCCGTTGACTGGTTCTTTGCCATTGCGGCGTTGTCCAGCCACTTGGGCTGCTGATTCCATTTCGACTTCTTCAACACCATCTAAGGCTTTGACAGCGTCTTGGCATTCGCCTTCGAGGCGCTCCTTAACTGGGCAGGCCGGTGTTGTCAGTGTTAGTTTGAAAAACACTTTTGAGCCAGTAATCTTGATGTCGGAGATCATTCCGAGAGTGACTACATCGATGTTCAGGTCAGGATCCATGACCGTACTGAGGGCTTTTCTTATTTGCTCTTCGTTGAGCTTATTTTCATTGGCGCCAAGCATTGAGTGACCTGTTTAGGGTAGTGACGGGCTAATCAAGTTTCAAAACTGAAAGCTGAAAACTGATTGCCAATCACATAGTAACGGCTCTAGCTCAAGAGCGGCCGTAAACTAATAAATTATTGAGGCTTGCTAGCACTAACTTCTCTTAAGTCTGGCGCTGCCAGACCTTTATTTTTGCTTGCTAAAG
>JAUPUU010000371.1 GCA_030917395.1 Cyanobacteriota bacterium erpe_2018_sw_21hr_WHONDRS-SW48-000092_B_bin.40
CAAATAATGAAAGAAGAGGGTATAGATCTCTCTGAAGTTAAGCCACAACTGCTCACCGACGAACTGGCAGCAGACGCCCACATGCTCATCACCATGGGCTGTGGTGAAACCTGCCCCATGATTCCAGGGCTAAAGAGAGCAGACTGGGCTTTGCAAGATCCCAAAGGGCAGCCAATTGAGCGCGTTCGCGAAATTCGAAACGAAGTGGAACAACTGGTAAAAAATCTCGTCCGGGAACTAGGCGTGGCAGCCCAATCAGATAGCAGGACAAAATAATGGTCGAGCAACCAAGCATAGGCTTCTTCGAACGTTGGCTCACTGTCTGGGTTTTTCTTTGTATTGGTGCGGGAATTGTTCTGGGGCAACTGCTGCCAGAGCCAGTAAAATTTATCGGTTCACTTGAGATCGCCAAAGTTAATATACCTGTTGGCTTCTTGATTTGGCTAATGATCGTACCGATGCTTTTAAAAATTGACTTCAGCGCCCTCGGCCAAGTCAAAGGCCACTGGAAGGGCATTGCTGTAACTCTGTTTATAAATTGGGCGGTAAAGCCATTTTCTATGGCCTTTCTTGCTTACATATTTATTCGCGTCGTCTTTGCACCATACCTTCCCCCTGAACAAATCGATAGCTACATAGCCGGACTAATTTTGCTAGCCGCCGCACCTTGCACGGCTATGGTCTTTGTCTGGAGCCAACTAACTAAGGGTGACCCTTACTTCACGCTCTCACAAGTAGCTGTTAATGACCTAATTATGATTTTCGCCTTTGCACCAATAGTAGGACTACTACTGGGCTTATCGGCCATAACAGTACCCTGGGATACCTTGCTAATTTCAGTTGGTCTTTACATTGTAATACCAGTTCTGTTTGCCCAGCTGTGGAGAAAACTATTACTCAAACAAGGGCAGAGCAGCTTTGACAAGACTCTTGAATTTCTTCACCCGGTCTCGCTGTCAGCTCTACTAACTACTCTTATTTTGCTCTTTGCTTTTCAAGGCGAAGCCATTCTCAAGCAACCACTAGTAATAGCGATGTTGGCTGTGCCGATTTTGATTCAAGTCTTTTTCAACTCCACTTTTGCCTACTTGTTGAACAAACATTTCGGAGTTGCTCACTGTATCGCTGGCCCCTCTGCCTTAATCGGAGCCAGTAACTTTTTCGAACTGGCTGTGGCAACGGCCATAAGCCTATTTGGTTTCAATTCAGGGGCAGCACTCGCCACCGTTGTTGGTGTGCTAATTGAAGTGCCAGTAATGCTTGCCGTTGTTAAAATCGTCAACAGCAGCAAACAATGGTACGAAAAAGGACTTCCAGAAAATCAAAGTTAATTACTTGCAAGCAAGGAACAGAGACTAAATTCAAGAGTCTTGCCAATTCAGCGACAGGAGCAAAGCCATGAAAATTCAAGTATTCGACCCGCCAATGTGCTGTTCAACAGGCATTTGCGGACCAGGAGTAGACCCAGCTCTAGTAAATTTCACCGCCGATCTCGACTGGCTCAAACGCCTGGGCGTTGAAGTAGAACGCTATAATCTCTCGCAGCAAACCCAGGCTTTTGTCAGCAATGTAATAGTGACAGCGGCCCTGAAGAAAGACGGTAACGAGTGCCTACCACTTATTCTTATTGACGGTAAAATCGCAACCCAGGGCGTATATCCAACAAGAGAAAAGCTAGCAGAGCTTACAAATTTAGATTACTCAGCCAGCGAAAACCAAAAAGAAACGAGCAGTGGGCTGAAATTTACTGTTCAGCAGGCCGAGCCTACTACTTCAGAGTCTGCAAAAACCTCAGCCGCTTCAGGATGCTGCAGCGCACCAGCTGAAAAGGAAGAAGCAGACAAGAAGTCTTCCTGTTGCTAATTAAAGGAGCGGCCATGAACCTGGTTGAACAAGCCACTAAATATATATTCTTCACCGGCAAGGGTGGGGTTGGTAAAACCTCAGTATCATGCGCTGTGGCCATTGCCCTGGCAGACAAAGGCAAGCGAGTTCTACTTGTCAGCACTGACCCAGCCTCAAACCTTGACGAAGTACTACACGTCACTCTCAGGCGCACGCCCACTGCTGTGCCTGACGTGCATGGCCTCGATGCTCTCAACATCGACCCCGAAGCAGCGGCCTGCGAATATCGCGAAAGATTGATAGGGCCGTACCGTGGCCTCTTGCCCGAGGCTAGCCTGAAGAGTATGGAAGAGCAGCTCTCCGGCTCGTGCACCACTGAGATTGCAGCCTTCGACGAATTTGCCAAGTTGCTTGGTGACGACGAAAAAACAGCCAACTACAACCACGTTATTTTCGATACCGCCCCAACTGGCCATACAATGCGCCTACTCTCCCTACCAAAGTCATGGTCGACATTCATTGAGAGTAATACCACTGGCACCTCTTGCCTTGGCCCACTAGCAGGACTGCAACAACAAGAAAACATATATGCTTCCTCAGTAAGCACACTGATGGATGCCACACGCACAACTCTTGTACTGGTTGCTCGCCCGGAACAATCAGCCTTAAGAGAAGCTGCCAATACAAGCAGAGAACTGCGTGCCATTGGAGTTGCCAATCAATGTCTTATCCTCAATGGTGTCTTAAAGAACGACACCACTGGCGATGCTATAGCGGCAGCCTTCTCAAAGCGTGAACAAACAGCCAGAACCTCAATGCCAAAAGAATTAGTTGAACTGCCCCGCCAGGAAATATTACTGAGCGCCAAGGCCCTGCTTGGCGTTGCCGCACTAAGAAATATGTTTCAGTCCACAGCGGCGACGAATCAATGCGCCGAATCGGAAGCAAGAGCTCAACTGCCACCAGCACTTCTGAGCATTGTCAATGAACTAGAAACATCCGGCAAAGGCGTAATTATGACCATGGGCAAAGGTGGTGTTGGCAAAACCAGCATCGCGGCAGCCATAGCTGTAGAGCTTGCCAAAAGAGGCCACGCTGTGCGCCTGAGCACGACAGACCCGGCAGCTCATTTGTTATGGGTGGTAGAAAATCCAGTACCAAACTTGACCATTAGTCGCATTGATCCCGCTGCCGAAACCAAGTCTTACCAAAGAGAAATAATGCAAAGTGCTGGCGAAAATCTCGACGAGCAAGGACGAGCACTCCTAGACGAAGATTTGCGCTCTCCTTGCACCGAAGAAGTCGCTGTCTTTAGAAGTTTCGCCAATATTGTGGCTGAAGGGCAAGACGGTTTTGTCGTGCTCGACACCGCCCCAACAGGACACACAATTTTGTTGCTAGATGCAGCCCAGGCCTATCACAAAGAAGTCTTGCGCCAATCTAGCAATATGCCCGACTCTGTCATTAATCTATTGCCCAGACTACGGGATCCTGATTTTACTCGCATACTACTTATCACCTTGCCAGAAGCGACTCCCGTGCATGAGGCTAAGCACCTACAAGAAGACCTGGCTAGAGCAGATATACATCCATTTGCCTGGATTATCAATCAATCACTATCGGCAGCGCAAACAACTAACCCGGTCCTGCAAGCCCGCCGTAACAATGAACAGGAATACATCGCCGAAGTTGAGCAGCTAAGCCAACGCGTGGCCGTAGTGCCATGGCTAGCTGAGCCCCCGAGCGATACGTCGGGCTTAGAAAAAATGCTAGGCGGCAAACCTCAGAATTTGCCTGCGGCGACAGCTTCAGTTCGGTAGCACTAGCGGTAGCAACAAGCGCGCCCCAGGCTCTAATTCGATAGTTTCAAGGTGCCCGGCAATCTTATCATCGCCAGCTTTAACATGCATGTGAACAAAGCTTGAGTGGTGAGTAAAGATACCCTGGTGATGCTCAGAATAAAATCCAAGAATACTGACTGGGTTATCTTCAATGGTAAAGCGCACTTTGGCCTTTTCATGCGACTCCGGGCCTGGACTTGGCGGTGTTGACTCAGTTCTATTCATGACATGATAGCGAGCAGACTTAGCCACGCCTTCGATCAAGAAAGGAAAAGGCTGATCAACATTGATACCGCATTTAGTAGCGGTATTTTTCACAATTTGATCAATCTCGCTAGCCGTCACAGCAGAAGACAGCGTAGTAGTCTGCCACCGCTCGACTGAAGCATAGACTAAAAAACAGGCCTTGCCTTTGAGATCATTATCAACTTTTACTTGGCTACTAATCACCCGAGCAATCAAGGGCTTGCCGTCCCAAATTGTCACTTCACCCCGTAAATTCGCTAAAGGACCAACGGCGTAAAGGTGAGGCAATTCAGCCAACGGTGACAAAGCAATCTTGCCACTAAAGTCTAGGCCCTGATGCACATTTTTCACAGCACCGGTCCAGCAAACAGTGTAGTTGCCATCGGCATAATTGTTATTAGCTACTTTCAGCAAGCGCTGCAAACGATGAGCCTCAGGAGTGGACAGAGACTGTTCGTTGATCATAGTAATCAGTGTGGGAGAACGATCTGAAGAGTGGTCGGCCTTGAGCCAAGAAATCAATTTCTCTATCAGGGCTGGTGAAAAATTTCCTTCCTCAAGCAAAAGATGCTCGCCTTTAGCATCAATCAGAAACTCTTTACTTCTGGCAGGCATATCACCGAAGAGTTCAGCTACGGCCTTTGGCGAGACCAGATGGTCATCGAGCCCTTGCATCACCAGCACTGGCATCTCTATTTTTTTTGCATAACTATCTGTCTTGGAAACGAACCGCACAAAGTCGAAAGCTTCTTTGCGTGTAAGTTTCATCTTGTGCGACGACCCAGTTAACCAGTGCTCTGCTAGTTCACGGTCGCTGGTAGCTTGCTTAATCACACCGCGTGAAGCAATGCCAGGCCGACGGCTATGAAAGAGATAAAGCTCAAAGATACCTTTGACGGCAGTGCTTCGCATCTTTAGTAACTTCCAAGCGGGGGCAGAACAAACCACTCCGTCAACGAGATCGGCATTCTCTGCAGCAGCTCTTAGTGCCAGAGCCCCTCCCATAGACTCCCCAACTAAAAATACTTTGTAGTCAGGATATTGTTTGTGAATATCGACCAACAACTTGCCGATATCACCAACGGTATCAATACAATTTAACTTGGCACGGTCGGCCTTATCTCTATCGGGTCCAAAACCGCGAACGTTTATGCTATAGCCAGCAATTCCCGCATCGGAAAATTGTTTCGCTAGGGGTTTATAGGCCATGGCGCAGAGACCTAGACCGTGAATACATACCACCACAATCTTTGCTGGTGTCTTACTTTTCCATTCAAGAATATGGCTATTGCCTACAACTACACAGGCTGGATCGGCAAGACAAGGTGAACCGATGTCACAAGTTTCGGCTGCCTGCACAGGCCTAATTAACAGACTAATTTCAGCCGTCTGTGCAAAAATCGCAATTAGAGCGCAGACAGCTAGCCCGCGACTAAACTTAGTCGACTTTACTCGCCTGCTTGCCGTTACCAGAGTTTGACTCAATTGATTCTTGCTGCACAAATTCATCTTGCTTTGGCTCAGCTGTTTTTGTCTTGGGCTGCTCGACCGAGCAGCTACGAGACATACAGGTAGGGATGCCGAGTTTCGGCAATATATAAAGTTGCAAGGCGAAGTAC
>JAUPUU010000372.1 GCA_030917395.1 Cyanobacteriota bacterium erpe_2018_sw_21hr_WHONDRS-SW48-000092_B_bin.40
AATTAGTTAGGCGTGTCATTGCCTGCTGCGGCAAAATCTACTTCGATCTAGTAGCCGAAGCGGCTAAGCGGAGCATCACTGACGTTGCCATCATACGCATTGAAGAGCTGTACCCCCTGCCAGCGGAAGCAATTAAGGCAGAGCTTAAACTCTACCCTAACGCTGACACCATGATCTGGGCTCAGGACGAACCAAAAAACCAAGGTTATTGGAGCTATTTACTTGAGCCCCTCAGTGCCCTGGTTGAACAATCCCTACCGGGTGTGGCGCGCCTTCGTTACGTCGGCCGCCCCGCAGCAGCTTCACCGGCTGTGGGCTACCACGGTTTGCATGTCAGCCAACAGGCTGAACTGCTTGAGAGTGCATTAGTCGGCTAACTTGCCTCAGGCTAGCGCCATTACCAACTACGTCTGTCTGGCTCTGCTAGACAGACGGCCATTTCACATCAACATTGAGAAGCATCCCTATGCAAACATCACAAACCAACTTTTCTAGCCACTTCAAACAACGAATGCTCCGCGGCGCCATGGTCTTCTTTCCCTTTGCCGCTCTCATTTATGGATTTAAACTAGCTCTCGGTATCGCCGATGGCTGGCTAGGCAGCCTGGTGGCTACAATTTGGGGCTCATTCAACCCTGAGGCTGCCGGTATTTCGCACAATCCGGTCTTTAGTTTACTGCTAGTGATTATGTTGTTCTATTGCTTAGGAGCAGTCGTCTCTTGGCGCATCGGCAACAGTATCTTCAAATGGCTTGAACAGAAAATTCTCAAGATCCGGGGCGTCGGTAAAGTCTATGGTTCGCTGAGAAAAATCATTGACATGGTTGGTAGTTCAGACAGTACTAGCAAATTCAAAAGAGTAGTGTTTGTGCCTTTTGTTGCGGGCGGTGGCTTGACCATTGCTTTTGTTACCAATGAAATTACAAACACAGCAAACGGTGCCAAATATGTACTGGTCTTCATTCCTACTCCACCAAACCCCATCAGCGGTCTAGTCGTAGCCTTCCCGGCTGAAGCAGTAAGTGACTCAGACATGAGCGTTGAACAAGCAATTCAACTTTGCGTTTCTTTGGGAATGGCAGCACCAAGCGAACTGGCCCTGACTCCACCAAGCTTCTGCCACTTCGTTCCTGGTCAAGCTACGCCCTGTGCCCAGTGCTCGGCGCCAGAAAATAAACAAGAACAGAAACAAGAGCAAGCCGAACCACCAACACAATAACCATCAAATTGAAGGTAAACCCATGAGCGAAACCGACCAAAAATCGGCTGCCACAAACAACGAGGCAAGCAACAGTTCTGGCACAGAACTAGAACAGCTCAAAGCTCGACACGATGCTGTGCATCACATGCCCACGTCTACCAACACCGCTGGCGGTCTAACAGCCCGGGGCAAATCATTGGAAGATGATTGGATTAGACGCCATGAAAAAGAACAGGCTGAGGCCGCCAAAGCCAAAGAAGAGAAGGGAAAGAAAGGAAACAAGTAGTGCCTGGCTTTCCTGTTGCCATAGCCCTAGCTGCAAGTGACCCAGCAATCGAACACAAAGCGGACTGCTTCAGTTAGCACTGTGGAGCTCTGCACCAGGGCGCTCACTACGCCCCTAACCAAGTGACCCATGAAGAGCAGAGGCAAGCGTTTCGCGCGCGCCAACTGAGCCAGAAGAATCTATCAGTTTCCAACAAGTTCTGATTGCCTCTGACCCGAAGGCTTCTATAGGGTGAGAACTAGCCATTCGTCTCTTCACTTTTTCTTAAAGAAGTCATCTCCATTTCAAACCCACTCAAATACACCCTCTATCTCCGATAACAACTGCACCCAGGTGTGGTTGTTTCTGACGTAGAGAAGTTGAGAATGATGGCCCCACGATGCGTCACTGTCTCCTTAGACGTTGGCGCGTTCCAATTTGCGCTTTTTCCAGCCCTCCTAGCCGAGCATACGCCAGCTTCGGAGGGCCTTAGAGGATACCAACATGAACGAGAACCAAGATCCAAACAAAGAACCAAACAAAGATCCGAACTCGCCTACAAACTGGCTGATCGGATTCGTCGGCGTTGCTGCACTGTATCTGCTTTTTCAGATCGCCGGTCCTTCAGCGCCTTCGATGAACCCACTACTGGGCAGCTCAGTTGCCACCTACGACGAAGCACTGAAAGCCGTTCAAAGCGACGACTCTGTCAATGCAGTGGTCTTCGGCAACGACACTTTCGGCAACCCCGTTGTTACCATAGAGTTCAAAGGCAAACCCTCAGTAACGGCAGGAACACCTCCCGGAGGCTATGACGAAATTAAACAAGCTGCCAAGGCTAAAAACATCGAAGTCGATGGCACCTATCAACCACCATTAATACCTGACGAAGGCAATGGGGGTTTTGTCTCATTTCTGGCTGGTTACGGCGGCATGTTCATTATCATTGGCGTCTGGGTCTATATGATGACTCAAAACCCCATGGCCCAAAGTAAGAAGAAATCGCCTAAACACCGCATTTACCCCAAAGGCACAATAACTGAAAAGCTCGACAAATTCGCAGGCAACGATGAAGCCAAACTCGAAAGTGTTGAGATTATCGAGTACTTGCAAAATCCAACAGCATTGACCGAACATGGCGGTGTTATGCCTAGAGGCGCTCTAATGGTGGGTGAACCAGGTAACGGTAAAACTCTGCTGGCTCGCTGTATCGCAGGTGAAGCTGGCGTAACCTTCATAACCATTTCGGGTTCTGACTTTGTCGAAATGTTTGTTGGTATGGGTGCTAAAGCAGTTCGCGACTTGTTCAAAGATGCCGTTGAGCACGCGCCATGTATCATTTTCATTGATGAAATCGATGCTGTGGGCAGACAACGTGGCACTGGTATGGGTGGTGGCAACGATGAAAGAGAGCAAACTCTGAACCAATTGCTGGTCGAACTAGATGGCTTCGAAAGGAAGCTAGGCGTTTACGTCATTGCTGCTACCAACAGAGCAGACGTGCTAGACAAAGCTTTGCTGCGTCCGGGACGCTTGACTAAAAACATCACTGTCGAATCTCCTGACTTACACGCTAGAAAACTGATTCTGGCAATTCACCGCAAGGGCAAAAATTTCGGCAAAGATGTCGATTTCGATCACATTGCCAACAGTACCTACGGCTTTTCTGGTGCTGACATTGCTGAGTTGATGAACCGTTCAGTGATCTTGATGCTGCGTCGCGTTAATGCTGCCAAGAAATTAGGCGCGAAGCTGCCTGAAGAAGTTACTTCGGCCGACGTCGAAGATGCCATCATAGAAGGAACTATGAAAGCTCTGGCAGCAAAAAGCAGCTCACGCAGACAAGACCCTGCAGTCAAAACCATGCTGGCTTACCACGAAGGTGGTCATGGCGTGGTGACAGAAGTTGGTTATCAACGCTATTTGGCTTCTGGTAGAGGTTGGGCAGAGCAATGGGGCAACGCCATGCGTCGTCTAACTATTGTTGGTGCCGCTGGTACCGGTGGCCATATGCAAGCCACTCCCGATTCAAACATCAACTTCAAAACCGAAGAGGCTCTGCTAGGTCAAATTGCTTGCGCTGTAGGGGCAACAATATCAGAACGTTTGTTTACTGGTACTGCCACCACCGGCAACAGCAACGACTTAGAGCAAGCATACAACTATGCCAAAATGATGGTAACCAAGTTCGCCATGTCTGACTTAGGTACTATCTCAGTTGGTGCCGATGAAGACAACCCTAACCTGGGTCGTCAAATGGGCATGGGTGCTGGTGCTTACGGCCTGTCAGACGAGTCAAGCAACCAAATTGACCAAGAAATTTTACGCAAGCTAGCTACAGCTTCTCGCATGGCACTGCGCGCTTTGCTAGAAAGAGAGCAATTCTTGCACGCCTTGGTGAAAAAGTTGGAAGTAGAAGAAACCATTGCTCGCGCCGAATGGCTAGAGTTGTGGAGTCAATTCCAACCGGC
>JAUPUU010000042.1 GCA_030917395.1 Cyanobacteriota bacterium erpe_2018_sw_21hr_WHONDRS-SW48-000092_B_bin.40
GGTGCCTATTTCAAGTACCGGTCTGGATCATTAGCTGGCATATTCCGGTCATGCTGCTCATCGTGCGGGTTACAGCCGTGAGGATCCGGACTGCGAGGACTTGAACCATAAGGGTTCTGTGTTTCCGGCTCATCATAAGGATCTTTATTTCGCTCATCCAACTGAATCGCAGTAAGCCTGCTCTGCGAATCAAATTGCTTAACGTCAAGCTGCGCTCCATTGCCGCCTGCGCCAGTTGAGCTTGGGACCAACGCCACCAACCCAAACGGTATTACATACGGTGCCAGCACGCCAACCTCCTTTCCCTGTATCAAACCAGCATGGGGGATTCAGTATAAAATTGACATAAAATGGAATCTAACTATTTTCTATGAGCTCCTTCCATTCAGTCAAAATGTGGTCACCACATCTGTAGACGCTATGCCGAGCTATCTAGCAAACATAATTCCTTTTGCTTTATCGTCTGTTCAAACACAAGGCGCTGCCAACGGATGCTGAAAGCAGTAGAGATCTTGTCTCTCAACCAGGCTGGCATGAACCGTGCTTTGCTAACCAACTCGTAAAAATCACCGCGATCGAAGGATAAAATTTGCCCATAGATAGCTTCCACAGTGAGAGTTGCTTGCTGTACATACCAGAGCGCTCGAATGGTTTTGCCAACATTACTATCTGAAAGTTGTATCTTGCGACCGTTGCATTTTCGCAAGTAAATATAACCTTCACCAAAGCGAAAACGGGTTGAGTGGCCAGATGTCAAAAATGCGTAGCTCTTCTCATTGCTGTCGGAATTCTGATCACTAATATCAGGTTCTGCGTTCAGATCTGACTCAGTGTTTAGACCTCGTTCATTCGCACAGGCAGCACCGGTCTGAACTATACAATTGCCGAATGCCCGTGCTTTTACTTCTGCTACTTCTTCAGCAGAATACTCAAGCTTTCGGCTTTTGACTGCAACAAAGACCCCGCGCACAATTCTTTCAATTATATTGAGATCGACTAGCAGATAGATGGCCTGGTCGACTGCTGTGCGAGAGCCATACTGCACACATTCCTGCGTACTAAAGAGGGCTCCCGGAGCCAGCGAAGATACGTGTTTGCGAACCTTGCTGATACAGCTAGACATGGCTTTCTACCCGTTGCTTAGACTTGGCTTATATTCCAAACAACGCACAAACTAGGCTAAAAGTTCAAAGTCAAACTGCACAAAAAAAGTTCAATCGGGTTTCGTAGTTCGGCTGGAGCAGTTTCTAAAGGCCAGCGAAATTCCAAACAAAATTTCGCTGGCTCTTAGAAGGGCAAAGACAACGAAAGCTAAACATCAGTCAACCGATAGAAGCTGAGCAAAAGAACGCTAAAAAAACAAGGGATTCTATATAAGTTCGAGAAGCAGCCATAACGCCAGAGAACGGCCGATAATTAGCGCCGATAAATATTATCGCGCTCTCACACTTATCGGACATATTCTCACGCGCGTCGATGCATATACAAACACGCATGAGCAGCCGCTAATCACCAACAACGCCACCAGCGCGCACCATCTATAGCACCACGCATACATAGATATATCAGCCACCGCAAACGCCACCACAAGCGCATATACAAACGTGGTACCGAATTATCGGACCTCAAGCCCTGTCAGCCTTTGAGGGAACGGCAGAGCGCTGTCAAGCAGACGTACCTACACCACATATAGCAGTACCGACACTAGGGGTGGAGTGACTATTTTGCGATTTTATCTAACCCGCTAATGCAGTCCCACCATTACATTTCAGACTTTGAACACCTTTTGAACATCAATTTGCTAGTTGCGGAGGTGACCCTACCGGTAGTAGATTATTCATAACGAAATCTTGCGCAGAGGTCCTAAAAACCTCTCATAAAACAAAAAAGTTCCAATCACAAATCTCGATTTGTGAGTACTGACTCATGAGTCAGCGAAACTTTGCCCCAACGCTCCAACAAAGCCCCGCCCTCGCGGGGTCTAGTTGATGCGTGTACCTGTCTCGCCCGAGATAGATTCACCGCAACCGAGCCTACGTACGCCCACGCTCAGTACCCCTTCGACTCTTCGACCTGCACGACCTTAAGCCCTGCACTAAGTAACGCCCTGCACAAACTATCGCCCCCGCCCCGTATCTCCGCTCCCCCTTATCTCTGCTCTAGGAAGGAAACACATATAAATGCTGACAGTTGAGAACAAAGAAAATTCCTCTAAAGAAGATTCTCCTAGCGATAACACTTCAGAGAAAACAGCAAACCGGCCTGTTTCTATGTCGTCTACACCAAGCTCCACAAGTACCCAAGTTGCAACTACCGCTAAAGCATCGGCTTCCCCTGCCACTACAGTGATACCGGCGAAAGAGGACTATACCAGCCGTTATTGGGAATCGACACAGGAGACATTAGTTGGCCTTTATGGCAACAGAGACCCATTGACCGGACAACCGATTGAAGGGGTCAACGACATTATTCATAGAGTGGCTGGCTCAGTCGCTTTGGCAGAATTGAAGTATGTGCTTACACCAGCAGAACTGGTGGAACTAACACTGGCTGATGCTATCAACCATCCTAAAGTAGCTCAATGGACTCAAGTCTTCGCCGACAATATTGGCAACCAGAGATTCTGGGCCAATACTCCAGCGAATATAAACGCGGACCCAGAAGTTTCACTAAAAGTTCTTCAGTATTGGGCATTTGGCAAACTTGCCAACATGAAAGAAGAAGATATTTGGTTGCGCTCTGAAGAACTGCGCCATGCAGTCACTCAGGGAAAAATCACCAATCTTTCAGAGCACGAAGTATCCATGGGCCACCTCTCAGTCTTCTTGCGCGGGAAAGGCTGTTTAGCAGCCTGCGGAGTGGCCTTTGTCACCGATAGCCTAGAAGGCATCCAAGAAGCTGCTCGCATTGAAGCATTGGCCGCCAAAGCGGCAATGGGAATGGGTCTCAACACCTCCTCACTCCGCCCCTGGGCTTCAATAATATCTAATGGAGCAGCTGCTTCTGGTCCAGACCGCTTCTACGAAAAGACCATCGCCAAAGCCGTGGAAGCAGTGGCCCAAGGCGGACGCCGCGGTGGAGCTCTCATTGAACTGCGCAACTCCGATCACCCAGATATTCTCTTCTTCATCGACAAGAAGAAATTGATTCCACCACCCACCATTTCCCAAATCTACAAGCAATTGCGCAGCGAACTGAGACAAGAATCTGGTGAAGATTCTATGACTTACAAAAAACGCTTGCTCAAACTGGCCGAACAAAAATACGGCGAGCAATACGCTAACTACATCGATAGACAAAACTATCTCAAGAACACTAACGTTACAATTTTGGCCATGCCTGGATTCATGGAAGCAGTGGAAGAAAAACGCTTCTACCCAGCGTCGTTCAACAATCAAGCATGGACGGGCCCTGTTTACGATCCACGCAAGCCAGTGCTCGATGCACGCGGCATGATGACAGTTAACAAGCTCACCAAGGAGCCGACATACGAAGAGTACTCAGTCGACATCAAAAAGCATCCAGAAGCAATCAACGCTGCTCGTAAATTGAGCAACGCCATGGTGGAAATCACCGACAAATACGTTAAAGCCCACGGTTACTTCTACGCCCCCGATGTCTTCCAACGAGTTGTCGAAGGTATGAGAGACTCAGGCGAACCTGGTATTGGCTTCTATGAAACCATCAATGCCGGCAACGCTAACAACCACGCTTACGACCTCAATACCTGCAATCCCTGCGGCGAGCAATTCTTGCCAGCTGGCCCAGGCAAAGACGGCCGTACCTATATGGGCAACTGTAACCTTTCCTCACTACATGCTGCACACTCAGATTTCTGGGGCCCAGATGGCAGCTACAACATGTCAGCCATGCGTGCTGTAGTGCGCGTACAACAGCGCTTTATGGACAACGTTTCGGACGTTAGCTGGTATCCAATTCCTCTACAGAACATGACTGCTCGCTTAGAAAGACGCAATGGCGGAGGATTTGCAGGAATTGCTGAATTCCTCTCAAGATTAGGCGTGGAATTCGGTTCTCCCATAAGCCATCAAGCTACTGAAGAACTCTTCCGCCAATACAACAAAGCTTCACTCGAAGCTTCCATTGAAATGGCCAAAGATCGCGGTGTTTACCCTCTCTGGGAAGGCAGCCGCTTCCAAAAGAAGGGTCTGCGCGTTCGCAATAGCTGCTTGACCAACAATGCTCCCACCGGAACACTGGCTCAGGCACTACAAACTAGCTGGGGAGTAGATCCACACAATGGCATCGTCTTCTCACGCAAAGTTCGCTCTCGCTTCGTTGACTTTGTTGCTCCGGGCTTCAAAGAATTGATGATCAAGCACGGCGCTTGGCCAGAAAACGAAGATGCTCAGAAAGTACTGATGAAGAAAATTCGCGACAATCACAAATCTTGCCGCGGCATCGCTGAAGTTCCAGAAGCTGTACAGTTGGCCTTCCCAATTCGCGTAGAAGTCAGCCCAGAAGGCTACATCAAGCATCTCGCCGCCATTCATGATGGCGCCAACGAAATGCCAGAAGTCTTCAACTCTGTCTCCAACACTTGCTCTATTCCTTTAGATTCAAGCGAACAAGAAGTGCACGACTCTGTAATTTTGGCTTGGAAACTTGGTGTCAAAGACATCACCTTCTACCCAGATGGCAGCCGTCTATCTCAACCGGTAGAAAAGATTGCCAGCAATGACTATGACCGCGAATCAGATTTGCTAGCTCAACTCGGCCACCAGGAGCGTCGCAACATTCATGTTGACGAAACGATTGGTCAAAACTACAAGGTACGCGTCGGCTCTCCTGACGGTGGCTCGACTCTGCATGTCAGCTTGAATCATGAGAAAAACCATCCAGGTGAACTAGTTGAAGTCTACGCCCGCATGGGCAAACCAGGTGCCGTAGAAGCTGGTTTGTTTGAAGCGGTTGGACGCCTCGCTTCATCGTTCTTGCAGTACGCTGCTGAGTTTGGCGAAGAAGAGCGCTCCAAAGCAGAGATGACAATCGTTCATCAACTGGTCAACATTCAATCTGGCTACCCAGCCTTCTTCAAATTCTCCGACTCTGACAAAGCAGTAGTGGTGCAATCTCCTTGCGATGGCTTAGCCAAAGCAATTCAGCACTACCGCAAAAACCACAGCCAAGATCACGAAGAGTTGGCGCTAGCAGAAACAGCTCTCAATCACGGCTCAGTTCCAGCGGCTGCAATTCAAAACGCAGCATCACAAACTGCACCAAAGGCCAGCGGCGCAGGCCAATCCGCCTCCGCTGAATTGTTCAGCACAACTCAAAATGGCGCCAGAGCGCAAGCTCCATGCGGCAAGTGTGGTGGCGCTGAGTGGTTAAAAATTGACGGCTGTAATGTCTGTCAATCTTGCGGCTACAGTAAGTGCGGCTAACCAAGAAATAGCGGTCTGGAGATAGTTGCGGGCGCGGCTATCTCCCCCGAAAGGGTTTAGGGGCTATCGACTGAATAAGTGACAGAGAGCCCCCCAGAATTGAAAACAGGTTCCTTTCGAGGAGCCTGTTTTTTTCACAACCAGCAGATTCATCTCCACCTTCTCACATCAGACTTCTCACTTCAGAGTTTTCGCAATTGAGTTTTCGTATCAACGAAACACTGTGCAATTGCACGGTGATAGTGCCGCGCCAAATCCCTATTGTCAAAACCAGCAGCAAAACTAAGTCCGGATCAATCATTGACCGCCATCTCAGTTTTGTTAGCAGTTCTAACCAGGACAATGAGATTGCACAATGACAAACGAATACTACGAACTTTGTTCCAACCCAACCAAGCAACAAGTTCACTACAATCATGGCTGGTGGTGCACAGAATGCACCAATCACTTATTTGAAATCGACGAACAAACGGACCACACAGGCGAATGGATCGAAGTTATTCGTCAATGGGCAGAGATTGCACTATTTGCCCTTTGGGACGGCCTCCTTCTGCTCGGCAGCACAGTCGCAACAATGATTATGGGGCTAGCCTGGATCTTATTTTGCTTCATTGAAGGAGTCGAAAGTGATACCAGAATTTACGAACAACAACTCACGGAAAAAGATGGTCTGGGAAGAAAGGCCCGAGATGAGTTGAATTGCGCGTACAATGAGGTGTTGAAAGAACGACAGCAACTACTTAAAGAGATAGATATTTGCAAATCGAACATGCGATTTGACTTAGGCGAAAGACAATATCGCATAGACCCAAAAGAGCTACGCGGAAAGCAACAAGAGCTAGACCTGGTCAACGCTCGACTAACTGGCCTTGAAAAAGAACTTTGCATACACAGAGGGGTCTAATTCTTTTTGCAAAAATGAGCATTGAACTAGTCTGCACTCGAAAAGTTCAATATTTTGAATCGACCAAAAGATTGGCTAAGTCTAAGTTTCAAAATAGCAGCGAAATTCCAAACAAAATTTCGCTGCTATTTTGAAACAGCAAACACTGAATATTGTTCGATTCTACTCATAGATTAATTTTGCTCGAAAACCCAAAATTTTTATACAGCAAACCAAACTTTCAGCATTTTCTTCGCTAGTCTACTTTGCGATCAGCAGTTGATTTGAGAAAGTCCTGATACTGCTTTAGAGTAAGTTGATAGTCAGGACTATTTTGATCCATTAAATCAGCCTTCATTTTCAGAGTCATGCGAAAAAACTCTCCTGCCTCCGCATCCAAACCTTGAGAGCGGCACAATGTCGCTAAATTGTTGAGGGCTCGAGCTACCACGATACTTCCAGGCCAAGCCTCATTGGCCTCATGGATTACACAATGGCGAAATAGCTCAACGCTCTCATCAAGACGCCCCTGCTCAAATTTAACTGCGGCAAGACTCATGAGCTTTAGAGGCAGCGCAGACCAACGAAGTTCATCCACTGCATCAAGACGAGAACTACTACCCAACTCACTGCGCAGGTAATGATCCTGCGCCCGCTCGGTATCGCACATTCGTGCAAAAGCTAGGGCAAGACCGAAGTGAGTCAGGCGGGTGTAAAGGTGCTGATTATCGAGATTTCTGATGTATGTATGCAGGGATGCCTCAATTAGCGGAATGCTCTCAGCCTCACGACCAGTCATAAAGTACAGGCCAGCTAGAAAATTACGATGCTTAGCAGAGACCAAAGACTGACAACCAAACTCATTTTCGACCAAACCCAATGCCCGGCGATAAAAATTCTCGGCCATATCAAACTGACCACATAGGCGACAGGCCACACCCATTCGATGCAAAGCCGTCAGATCGGCCATGGTCGCATCTTCGATAAGGCTTGGAGCGAAAGCCGCAAGGTGCTGAAAAAACGCAGTTTGCGAAGGCTGCAATTGCAATTCTGCAGAAGTACTAATAGCAGACGCACTAATAGTGGATGCCGTAGGCTGAATAGCCAGCACAGCATTAGGGTTGTTCAACATCTCCTGCGTCTCTAGAAGGGTTTCAGCAAAAGCATCGACCATACATACCCTCGTGTATCTGAACTAGACAAAAGCTTCAATCAATACTCACTTCAACTATCTTACTCTTGCCTTCGAAATCAGATTAGATACAAATTGAAAGCAA
>JAUPUU010000373.1 GCA_030917395.1 Cyanobacteriota bacterium erpe_2018_sw_21hr_WHONDRS-SW48-000092_B_bin.40
AGAATTTCTATCCGAAAATCTAACATCGGAACCTAGTTAGAATTTCAATCCGAAAATCTAACATCGGAACCTAGTTAGAATTTCAATCCAAAAATCTAACATCGGAACCTAGTTAGAATTTCAATCCAAAAATCTAACATCGACTCGTTAGAATTCCAATCCGAAAATCTAACATCGGAACCTAGTTAGAATTTCAATCCAAAAATCTAACATCGACTCGTTAGAATTCCAATCCGAAAATCTAACCACAAACAATTGAACCTTTCGCCTCCATACAGCGTTATTAAGAATACACGCTGTTTATGAGGTGCAATCATGAGCTGTCATGGCGATATCCTGAACTTTATTTCCACCCTCCCCACTAATACGTGGTTTTCCACTCAACAAGTACTAAATCTTGGCACGAGAGAGGCCATAGACCAATGTCTTTATAGACTAGTAAAATGCGGCTATCTCACCCGCATCGCTTGGGGTCTTTTCACGCTAGGAACAAACGAGCAAAACTTTGAACCACTGGCGGTGGCAGACTTTAAAGCGCAAATATTCAAAAAGAAAGTTGCTATTCACGGGCTCAATATAGCTAGACAGCTTGGCCTGGTTGATGCTGCTCAAGACCAGAAGCTATTCAGCGTGCATGGTGTCAGCAGTGCATTCCAATCGATGAAGCGAGAAATCTCACTAAAGAGCTACTCCCCAAGAAAAATTGCTCTCGGCGATTCACCAATAGGCGAAGTCATAAGTGCACTCTGGTTTCTCGGTGAGAAGAATTGTGATAACGCTGCCGTGGCCAAAGCCTTGAGCACTCTCAACCATGAATGCATCCAAGAACTGACACAATCGGCCCATTTAATGCCAGGCTGGTTGACAAGGAAAGTTCGCTTTAATATCGATTATCAGCAGTGGCACTGGCGAACACAATGAATGAATAGAATTATCCGGCTACCGGGCCTGAGCTAGACGCAAGCTAGTTCCCGGCAGAATAACGCAGCAAAGCAAAGTCACCTTCACTATCTACAGTCTTAATGCCTGCAATGTCTTTGAACAAAGGCATGTTCTTTACTTTCACTAGAATGTAGGCATGAGGCACTTGCTTCAACCTGATAGTGAGCAAATCAAAATTGGTGATGTTCTCCACTTGCTTGCGAGCGTAGAACGGCACTCCGGGCTTGCGCATATCAAAAACAATAAGCGGATCAGTTGACTGACCAGCGAAATTAGCAAATTTAGGCAGCGGCCCTTCCCACTTTTGGGAGAGCACAGGCAAGATATGACCGGTATGCACCACTAGCAAGAATGCCGTTCCAACCGTCATGATCGTCAGGCCCGCTAACTGCCGCCGGAGTTTAAACGCCAGTATGCTCAACAAAACAACCACAGCCTGGGCTGAGCCGTAAGCTGAAATCAAAGCAATCAAACCTTCTGGGGCATCCCGCAGCCGAGCGGCAACTATTGGTGCAACCAAACTGGCAGCAGCATAGACCAACATCACCACAAGTAGCGGCAAGGCCAGGCGCTTGAAAGCCGATTGCCGATTCAAGCAACGCTCGAACTCACAGCCAACAAGAATAGCCAAAGCCGGAAAGGCCGGAAGAGTATAGGGAAGTAATTTCGACACAGAGGCACTAAAGAATACAAGGGTGATGGTCGCCCACAAAATACTGTAAAGTGCCAGGCGGCCACTAACATCGAGAGCTTCAAGATAGTCGCGAGAGCGCGTTAACAAGCCACGCACATTGGCTGGCAATAATGCAATTCCTGGCCCAGATATCTCAGATGAACTGGATGTCGCTGCTATAGCACCAGTACTCTTTGCACCACGCAGAGCAATAAAATAGCCTGCCAATGTGGCAACCATAGCTTGAGGCAAATAGACTGTCCAGGGGAAAAATCCACCAAGCATAGCGAGCAAATGATAATAAACCGGCTGCTTATGAGCATCTACAACAGTAGTGAAGCGCTGGAAGTTTTCTCTGATGATAAATTCCTGAAAATAGGCCCCCTTGGTAATGTAGATTTCAGTGACAAACCAGGGCAAGGCAATGGCCGCTACTATCAAAGCGCCAATCAGGGGCTGATAAGACTTAAATGCCGACCAGAGGTCACCTTTTAGCGTGTGCCAAGCAAGCAAAATAGCCACTGGTAAAACCAGGCCAACCGGGCCTTTAGTCATTACGGCCAAGCCAATCAAAACATAGCCTAGGTATAGTGCACCTCGACGCTTAAAATTAGACTGGCTAGCATGAAAGAAAGCTAACTGGGTGCCGGCGCCAAACAACGATAACGGCATGTCAGTAATGGCTTCGCGGGCGGTAAAAACAAATAAAGGAGCGCTCGCCAGAGTTAAAGAGCCAAATATGGCAGCCCGCAGGGATATATATCGAGCCATCGATAGATACGTGATAGCTACCAACACCACAGCACAGGCTGCGCCGAAAAAGCGGGCGGCAAATTCGTTAACACCAAATATTTGATAACAACCAGCCATGGCCCAGATGCAGAGGGGCGGTTTAGTAAATCGCACGACATAGTTGAGCAAGGTAGTGATGTACTCGCCAGTGACAATCATCTCGCGAGCTGGTTCGGCGTATAGAGCTTCATCAGGGTTAAAGAGAGGCAGATTACCCAGACCATTGAAATAGACGAACGCGGCAATCGCTGTCACAGCAAGAAGACCGAGCAAAAAGCTAGGACTGCGCGCTGATTGGTCTCGATTCTGCTCGTTAGCTTTTTCTACTTGAATATCAGATGCCATATATCTCTTCGCTTCAACTTGCAGCATTATAGTTACAGCCTGCGCTTGACAACTCAAAGCGTAAAGAGCCATCTCCCCGGAAAGCCGCTGGGGCACGCTCATATTAAGAAGAACGTTAACTATGCTTACTAATCAAACAGCAGCCCCAAGAATATGTGAAGCTATGGTAATGTCAGATGCTTGTTCCCTTACGGGCTCTAGCATTCAGATCGAAAACGATCCTGACCACGGATAAAAAAAGAGATTACAAAGAAGGTCAAAACAATGGAAGTTTCTCACCGGCTCAAATCTATTCCTCCCTACGTCTTTGCCGAAATGGACAAAAAGCGCCTCGCCGCTATTGCATCGGGAGTCGACGTTATCAATTTGGGTATTGGTGATCCTGACCAACCAACACCACGACACATTGTCGATGCTATGCACGAAGCCCTAGAAAAGCCAATCAACCATCACTATCCACCCTTCGGCGGCACCAAGGAATACAAAACTGCTGCCTGCGCCTGGATGAAAAAACGCTTTGGCGTTGATGTTGATCCAGCCACTGAAATTACTTCGATGATCGGCACCAAAGAAGGCTTGCATAACACTATTATGGCCTTCGTGGACAAGGGCGATATCAATATTATTCCCGACCCAGCCTATCCGGTTTATCGCACATCAACCATTTTGGCTGGCGGCGAGCCTTATTTCATGCCTCTTACACCGGCAAACAACTTCATTCCTGATTTAGATGCGATACCAGAAGCGGTGCTCAAGAAAGCCAAGCTTTTGATGTTCAACTATCCAAACAATCCTACTGGTGCAGTTGCTGACTTGGCCTTCTTCGAGAAAGCTGTAGCCTTCTGCAAAAAGCATAATATTTTGCTTTGCCACGACCAAGCTTATTCAGAAATGACCTATGACGGCTTCAAAGCTCCATCGATTCTGCAAGTCAAAGGCGCTAAAGATATCGCCATCGAACTGCATTCGTTGTCGAAGAGCTACAACATGACCGGCTGGAGAATTGGATTTGCCGTAGGTAATGCTGAAGCCATTGCCGCCATCGCCAAAATCAAATCAAATATCGACACCGATATCTTCAGAGCGATTCAATTTGCAGCCATTGCCGGATTTGAAGGTCCAACCGATCATATTCAGTTCTGCAATAGCCTATATGTTGAAAGACGTGATTTGGCCGTCGAACGGCTCAATCAACTCGGCTGGAACCTCAAACCTATCAAAGGCACATTCTACATCTGGCTACCAACGCCTGCAGGAATGTCGTCAGCTGATTTCAGTACTGTTATGCTGGAGAAGGCTGGTATTGTGGTTCCTCCAGGCACTGCCTACGGACCGCACGGAGAAGGTTTTGTGCGCATCGCTTTGAGTGTAGACAAGGCTCGCCTTGCTGAAGCATTCGATAGAATGGCTAAGCACTCAATCACTTACGACATGGCTAAATCCACAGTCTAAGTACTTCCCAGAGAAAGCGCAGATCGTAGGTACGTCCTTCATTAATGCACAAAGAAAAGCACTACGCCGCGAAATCAATTCAAATATTGCCTGGCAATCCAACGGCTACGGCGATTCACCAGATCCTTACTTGGGCCCTGGAGAATCTCGACAAGCAAGTTGAAGTGATTTGGCCGTCTGCTACCAAAGGCTCCGAATACAAGCTCACCGCCCATGCTGATCCCATGGGCGGTGATCCGCAATGGAAGCTGATAGCTTCTAATGCTGGTCAAGGCTCTCTCCTTTGGGAATTTACTAGTTGCGACTCGCTGCTTGTCTTCAATCGCATCGAAGCTTCACTTAATGATCGCGAAGGCAATCAGCACGCTACCACGCAGGCTGTCACCCAAGAAGAACAAGCGGAAGAGAAGGCGTTCTTCTATATTCCTGAAGCTCTGACAAAACAAAGAGCAACTATTCCAATACCTCTAGTTGGTGGCGACAATTCGCTCAACCGCTCTGGAACTGTACTTAATGGCGACCTTGCCTTTGTACAAATCGGCGCTTTACTGCAATCTATTGCTCTTGCCAAAATGACTGGCCGCTTAGAAATCCAAAGCGACCTTGGTGCCGCAGAAGTGTTTTTCATTGATGGCCAGCCTATTCACGCCACTAGCCCAGCAGCCAAAGGCTCTGAGTGCATCTATGAGTTAATCACCTGGAAAGATGGCCGCTTCTTCTTCCAGCCCAAGGTGATGACCAAACACAAAACCATTACTGAACCCCTTGATTCGCTGATTATTCAAGGTGCACAAATATTCGACAAACAGAATTTCCTCAAAAACAGCGGCTTCAAGTTCGATGCTGTCATGGTCAAGACTCAGCGCATTGTTGACGAAGGCGAACTGCGCAAACTACTAAAACCAGCTATACCAGTAGATTTCGTTGCTCAAAGACGGTTTTATGACGCCATTGATGATCGCTTAAGCACAGAAGAAATTGTAGCCAAGCTCGGCTATGCCCGCAGTCTATGGGTGCCAATTGTCTGCAATATGCTCAGCTGTGGGCTCGCCGCCTTTACTAAGCCATCGAAAAAAAGCAACTCTGGCCTCCCCACTCTTGAGCCCAAAACAGTTGATAGTGCCGCCATCCAATCTGTCATTATGCAATTGCGCCGCGGCGACACCGGCATGTTCAACTTCCCAGCTTTTCTCTATTTCTTAGAGCAAGAGTACTTTAGAGGGCACCGCTCTGGTAGTCCAATTTCAGTCATTGTTTTTGAAATGCGTGTTAAGAGTGGACCCAATGGTTCAATTAGAGAGCCGCTACCAATCGGAGCCCTGCGCGAAGCAGTCTTACGCATATCGCAAGCTAAACGGCACAACGACTTGTTGGCGCACTACGAAGCTTTTGACTATGCCTTACTTTGCCCCGATACAAAAGGTGAGGGCGCACGAGTATTCGCCAAACGTCTGATGACCTCGCTAATGAAATCCCCTCTATCCACGGGCGTAGACGAACGTACTCTTTCTCTTTCTTTCGGTGCAGCCTGCGTACCTGAAGATTTCCTCGAGCTAGGACTGCTACTGTCGGCAGCTGAAGCGGCCAAGGGGCACTCGCTCAGCACTGAAGAGCCCGTCGTGCTCTATCGCGACCTCTTACCAAAAGCCACTTAGTGTGCCTCACAGCAATAGAAATAGCATTACACGCAGTGCGAGTAACAGTATTAGTACCAATCTCAATACCAATACAAATACGAGTCCTGATACCGCCTCAACTAAGCTTACCCACAAGTTAGCCCTGCGACGAGCAAGAGCTACTTTAGGCAAATGGTTAAAGAAAAGCACCATTGTTCGCGACGATAAGCTATTAGCAACGATTATGGCAGTCGGCGCCGGTCAAGTACTCGAGCAATCGCTCAAGCCGCCAGTTCAAGACCAAGACAAAGACTCATCTTTTGTCGACAAAGCTCTACTAGAGCAACTCAGCCGTGATCTAACCATTGACAGCGAAGCCAATTTCGACCAATCAAAAACTTATGCCTCTCTGAAGAAGCTCTTCCAGGGCCCTGAATATAAACTGCTCTTCTCACAAGCCCATGGCTTAAGTGACTTATTCGAAGTATTCTGCATCAACCAACGCAAGTTAGCTACAGCCAATGTTCAGCAAGCCGACAAGAACACTACGGCCATCGACCAAGCACTGTTCTCGCAAATCTATACGCCACCGCAAGTAGTGCAGGCCATGACCGAGCTATGCCTGGTCGAACCATTTCTAAACAAAGCACAGTCGGTAGCAGATATCCAAGGTGTATCAGTGCTCGACCCCTGCTGCGGTACCGGAAACTTCTTGATCGCTGCAGCCGCTGTCTTCTATAAAGCTTACGAACAGTTCGATCTGCCGCCTAGCAAAATTTGCCGTTTGATACTTGAGCACAATATTGTTGGCACAGATATTGATGCTCGCGCTCTAATTCTGGCCAAGTTTGCCTTAACCGTTCAACTCATAATGCTGAGGAAAGACACGGCGGCTCAAAGCCCTGACAGCACCAGCTCATTGATCAATTGCCTGCACAACACCAGCGATGTAGCGGAAGCAACACTAGGCTCACTCTCACCGCGTTGGAAGAGAAGTAGTGGCCATGCCATGAACCGCAAATACAGTGTAGTGCTGACCAACCCACCCTATCTCGGACGCAAGTTGATAGACCGGGCGTTGAAATTGAAACTAAAGAAATACTACCCAGAATGCGCTAGCGATCTCAGTCAAATATTTTTGTGGAAAGCACTAGATTTAGTAACTAGCGGTGGCACCATCGGCTTTCTCAGCCAAAGCTCGTTTATGCACCTGCCCAGCGCCCTGACTCTAAGAAAACGCATACTAGAAGAAGCACAAATCAATTTAGTGATTGAACTTGGTGACGGCGTCTTTCCTCTTCTTGCTGGCTCTAAAGCAGATAGCAGCATTATCTTCTTAACCAGAAAAAAAATAGCAGCCGACCAACCGGCTTACTATATCGATCTAAAAAGCGCGCAAGAGAAAAGTGAAAACAAGAAAGCTAGCCATCTAGATAAGTTGCTCCACTTGAATCGACTTAAGAAGATAAGTAAGAGCCATGGTGAACTCTCTAGCAGCAATGACCTGGCATTCAATTTCAAACGGCCCCAAGCTCTGATAATTGTGCAAGCAAAGGACAATCAGAATCTAGCAAGTAAAGCCGACTTCAAGCAGGGTCTAGCGACTTCTAGTAATGAAAGATTCTTGCGCTATGCCTGGGAAGTGGAAGAAGACGACAAGAGCTATGCTGCATACGCTAAAGGGGGCGGCTCTGAGCGCTGGTGGCGCACTATTTCTAGCAAAGTGAGATGGGGTGAAAACGGGGAAGAAATCAAAGCTACCGTTGCCGAGGCCTACCCCTATTTAAAGGGTCAAGTGCACTGGGTAGTTAAGAACGAAAATTTCTACTTCAAACCGGGCCTTACTTTCTCATTCGTCAACAAGCATCGACTGAGCGTGCGCAAACTTCCTGCAGGCGCAATATTCGATGTCGGTGGTTCAGCTATATTTAGCCATGATGCCCAACAGGAAAATCTATTGCTGGCTTATCTCAATTCGAGCCTGGTGAGCGCACTGGCTCACGATATCAATCCAACAATCAACTTCCAAATTGGTGATCTAAAACGGCTACCACTACTGCATTTTGCTCCACCGCTGGCACAAAAGCTAGCAGATTTAGCAAGCGCTGCCGTAGCCTTAAAACAAGAACTGGAGCCATTAATTTCACCGCCAGCTGCTCTTCTCACGGGCAGCAATAGCAAGAAAACGCGCTTATCCCAAGAAGGTTTTGAGAGCCACTTAAGGACAGTAGAAAACCTTCAAAGCAAACTGATTGCTATTGAAGAAGAAATCGACAACCTGGTCTTAGTAGCGGCAAACCAGCATTTTACTCTAGACAAACAAGACCAGCTAGAACTTCGACACTGGGTAGACAATCGCGCTCAAGCAGATACATCGGCAGCAGCAGCAATAAAACTGACAAGCAAAATTTATTTTGAAAACCAAATGGCCCAAGCTTTCGCCATAAAACTCTGGCGCAACAAAGAGCAGCTTGGCCTAAGTAGGCAAGTTACATTTGACCAGGTGTGCAATTTTCTCAATAGCAAAACAGAAGCAGAACCAAAGCCAGAACCAAAGACAGAACTTGAAATAGATCCAGATTTTGCCAAACAGTTTATCGACAGCAATTTGCATCGCTATCTTAATAGCCGCTTCAATCAAGTTTTCCATGAACAGTTTGGCGGACAGCCGCCAGTTCTAACAATCAATGGAGCCGTGCAAGCAACCTTACCACTGCTGAAAAATGGCAACAATCGTCCAGCCGATTTATATCGCGCCCTACTGAATGGTAGAGATTAACCTGATATAGGACTACTGTTGAACAGTCTCGTAGTCGTTCTTCGTCCAGCTATAGCCACCTTTCACATCAGTATCGGCAATATAGTCAGCTTCAAACGAAACCTGTTGTCTCTGGGAACCAGCAGGAAAAGATAGGCCGGGATTGCCATCAAGGCTGTTGACGACATCAAGCAGAGTACTATCAAAGCGACGGATGCCTGAAGGCGATGTCAGTTGAGCTATGACATGATGATCGCGAGTGATGGTCACTCTCATAGTGGCACGGCCTCTAATTAAGGCCACCTCTTGCCAGCGAGCATAAATCTCAGAAGAGAGCTGTTTATGCCAAGCTTCCCAGGCCAATGTCATTTTTTTCGAGCTCCGCTCGGCACCAATATCAAAACGACTATTCTGCTCTTGGGCAGATGCACTAAGTGGGCCAGCCGGCAATGTGGCGAAAGCAGTGCGATCGATCAAACCGCTACCCTGAACACCACCGCCTAAAGTACTTTTGCGCGGCGGAGCAACGGGAATCGCATCAGCAGTGGAAAGTGTTGGAGCAGCATTACCACCTGGTCTGACCAATCGCGTTGTACCATTTTCCAGTCGCACTCCGCCCTTCAAGACCGCTCCGGTGCCAGCAGCGTGCACCTGAGTATTGAGCGAAATCATCAGAGAAAAAATAATAGCTGCGCTTACTAATTTGCTTTTCATTGCCCTAATCTCTTGAAATTCCTTACTTACCGCTAGCAAAACCAAACACCGCGCCTAGCACCGCCCCACGTAAGGCATTGCTCTTAGCACTACTCATTCTCGAGCCGTTGTTAGATGAGCTAAACAAAGCACCAGACAAGGCACCAGCAGCAGCACCAGCCAGACCATAGGTAGCGGCACGCTTTAAGCGACTACTATTTGAACGAGCGCTATAGGCCATACCACTCAGGCCACCTTGACTGTCTAAACTAGCGGCTTTACTACCGGCAAAAGGAGTAATCTGACCTTCTGGTTGACTAGCAGTTTGAGTACCAGAATTTGATTGATTGGAAGAAGCAAAACTATCAGCTGGCGCAGTATTTTTAGCGGCTATTGCCCGGTCAATATCAGCCAGCGCACTGCCGAAACTAGTGCTGGCTGGATTGAGAGAAGAAGCACGAGCCATGTGACTGCGAGCATTGGCAAGGTCACCTTTAGCTCTGTAGGCCTGAGCCAGAGCGAACTGCACGTCGCCGTCATCTGGTACCTGCGAAGCCACCGAGTTCAACTTAGTTACTGCTGAATCATAATTGCCAGCTTTGTAATCATTTGAAGCTGAAGCAACAGCGCTCTTTAATTGATTCTTTCTTGCTTCATCAAGAGCCTTGCTTTGGGCTGGAGCTGCCGGTCTAGGAGCCGAAGAAGAAGAAGAAGAAGCGGCAAAGGGATTAG
>JAUPUU010000374.1 GCA_030917395.1 Cyanobacteriota bacterium erpe_2018_sw_21hr_WHONDRS-SW48-000092_B_bin.40
AGTTTGATTGGTTGGCAGGTAACTTCGTTAAATCCTTGAGCCATGATCAGTTTCGTGAGCAATCTATGACTAGTTTTCTTGAAAAGAAATGTCCTGAATGTCAGCAAGTTTTTCCCCGAAAGACCCATATTTGTCCTCTTGATGGTTCGCAGCTTGCTATTACAGTGCCCTCTAGTCCTTTCACTCATAAATTGACACCGCGCTATGAGCTTATCAGCGAAATCGGTCGGGGCGGCATGGGCGTTATATACAAGGGCGTCGATCACGAGGCACAAGAAAGTAATAAGCGACACGTAGCTATTAAGCTTCTTTTGGCAGAAGCGGGCGAAAACTCCACGGTGCGCAATCGGTTTATTAATGAGGCTAGAGCGGCTAGTGCCCTCAATCATCCTAATATTGTTCGTGTCAGCGAGTACGCTGTCAGCGATGAGGGCTTACCCTACATGGTCATGGAATACCTTGAGGGCATGCCACTTTCGCACCTTATTGATACGGGTAATCTTGATCGAGAGGTGATGCTCAGAGCCCTAATAGACGTCTGTGATGCTCTTGCTCATGCCCATTGGCGCAATATTGTTCATCGAGACATCAAACCCAGTAACATCATGATGGTTGATGAAGTAATTGCTGATAATGGCAATTTGACCAAGACTTTTCGAGCTGTACTTGTCGACTTTGGCATCGCAAAAATTTTTACTGACCCTGGGCATTTGAGTATGCGACTGACTAGAACAGGTGAGGTTTTCGGGTCGCCTCTGTACATGAGTCCAGAGCAATGCATGGGCCAAAAAATTGATTTCCGCTCAGACATTTATTCTCTCGGTTGTCTTCTTTATGAGTCTGTCACTGGTCGACCACCTTTCGACGGCGAGAGTTATATTCAGGTTGTCTTTCAGCACATCAACGCTGAGCCTGAGGCCTTTGCTGCTGATGCTTTTGAGACTGTGGTTGAAAGTGTAATCATGAAGGCCATGTCTAAAAATCCGGATGATCGCTATGCCAGCGTCACTGAACTGAAGTATCAACTTGAGTACTGTTTGGCCTTACTGACCGATGGTGCTGTGGCTAATTTTGCTGATTTCCAGGCCCTACAAGGGGTTGGCGGAAAAGATGAGGACTTGCTTGCTCTGGAAGAAGAAGCCAACAATGGTGATGCCAACGCTCAGCTGCAGTTGGCGTTCGTCTATCAAGATCCGACTAGCCGCGCATATAGCCCAGAGTTAGCTTTTTCCTGGTGTTTGAAGGCGGCCACAGAAGGGCTGAGTGAGGCCCAGGCGTTGCTGGGAGACTTTTTCTTTGATGGTGTTGGGACAGAAGCAGATATGGCCATGGCACTGTACTGGTTAACCAAGGCCGCCCTGGCCGAGCACAGCGGTGCCGAGCGAGTGTTGGGTCGCATGTACCTTGAGGGTTTAGGAGTCGAGGTCGACAAGGAAAAGGCCTTTGATTGGCTGCGACGCTCTTCTCAGCGCGGCGATCTAGAAAGCTGTTATCTTCTGGCTTATCAGCTCCACACTGGTGAAATCTTAGACCAAGACCTAGACGAGGCGGTGCAGTTGTATCAAGTCGCCGCTGAACTCGGTATGGCTGACGCTCAGGCTGCCCTTGCTGATTGTTTGCTCGCAGGCACTGGCTGTGAGCAAGATATGGAGCTAGCTGTTTACTGGTACACCTGTGCCGCGGAACAAGGCCTGAAAGAAGCTCAGCGTGAATTGGCAGAGTGTTATTTTTATGGCAACGGTGTCGAGGTTGACGAAGCTCAGGCTCTGGCTTGGATGAAGAAAGCAGCCGAGGCTGGAGACAGCGGGGCTCTCACCTGGATGGGTTATTGGTATGGGTTGGGCTATTCCACTCTTCCTGTGGACCACCAAAGAGCAAATAAATTTCTCCGTGAAGCTGCTGAACAAGATAACGCCAAAGCTATGTATTACCTGGGCTACAACTACAGGACGGGCACTGGAGTACAAGAAGACTACAAAGCTGCTCGTCTTTGGTTTAGCAGAGCCGCAGAAGCTGGCGATTGTGAGGCCAAATATGAGTTGTCGGTGCTATATCGAGATGGTCTGGGTGGGGCAAGAGACAACAGCGAATCACTGCGACTGTTGCGGGAAGCTGCTGAAGATGGTGTTGTTGATGCCCAAGCGGAGCTGGCCATTGTGGAATTAGACAACGGTAACAAGCAAGAAGCGAGGAAGTGGCTAGAGCTTGCCGTGGCGCAAGGTAGCGAGGAGTCAGAAATTGACCTGGCTGCTCTTGATGCGGAGGAAGACTAGAGTAGTGCTTAGGTTACAGAACATTGCCAAATGTATGTAAATATCACTTCAAGAAGGGCCTGGTTAGCGCCGCTTTCTAATTATTTTGTTGAGATCTTTCGTAGTGTTAACTGAAATGACCCGCCAGGTTTGCTTTTGCGCCCTTCGATATTGAATGGTAATGGTGCAATTCAATCATTCCTCCTCAGGCATCCGAACACCTTTACCAAGCCAAACCCAGACAGTCTTATCTCTATCAGCCCCAACATGCAGTACACCAGTTCTGTAGTTGGTCGCCAGTTCTGTCAAAAGCTGACACTGTGACTCTTTGCCAAAAGCATTGAGGTTGATTTGATGAGATTAGGCCTGGTTAAGGGCTGTCAAAAGCAGCATTTGAGGTTAGCTGAAGCGTGCTGTCACGAGCATTATCGCTTTCAGCTTGCGCCTGCAGTTGGGCGTTCGGAAGGGTTGAATTGCACCAACTAAACAACTAACTATCCCGCAGCTATAGCAGCGCACCAGAGCCAATGTATTGATTTCGGCCCTGTAAGCACTGCAGTTACACACGAAAGAGGAAATATGCACAGCGCCAACACTTTGACTCTCGTTCTCTCCAGCTATGCCGCAGCATGCCAGAGGGCTGACGCCACCATGACCGCCACCCGTGAGCGTCTTGAAGCACCTCTGATCGCCGCCCGCGAAGCTCTGAGACACGCCAAAGCGACCACCTTGCAAGAACTCGGGATCGTCTGCGAGCGAGCCTATTTGGCTGCTCACAAGACTTATGAGACGGAGTATCGCCAGGCTGGCACCAATCATGGCCTTGCCATTACCCGAGCCCTTGCTGGCCTTGACCAGCGCAAGCTCACTATTGAAGCCGAACGCCTTACCAGGATTTCTCAAGCACAAGCTTGTTACCAGCAGGCCTGTGCTGAAGCCGGTTCGCCCGATCACATTTCGTGCCTGCCGGCCTTCGATGCCCTCAAGCTGGCGGTGGTGGAAGCTGACGAGATTGGCGGCGAGCAGTTGCGTGCCAGCAATGAGATCTATCAGGCCGAAAAGTGCGAGCAAGACATCGTCTATGCCGATCGACTGGTTGAAATCGAGCGCCAAAAGCGCGAGAGTCTCGACCAGAGCAAGCAAGCTTACGACCTTGCCGTCAGTCAGTTGATTCCCCCTCTTGAGGCCGCTTTTGGCACTGCCCAGGCCATTTTTGACGATGGGCTTCGCGCTCTTACTGCCAGCTATAACCAGGCCAGGCAGCAGCGTCTCTCTATCTATGATGGCTTCGTCAATGGCAACAGCACTCCATCTCAAGCTATTCGCTGGCTTGATCAGGTAGACTGACTCTGATCTAATTTTGAGTTCGAGCTAGTGCATGTTCGTAGCTCACTGATGTGAGTTATGATTGAGTCAAATGAACTTTTTTGCGGCGACATACTCACGCTTGAGTGTGTCGCCGTTTTTTTCTTCAAACCACCCCAAAAAAACTTTTTCTTTTTTTCTACTACATTCTATAATATGCAATAAGTTAGTAACCTATTTGGCAAAATTAGAGAGCGATGGAGATAATACGTACCTGTCAGTGATAAATTTGCAGGCGCTATTGGCCGTAGTTCAAGCAATCGCTCATTTGCCCTTTTGGGACGGCTCATTGATTTCAGTTGTTGCGTTACCTTGACTGGGTGGTTGATTATTTTGCCCACTGATAAACCCAGCCAGATTTGAGATGGCGAGCACGAGCAAGTAGCCACCGATAAACCAGGCTATGGTGGCGAGAAATCTGCGGGCAGATTTGCCAGCAGAAGCCGTTGCTGTCAACGGTGTTGTCGGTTGATCTAAGGTTCGCAGCGGACTGTATATTTCACCGTTGACTGTGATTGTATTTTCGCTAACGGGCTCAGCAATCTCAGCTACCATCTCGTAGGTTCTCATAATGGCAGTTTTGTCATCCTTGAGTGCGAGAATGACATCAAGAGTAAGCATTTGGCTAGTTTCCAAACCTAGTTGTCCGGTTTTGCTGCGGCTGTGCATGCCGATAATTTCACCGTTCTGGAGAATGGGAAAGCCAGCAGCAGAAAGGGGGAGATGAATATTGTGATTTTTGTAGGTGGTGGCTGCGCCCGGGTCGGCTACGATTGCACCGACCTTCTTCAGTAGGCGCATTGATTGTGGTTCGATGCTGATGCTTGTAATTGGGCAATTTTCGTCTAGCTCTTTGTCCGAAAGAACAAAATCGATTGTGTCTTCATCAGATTCAAGATTGGCAGGGGCCACTGCTGCACTGCTCATTTCCGCGCTACCCACCGCGATAATTTGACCGCTGCGACTGAGTTCAAAGAGGGTGCGATAGACAGTGTAGTCATCACAGCCCAGTACCATCCATAGGTGATCGGCTGGTGTTATTTCATCC
>JAUPUU010000043.1 GCA_030917395.1 Cyanobacteriota bacterium erpe_2018_sw_21hr_WHONDRS-SW48-000092_B_bin.40
GCGATAACCCGCTAGCTGTGGATTCTGACTTGAAGCAGCAAGAAATATCGAGCCTACGCAATAGGCAGTCAGACGATAGTGAAAAAGCCGCCGCAGATTTATCTGGGTGGCTTTTTTATTTTTGTTGCCACAATTTAGTGTGTCTAGGGTCGAAAAGTAAGGAAAACAGTTTTGAACCTTTGTTTTCGCATTTTATTCCTGTTTTTCATCTTTGCTGTTTCCGTCGCTGAAGCTTTGGCACAACGCGGTTGCGTATTTGAAGAGAAGTACATGGATGCTAAAGAGAGTGCCCTGAATCTGAAGACTATTGAAGACTATTTGGTAGAACCTTCTTCTGCACCATCTAGTTCGTTTAGTAAAATGACTACGACTGAGGGGAAATCAGTATATTTCATCAAGCTAAGGGTGGCTGAGCTAGAAGATTGCTTCGCGAGATTGAGAACACTAGCCAAGAAATCGCAATTTCGAATCTTGGAAGTTAGCAATGAAGCCTATCTGCAATCTTTTTGCGAACTTTCATTCCGTAAGCGGCGGTTTGATTTACCCATCGCCGAGAATTTTGACTTTATGAGAGCAGAAGGACGTAACGTTGTTACTCCTAAGAATGCTGCTGAGCTGGCGGCTCAGCGGAGCTTCTTAAGCATTGAAAATACGGGCGTGGCTGACAACGCTTCTACTGCGGAGATTATCAAAGCATCTTCCCAAACGGATTTGGCTGCGTGGTTAAAGGCTAGAGAACTGTCTGGCTGTCTCGATCATTTGCGCTACAGTCCTAATATGTCCTGTGTCGGTCCAAGAACGCAGATATTTGGCAATCAGTTGAGTCGCATAGACTGGAAATTGGTTGAAAGCGGCATTACAACCGATGAAAGTAAAAGGCCACCGACAGCTAATGAGATAGCTGTGAACAAAAAGTTCTTTCTTGATTACGTTAAGCGCTTCAATGATTGGGGAAGACAGCATGATGCCCTCGTCTGTCTGGTACCAGTGGACGAGACTTGGAAAATCCCCGCTTTCTTTAAATTTGGCGGTTGGGACATGTGCCCAACTTCTGCTGTGCACACTGCTTTTCTGAAAAAGTTGCATGAGAAGTACGGTGCGGAGGTGGTGGCACTGGGCATAAATTCGCTTACGATAGAACTGGCCTCAGCAGCACCAGCTAACGATATTAAGTTGTTGGCTCGCGACCTGTCGCTCTATAGTTTGGCTCTACCGTGCCAGTCTGCGGTCAATTGGGAAGGATTTGAACGGGCGCTCCAAGGAACTACCGTTTTCACTTTTAACTGGGAAGGCGACCCACCTATGAGAGCTGAACTTGTTGAAAAGAGCATTAATGCGAATAGGCTGCAGCGCTGATAAGGTTTTGTCTATAAATCAACGGGCACCCTTTTTTATTTTTGACAGCGGCGTATAAGAACTATTCTGATCTTCAATTTCGGGGCCAACCAGAGCTGGTGCCGTGTGAATTTGTGGAATGGGTTGTTGGGCATCATAGAGCAAATCTGTCAGCTTGCTTTTGATTTGTTCGGCACTGAGCGGTGCCCTCTCTATGTTTCGGGCAAGAATCACACCGCGGTTGCCTGGAACAAAGATATAGGTTGGAGCTGCTGTGACTTTGAAGTGCTCCACCAGGTCTGCATAATTCTTGTCTGTAACATTACAGCTAATTTTAGTTATTTGATTGTGCTTAGAGGTTTTCGCTTCGGCGTCTTTTTTGTTGAGTGAGTCGATGGTGGCCTCAAGGTCGCTATTGGCACCGCTTTCTTTAGCATAAAATTCAAGCACCATTGGCCCCTGGTGCAAGTTATGCATAATCAGGCTGGTGTAAGAAAAATCATCGGCTTTGGCAAAGGCATCGCGCCTTAACAGAAAATCTTCTTTGCTTAAATGCGATTGCTCCGTGAGATATTTGGAGTCTGCTTCTTTGGGCAATTCAGAAGCATTTATGCGCATGAGATTGCGTTCGATTATTGAGCCATCGCTAGTTCTTAACGCCACTTGTACCGAAGAATTTGGCTCACCGCATAGCTCTTGATGTATGTCATAGTCACCAAGCATTGAGGCGTTTCTATGATCAACAGAAATAAGTAGATCGTCTTTGGCGATGCCGGCTAGGGCAGCAGGCGATTCTTCGATCACCCGAGTTACCACCGGGTACTCTTTGTCGAGAAAGGCATACTGCAGGCCAACAACTCCTATATTAGGCGCTGGCGTTTCTATATCTTCTGGTTTGCTCAAGAGCAAAGGCAAGGCCACCACCACAGCGGTGAGTAGCACCAGAACGATTGGAATAATTAGGGCTGGGCGCACAATTGTTTCATCACTAGATTAAGTCGCTAAAGAATCTGATTTTACAACGCTTTAGACGTTCCCGTGGTGTCCTGAAATCAAACAATCAAAATGCTATAACTGCTTCGTCACCGGCTGGAGCTTTTGCAATGGTTAGATTCTCGTCCAACAGTTCTTTGCTCTTACTTGCTCTATCGATTATCTCGTCTTTGGCTATATTGCCAGTGTCAGCTGATGGTGACGGCAGTCTAACTAAAAAGGCTGCGATTAGCTGCGAGAAGGCTGAAGCAATTGCCCTGGCCAAGTATCCCGGTGCCACGGTAGAAGAAATTGAAATCGAGCGTGATGAAACGCCTATGAATTGGGAAATTGAGCTGCGTAGTGAGGGCATCTGGAAGATTAATCTTGAGATTGATGCTCAGAGCGGCGAAATTCTGAAAACCCGTAAACGTAAGATTTGAGCCACTAACGCCGTCTTTAACAGGCTATGCTCATGCCGCCACTCGAAATTCGTGTTGATTCTGCCACAGAACCGACACAACACTTGTGCATAATCGAATAACAAATTTCGAAGCATTTACTAACAATCTATCCTCTCTTTCCCTTAGTGGCAGCTACCCCGTCTGAAGGAGGAATCATGGCGCAATTTTTAAAGAATGGCTGGCAACCTTTTATTGCCGCTGGTGACAGAGCAATGACTGAGAATCGCTTAGATGATGCTGAGGCTAATTTTCACGCCGCTCTGGTAGAAGCCGAGCTTAGTAATAATGCCGATGAGCGTCTGGCCGTAACTCTAGATCGTCTCTGCGAGCTTTATCAGCGCACCAGCCAACTGGAGCTGGCCGAAAAATTCTGCGTCAGTCTGGTTATGCTGAAAAAAGAGTCGGCAGCCTTTTCCTCGTTAGATGAAATGAAGGCCATGCTGAAACTATCAAAGATTTACTTCCTTCAGTCAAAATTGGCTCAAGCAGCCTTTTCAACCAAGTGTGTTCTAGAATTGAGTGAGCGCACTCTTGGTATCAATCATCCTGCTGTAGGCGTTGTCTCACAACAGCTAGCTGACCTATATACCGATTTAGGTTCTTATTCAGAAGCGGAATATCTCTATCGCCGAGCGCTCAATCTGCAGCGCGATCAACGTGTTAATCAAGGTATGGCCCCGCAACTGGTGCACACCCTGAGGGGTTATGCTAATTTACTGACGCGCACCCATCGATCAGCTGAAGCTCAAAATTTAATGGCATGTGCTGCTTCTTATCTAGCGGCTTAGTATTAAGGTCGAATATTTAGTAATAGCGCCTTTTGTCTTGGGGCAAATTTGGTTATGCTGTAACAGTAATTTCCTCGCCCTGAAGCAGGCTTATGCGCATCCGGCTATATAGCTTGAGCCTATGTCTTTATGCCATGGTTGGTTTTAGTCAGCCAAGCTGCTTTTCTGCGGACTTATCTGGCACGCTGCTAACTGCTCAATCAGAGCCGGTGCTTCTCGACAAAAGCTATAAGCAAGAAGAAAAGGCCATTGAGCATGAGGCCTGGCAACAAGCCACCCAGGCTGGTAAGCAAGATTTACTTGCTGGTGACCTAGAGGGCGCCAAGACCTGGCTGAAGAAAGCCTATGAAATCGCCCAGAGATTTGGTCTCAATGATTCTCGAGTGGCTGTCAGTCAGAGCAATCTCGGTCAATTGTACAAAGCACAAGGAAACTATTTACTGGCCGAAAAGGCCTCACGCAAGTCGCTTGAGCTAATTCGCCAAAATGAGAGCAAAGATAATTTTGGTTTCGCTGTAGAGCTTAGCAATTTGGCTGGCATTCTCAAGGATCAAGGCAAATATGGCGAGGCTAAGCCTCTATATGAGGCTGCTATAGCAATTCTTAGTGAAATGCGTGGTAAAGATTCGGTGGAAGTTGCCACCGTATACGATAACCTCGCCTTGCTCTATCAAAAACAAGGTGATCTGAAAGCCGCAGTGGACGTTCAGCTTAAGGCCATCGCCGTTTATGAACAGGAGTTAGGTGCCGATAACCCTGATCTGGCAATTGCTTTGGGCAATTTGGCTGAGAGTTACCGGGAGCTAAACCAAAGTGACAAGGCCGAGCCTCTCTACGAGCGTTCTTTGTCTATTATGCGCAAGACCTACGGTGATAGACACCCAGCGGTGGCTACTGCTCTCGATAATTTAGCTGGTCTTTATGTTAAGGAAGGCAAGCTAAAAGAGGCTGAAGACCTGCAATTGAAGGCTTTGGAGACTTTTCGCCAGACCCTGGGAGCGCGGCATCCTGATGTGGCTATATGTCTTGATAACTTAGCTGATCTTTATAGTCGCCAGGGTAAGAGCGCATTGGCACTGCGTAAGAGCGAAGATGCCTTTGCCATCGCTGAGAAGACTCTAGGTAAAGAGCATCCCTTATCTGTCGGCATCAAGCATCGCTTGGAAGACTTAAAATCACAAAATGCTAGTCAGTAATTAGTGGCTGAAAATCTAATTGTTATCGCCGTATGGCGGTAGACGCAACTCAAGGTTGGCGAGCCATAGGAGCAGTTCTATTTGGCGGTCAGCGCTGAGCAGAGAGCTGTCTGCTATATCTTCGTCTTTCAGTGCCACTGCACTGCTAGCAGCGGCGACCTGACCCATAGAGGCCTGACCATGACCAGCAGTGAGACTGCTAGCCGAAGCAGTGCCTGGAACAGAATATATATTAGCGTTGCCGTTGAAAACGAATTCCGCCACTGCCACCCCGTCGTATAAACGTTAGCTAGATAACAATGACAGCTTAGCTCTTGTGAACCAGATTTTCATGTAGCCTTTCTCATAGCAAGATGAAGTTTTTTTTCGTTATTCAGCACTGGCTGACAGATTCGGCTCAGGGAGCCGGTTCTGATTTATAGAGACGGGCTTTTTTGTGTTGCTAGATGGTTAAGAAAACGCCGCCAGGCCTGACCCCGATGCGAAACTTCGTTCTTTGCCGCTGGCTCTAATTGGGCTGCTGTAATTTCCTCACCAAGCGGCACAAACACAGGGTCAAAGCCAAAACCATTGCTGCCTGATTCACTGGTGGCGATCTGCCCTGGCCAGTGCTGCTCACAGGTGAAAAGTTCTTCACCATTGCTATCAACAAAGGCCACAGCGCAAACGAAGGCGGCCTGTCTTTTACCAATCGGTACGTCTTTTAGCTCTAGCAAAAGCTTTTGTCGTCTGTCTGCGTCACTGCCCTGGCAGTAACGGGCTGAGTGAATGCCAGGCCTGCCGTCCATTGCTTCTACGGTGAGTCCGGAATCATCAGCAATAGCCGGGAGCTGGCAGAGTTTTGCTGCTTCTCGTGCTTTGAGCAGGGCATTTTCCACAAAAGTAGAACCGGTCTCGTCTGGG
The DNA here is from genome assembly GCA_030917395.1 of Cyanobacteriota bacterium erpe_2018_sw_21hr_WHONDRS-SW48-000092_B_bin.40. Taxonomy (GTDB): domain Bacteria; phylum Cyanobacteriota; class Vampirovibrionia; order Obscuribacterales; family Obscuribacteraceae. The sequence continues at coordinate 5,659 of JAUPUU010000043.1, forward strand.
TTGAAACCAGGTGGTGCCAATATCAGTTCTAGGTCAGGTGCTGCCAGGCTAAGAGCTTGAAATTCTTTGAGCTTGCCGGGATTGCTTGTGGCCAGAACTATTTTCATCTCTACTGATTTGCCTTTCTGGTCTATTTAGCTTTTTTTCTTAGCTACAGTACTTTTGCTGCGTGTGGCAGCCGCTGATTTCTTGCTGCCATTACCGTTGCCATTGCTTGAAGAACTGCCGTTCTTGCTTGAGTTAGACTTTGAGCTCACTTCAACATTGGGGTTGGCATTGGCTTTTACTGTTTTAATACCGGCCACTCGGGCCAGCGGATTTGTGCCAGCGACACGTTTGCGGTGGTCTTTTCTGTGCACACGAATAACATCTGAGATTTGTGATATCGCTTGCGAAACTCGAGCTAATTGATCAATATCAAGCACATCTAGAATCAAGAAAATAGTGGCAGTTTTCTTGTCTCTGTGAGTGTCGACTCGCAGATCTCGCAAATTAACCTTGTGGTCTGATACTTTCTTCAAGATATCGCCCGCAATACCAACTCGATCAAGGCATTCAACCTGCAAACCTGCTGGATACTGGGTATTGCGTTCGATTGACCAGTCGACAGCCATACGGCGGCCTTCTTCAATTTTTGCTAACATCGTGCAGTCGGCGCGGTGCACGGCAATGCCGCTGCCGCGTGATACCACTCCGGCAATTTCTTCACCCGGCACAGGTTGGCAGCATTTGGCTAAGTGGTGTAATAAACCACCTAAGCTGGAAATATTGCTGGGCTTGTCTGGCACCATCTGGGGAATGGTGTAACCTTTTAGGGCAATTTTCTCGGCATTATCAACTTCGCGAATGCGATTGACTACCTGTGCCACTGAAAGGTCACCGTAGCCTACTGCCGCTAAGATGTCTTGTGGATCTGAGATATTGAGGCGTTTTCCAGCCTCTTTCAATTTATCTGATTTGAGGAATTCGTCTAAATTACCTTTGCCCAATTCAGCTTCAAGCATCTGCCGACCTTGCTGAATGTGTTCTTCTCTATGGTGCTTTTTAAACCATTGGCGGATGCGATTTTTTGCCCCATGGGTTTTAGCAAAGTTGAGCCAATCCATTTTAGGTTGGCCGTTTTTGCTCGTCAAAATTTCGACAATATCGCCGTTCTTCATGATCGTGTTCAGGGGCACGATTCTCTCGTTGATGCGGGCACCAACGCAGCGGTGGCCGATATCGGTATGAACGCGATAAGCAAAGTCGATCGGGCAGGAGCCGTTAGGTAAGTCGAGAACGTCTCCCCTGGGGCTGAAGACAAACACTTCATCGGCGAAGAGATCCATCTTCACTTCTTCGATGTATTCGCCAGAATCTTTGAGGTCTTGTTGCCAGTCAACTAATTGCCTTAACCAGGCTAATTTCTTGTCAGCAGAGCCGTCGGCCTTGACTGCTTCTCCCGCTTCTTTGTAAGCCCAGTGCGCAGCGATACCATATTCGGCAATGTGGTGCATGCGCTTGGTGCGAATTTGAATTTCAACGGGTTTGCCTTTAGGGCCAATTACAGCGGTGTGCAGCGACTGATAGCTGTTGAACTTGGGCATGGCAATATAATCTTTAAAACGGCCTGGAATCGGCTTAAAGATCGAGTGTACTGTGCCCATAACTTCGTAGCATTTTTGCGTATCAGGATCAGACTCTAATTCGCAGAAGTTTTTGTCTGGGTTGCTATCGATAATAACCCGCACAGCAAGCACATCGTAAAGTTCTTGGAACTCTTTTTGTTGGCTCTTCATCTTGCGCCAGATGCCAAAGAAGTGCTTTGGTCGACCAATAATGTCGGCTTTGATACCACGGCTATCAAGATCGACTCTTAGTTTCTCGACCACCTGAGCCAGGTGCTCGGCGCGCTCTTCACTGCTGTCTTCGACCAGTCTTTCAATTTCTGTATATTCATCATGATGAAGATATTTCAGACCAAGATCTTCCAACTCCCACTTCATTTTACCGAGACCGAAGCGGTTGGCTAGAGGGGCAAAAATTTCTAGGGTTTCTTTTGCTTTTTCCGCTTGCTTATGGGGCGCCATGTGCTCCATGGTACGCATGTTGTGCAGACGATCTGCCAGCTTTACTAGCACCACGCGCACATCTTCAGCCATGGCGACAAGCAGCTTACGGAAGTTTTCAGCTTGCCGCTCTTCTTTAGAGCTAAAGCTAAATTTGCCGAGCTTGGTTACGCCTTCTACAATACGTCTGGTATCAACGCCAAAGCGCTCTTCTATTTCTTTGGGTTTAACGTCGCAGTCTTCAAGAACATCGTGCAAAAGACAAGAACAGACCGTGTCGATATCAGCATTAATATCAGCCAGTATGCAGGCAACTTCGACCGGGTGAATAATATAGGGGTCGTCTGACTTACGCATTTGGCCATCGTGAGAGGCGTAAGCAAAGTCGTAGGCCTTATGGGCGATGGCAAGATCTTCAGCCGGGCGACCCTGTTTCTCTAAAATGTCGAATAAGGGCTGACCGATTTGATCTTTCATCGCTACTGCTTATAAGGGTGAATATTAATTATACCCAGCGTGTCAAGTACTTAAGAGTTCTGTTGCAGCAGGGAGCGCACTTGTAACCAAATTGAGCCTATTTATTCCTCATAATGACAGCTAAATGGTCATTTAGACCAAGGGGTGCTATTTAAGTCTTGGGGAAAGGGGCTGCCAGAACCTCCCCAATAGTTCCTTTGCGGTTTTGTATGGTCACTATTGCCAAAGCTGGAGCTCTTAGAGCGGTTGTAGCTACCGAACTCGCTGTAATCTTTGTCGAATACTTGATTTCGGGGCTTTGGAGCCGCTTGGTTATGATTGTCGCTCGAAGCATAGTAGTTGCCGGCTGCGGTCGGATCTACTGTGGCTGGGGAGTAATAATTGCCAGCGGCCTTGCTTGGCCCTGTCTGAATAACGCTTTGACCGGACAAACGGCCGAATGGTCGTGCCCAGCTATAGTTGGAAGGATAACTAGAGCCAAAACCAGAGCCAAAACCGTACCCTAGTCCAGATCTTAGGCCAGACCAAGAACCAGCATAAGAACCAGCAAATGAGCTGCCGCCTCGATAGAAACTGTATGGGTCTGACCAGGAGCGCCCCAAGCGGCTGTGTCCGATAAGACCTCCGAGATTACCTAGGCCGCCTATGCTTCCGACATAAGGAATGGCAAGCGATGGCACATGCGGGATTCCTACATAGGGTATCCCGGCATAGGGTATCCCGACAGAGGGGATTCCAGCATAGGGGATACTGGGCAAATATGGCACGCTAGCAAATGGTAGAGATCGGCCCAAGCCAAGACCTGAACTGCTTCCCAGGTTATTGAGCCCGAGTGCTCCCGGCCAACCAAGGGGAGAGGCAGAAAATCCCTGAGGCTGTGAAAACGGTTCAACAATTTCTATATCGTGATCTTGAACATTGGGAAGTTGTTCCAGAGCTTGGCTATTAGCGCTATTGCCAAAGCCTAACGATAGGGTCAAGACCAGGCCAGAGCAGAGTCGAGCAAGAATATTTTGGGCTGGTCTAGAAAATTCAAACATGCAGCACCCTTATAAAAGAACAGAGCAAGTATGAGTTTACTACTGCTTAGCTTCGATTATTAGGGAACAGTGCGTGCAAATGCGCGTCATTAGCTTTGTGTGCAAGAACAAACGCTTAGTGGTGCTCAATATGAAACGTTCCCTGTCATTTCCATTGCTGCTGATGCTAACGATCAGTTCTTCCAATATCCTGTCAAATACTATCCCGGGCAATCAGGCCGCTGAAGCTAAGAGCTTAAAATATGCCACTACATCTGGCGTCACCGCGTCTGCTAACATGGCAGGAAAAACTGCGGCGACAAAGGCAGTTGGTTTTGCAGGGTTGGAAACAAAAATGGAAAAGGGCATGGTTTCAGAAGAAGAAATAATTGATGGAAAGGTCTTTCATATTGGTAAGACCATAGTCAATGCCGCACCAGAGCAAGTCTTTGCTATATTGACTGACTATCCTAATTCCACCAAGCTGTTTAGCAATTTGAAGCGCGCATCGGTGGTCAGAAGCAATGCCGAAGACCATACTGCCGATGTAAGTTTTAGCTTAAAGGGTTTGGCTAATATCTGGAACTTCGATTATGTCTTAAGAATGACCGAGACTTATCCTTCAAGAATTGATTTTCATAGAGTCAGTGGTGCTTTCAAAGCCAATGAAGGCTACTGGAAAATTGAACCATTAGACGGCTCCGGTCGGAGAACTTTAGTCAGCTACTACAAATACATTGATGGTGGCATGATTCCGCAGAATATGGTGAATAAACAGCTAAAAGAGGCTATGCCAGCGGTAATGGCTAATGTTAAAGCGGGAGCTGAAGCAATGGTTGTGCAAGTTTCGGTAAAATAAGTTTTGCCGCTGGCAATCATTTCTCTTATGCAAGAATATGCAAAAAAAAGTAGTTTCCTGGGAAACTACTTTTTTGTCTCATAACCTTTTAGAAGCTAGAACGATTGGGTTCTCAATACTTCGGCGCGCCAGGTGTAGTAGAGAACTTTCCAGACACCATCTTCTTTGATCATGACTACATCAAGGGTGCAAGGTACCTGTCGGCCTTGGTCGACTGTAATTCCTGAGCCCTTCATGGTGCAGCGGTCGCCTTCCATAAATTCCACAGTTATATTTGGCTTGTAGACGTATCCGATTTTTAGGCGCTTTAATTCGGCATCCGCTCTGGTGCCATTGGTTTGCAGCAGTGGAAGTCGCGTAGATTTAAACCAGTATGAGGCGACCTGCGGCAATTTTTTTGCATAGTACAAGTCTTTTATATAACGGTAGAAAGTCAACCTTGGCTGACTGTCGCAGAAGGCTGGTTTAATTGCGCCCAGCAATAATGCCGTGAGGGCAAATACTACAACCAGACATTTCTTTGCGGACATTATGAATACCCCTTGTACTGACTAAATTTTTGTTTTCGCCAGTTTTCGCGAATACACTGGCGTCAGCCAATTGGCGTATTGCTCTACTTCTCCCCGACAGATCTTGGTGTATTTGTCTTTGATCATCGTTGAAATAGGACCGGCGACACCGGTGCCGACTGGCCGTCTATCTATTTCAATGATAGGGGCAATCTGGGCACCCGTGCCACAGAAAAATAGTTCGTCAGCAATATAAAGTTCGCTTCTGTCGATTTGCCTTGACTCGGCCTTGAGACCTAGCTCAGCTTCGGCAAATTCCATGATCGTGCGACGAGTAACCCCTTCTAATATATTTTCGTAAGAAGGGGTGGTTATCAGTCTGCCGTTCTTAACCATGAAGACATTCATGGCTGAACCCTCTGATACGTGACCATTTTCGGATAAGACAATACAATCGTCAAAACCGGCCATGACTGCGTCTGTTTTAGCTAGAGCGGTGTTGGCATAAGCGCCAACAATTTTTGCACGTGCCGGAATGGCGTTGTCTTCTACTCTTCTCCAGCTTGATATTTGTACTTTTAGTCCACCAGCGCCGTGGAAATAATCACCGAAAGGCACGGTGAAAATGCACATATCAGAAGGATTATTATCGAGGCTGGGGCCAACGCGGTGAACGGTTTTGTAGGCAGTGGGACGAATATAAGTATCAGTTCTTGGAGCGTTCTTCTTTACCAACTCCACGACGATTTTGCAGAGTTCATCAACCGATTGAGGCACCTGCAGATACATGATTTTCATGCTGTCGGACATACGCTCGAAATGTTCTCTCAATCTGAAGAGGTACATTTCTTCTTCTTTCTCGTTCCAGTAGCCTCTGATGCCTTCAAAGACAGCGGTTCCGTACATGAATGAGTGATTCATGATGCTGATTTTGGCATCTTCGATTGGAACAATGTTTCCTTGGAAGAATGCGTACGTTTTTTGCTCTGTCACCGGCATCTCCTTACTTTCTTAGATTATTACTCTTTTTGACCTTTGCAGTACAAAATCCGATCTTCGATGGTTCGTCTCTGTCCGGAATCTGGTTTCAGTTCAACATAGCGGGTAAAGGCATTGGCTGCTTCGGCCCACTCTTTATCACTCTCTTGCAGTACTCCAAGCTCATAGAAACCGTCAGCATAGTTAGGCTCTACTTCAGTAGACCGCAAAAATTCGGTTTTCGCTTGATCAAGCTTACCCAAACGCTTTAAGGCGCGGCCAAGAGCCGTGTGGCAAGCTCCTGAATTGGGGTACTTCTTAATTTTGCTCTCGAATATGGCTGCTGCTTTTTCTGATTCACCAATAGCCAGTAAATGATTGGCGTCTTTGAGGGCCACATCCCAGTTCGGGTCGCCCTTGGCCTGCGCAGGCAGACCAAGAGCGCTAGACCCGATTGCTAGTAGACCTGAAGCAAACGCTACAGCAAGTAATTTTGCAGTGAAGGCTCTCATTGTTTTCAGTTACTTTGTAGTTGGAGTGGTGACTGATCTAACGGCTTCTTTGATGACGTTCTTGGCGCCATTCTTAAGAATGGTACCAGTGGCATTAAAGGATCTTCCTACTGAGCTAGGGTCGCTACCAGGCACTGGTGAAACCACAATGGCTGAAACTTCCATAGATACTTTCTTGACGGCATCACCAACTCTGGCGCCTGAGCCTTTGACAATGCTTCCAGTAGAAGAGTCTTTGTCTACAGCGTCAATGTTTAGAACGGCGATTGTATTGGTGAGGGTTTTGATTACTTTACCGGTATCTGGATCGTTGATAGTTTTGTAAGGACGAAGTACTTGCAGCTTATCGCCCACAGCCAAGCCATTTATTTTGCCGACGTTGAGGGTAATTTGACCACCAGTGACATCGGCGATTTTGCCTTCGACATTGGCTGCAGCAATTGATTGGCCGTCAGGAATTTTATTGGCAGCAGCAATTAATTGACCGCCCATTTCTTCAACTGATTGCAAGGTAGCCTCACCAGCGATTGACGAAGCGAAATCAGAAGAGTCCATGTCAATGCCAAGAGCGCCGGTGCTGCTGCGCTTAGATTCTCCAGAGCCGTGCACGGCAGCTAGAATTTCAGAAGTGTTGATGTCGATGATTTTGGCGTCTACTGCAACTTTGACTTTGCTCTTGCTCGACTTGAAACCGCCTAACATGCCGCCGATGCCACCAACGTAAGGTATGCCAGGAATATATCCTGTGGGCAAACCGCTTGTGCTCATGGTTTTGGTTTCGTAGCCAAATTGAGTGACTGTGCCAGTGATGATGGCGTCAACGCTCAAAATTTTACCGATCTTACAGGCCGTAGCTGGGTCAGCCCGGTCTGATACTGAGAGATTTTGCTCTTTCAAGAGTGAGTCAAGCATTTGTCTGTCGACTACTGAATATGTTCCGTCGTTGACAAGCTTTGTTGTAAGCAAGCTAACAATACCTTTGCCAACGTCATAGTTGCCGGTGTATTGGTTTACTGCACCGTACTCAAAAGGCATGATGGCGATGCGGCGCTTGGTCGAAGCAAAAGCCTGCGGTATATTGCTGGATGCCATAACAAATAACGCCAGTACTAGCGCTGCTGTCTTTCGGAACTTCATCTGTCACTCCTTGTACGTGCCCAACTTGTAAGCTCAGCGTAAGGCCAAGCGAGGCTCTAAATCTCTGCTTAGAGTCTACTGGATTAACGCCCTTCCTCTGAATAATAGGAATCATCAGGCGATTTATTTTTGGCTAATGTGTCTTAATGAGCCTTTTTGGCCGGTCTGGCCATCAGGGCCCGATATGAAGCGATTTTCTGTTTGGCTAGTTTTGAACGCTTGCTCTTGCTGCTGACATCTTTCAGTATGGCGATAGCTTCGCTGTAGCGACCCTTTGATGCCTTCCCAGCTGAGGCCTTCAGTCTTTCGAGGGCATCAAGTTCCATTTCAAACTCGTCTATTAGATCTCGCACATCTTTAAAGTGAGGAGTGTCAGGAGTTATGGGCCGGAGCAAAGCAATTGCTTCTTCATATTGGTCGCTGTCGGCTAGATTCTGCCCCTTAATAATCCGCTCCCGGGTTTCCATTTCTACAATCACAGCATTTTGTATTGGTCCTACAACTCTCTGCGAGGCCGAATTGATAACGTCACGTGCAGCGTTGTCGACTAGCTTTTTGTTCAATTGGCTGGCACCGCCAACGGAAAAGTCTTGGTTGTATTTTTGTACTGCTACGGTGTTCAAGATTTGACCACCAGCGGTTTTCGTTATCACTGAACCGTTGTAGCGAATTGAACCAGAGCCAGGGTCAAGTTGTTCAGTGATATTGCAGACGATGTACCAGTCAGGGTTGACTGTACTGACGACAACGTCACTTAAATTGCTCAGCGAATTAGTGACGCGGTCAACGATTTCTTGCTCAATACCGCTGCCGCTGGCTGAGACCACAGCTATTCTGACTGGGGGAGCGGCCCAGGCGGAGGTGATGGCATAAGCACTGGTTACCAAAACTGTAGCTGCTGTGAGGAGCAGTTTAGCTAGAATTCTCATCCTCGAAACTTCCTTATTTGTTCGCCTTTATGTCTAGTCTCTAGTATTTCGAGACTCTATTATTTCTACTCGCCTTTGTCCATGGCCTGGTTTGCTAAAAGATCGGCTTCCTTATTGTATTCACGTCGTACGTGCTCAATATTGAACTTCTTAAATTGTCGTTGCAGTCTTTTTACTTCGTTGAAGAGGGGAATTAGTCCCTCGTTTTTGCAACGGTATTGACCGTTTATTTGTTTGACGATTAGTTCCGAATCCATCCGTACTTCAACCTCTGAAAAGCCCATGGTGAGCGCCTTTTCCAGTCCGATTAAGAGGCCTGTGTATTCGGCTACGTTATTGGTGGCAATTCCTACAAATTTAGACAAACTTGCTAAGACTTCACCGTCGATGCTGCCTGATTTGACTACAGCGCCGCAGCCTGATGGGCCAGGATTGCCCCTGGAGCCACCGTCTGCGAATACCACTGCTACCGAACTCTTAGTTTCTAGCTCTGTCATTTCTTGCCAGTGGCTCCTAGTTGTTCTGCCACAATATTTTTGAACCGTGCTATAGCTTCGTTGATTTTAGCTGGTTCTTTGCCGCCTGCTGCAGCAATGTCATCGCGTCCACCGCCTTTGCCGCCAACAATTGCTGCTACTTCGCCAACGGCTTTGCCGCTCTTGAAGCCTTGTTTGACTAACTCAGGAGAAGCAGCCACTACCAGGCTGACATTGTCACCTTGTGATGAAGCGAGTAGGCATAGGGTATTGGCATGGTTAGCTTTGATACTCTCGGCAATAAGCTTCAGTGACTGGCCGCTCAACTCGGGAATGACGCAGGCGATTATCGATGTCGAACCAACTTTCTCGGCCTTAGCGACAATGTCGGCAACACGACTGAGAGCGAGCTTCTCTTCTAACATTTGCAGTGCTTTTTCTTTAGCTTTCAGATCACTTTGCAAACGTTCAATTTGAGCCACCATTTCTGCTGGCTTAACTTTGAGCTTATCTGTAGCATCACCAAGATATTTTAATTGGTCGGCAATAAAGTTCCAGGCACGGGGGCCAGAGTAGGCCTCTATTCTGCGAGTACCTTGAGCGACGCTACCTTCAGAGATGATTTTAATCTGCCCAATTTCTGCGGTGTTAGCCACGTGGGTGCCACCACAAAATTCAAGGGAGAAGTCGCCCATTTTAACGACCCGCACCACATCTCCGTATTTTTCTCCGAACATGGCAATGGCGCCTGTGGCCTTAGCTTCGTCGATAGACATTTCTTGGGTGACAACATCACTATTAGAGCGTACCCATTCGTTCATTAAGGCTTCAACTCGGGCTAAGTCTTCTTTGCTTGGTTGCTTGTCGAGGGTGAAGTCGAAGCGCATGGCATTAGGGCCAACTTGTGAACCAGCCTGAACAACCTGCTTGCCGAAGATTTCGCGGATTGCAGCATGGAATACGTGAGCAGTGGAGTGGTGCAGTATGGTGGCAACTCGTCTGGCTTTATCAACCATCGAATGCAAGGCTTGCCCGGCTTCAATGGCACCGGCCATAGTGCGCACTCTGTGAATGTGGAGACCTTCATGCTTCTTCGTGTCGAGCACCTGCAGCCTGGCATCAGGGTTTTCTAGTATGCCCGTATCACCAAGCTGACCGCCAGATTCGCCATAAAAAGGTGTTTGATCGAGAATTATATCGACCTCATCGCCTTCGTTAGCTACCTCGACCAGCTTGCCATCTTTCAGTACTGCTAATACTTTGCTGTTGTCTTCTTGTTTTGAGTAGCCCGTAAATTTAGTGGTGCCGTGTTGCTTTAGAACTTCACCTAAAGCATTTTCGCCGGTCATAATCACATTGAATTTATTTACTGAAGAGACAGCTTCATGTTTGCTTCTTGCCTGAGCGAAAGCCTCCATGTCTACTTTCTTGCCTCTCTCTAAGGCAATTTCAGCTGTTAATTCGATGGGGAAGCCGAAGGTGGCGTATAAGTTGAAAGCTTCTTCGCCGGCTACTGTGGTATCCGGACGGTTGAGAATCTCTTCTAATAAGGCAGAGCCTCTGTCTATAGTTTTGGAGAAGCGCTCTTCTTCTTCTTTAATTACTCGAGTAACCTGCTCTTGATTGGTCACTAGCTCGGTATAGACTTTGCCGTAGATATCTACAACTACCGGCACAAGCTTGTAGAGGAACGGTTCAGTGATGCCCAGTAAGCGGCCAAAGCGTGCTGCTCTTCTCAAGATAAAGCGCAGAACATAGCCGCGACCAATATTGCTCGTTCTCACTCCGTCGGCAATGAGGAAGCTAATGCAGCGCGCATGGTCGGCAATAATTTTTAGATAGCTGTCTTGTTTCCAGGTTGGTGATGACGCTTGCGACTCCCACGAACCTGATATGGCACCACCAGTGTATTTGACCCCAGAAAGCTCACTGACTTTTTCCAGGATGGGCATAAATAGGTCAGTTTCAAATGTGTTGTTTTTGCCTTGTTTTACTAAGGCAATACGCTCCAGGCCCGCGCCGGTGTCAACGTTCTTGTTGGCAAGGGGCGCGAATTTGCCATTTTCGTCTTTGAAAAGCTCCATGAACACTAAGTTCCAGATCTCTAGATAACGGTCGCCGTCCACGCCGTTGTAACAATAATCTTCGAAACTTTCTGGACCATAGGCTTCACCGCGGTCATAAAAAATCTCAGAGCATGGTCCGCAAGGACCAGTTGGGCCCGGTGGACCCCAGAAGTTATCTTTTCGGCTCATTCTGAATATGCGATCGAGGGGCACGCCTACTTGTTTGTGCCAAATATCTGCCGCTTCGTCATCCGCTGGGTTTTGTTCGTCTCCCTTGAAAACTGTCACATAGAGCTTGTCTGGTTCTAAGCCAAGTTCTTTGGTGACGAATTCCCAGGCCCAAGGAATGATTTCTTTTTTGAAGTAATCGCCAAAGCTGAAATTGCCAAGCATTTCGAAGAAGCTGTGGTGTCTTGATGTGCGGCCGATATTCTCGATATCAGAGTCTTTGCCGCCAGCACGGGCGCATTTTTGAACAGTGACAACCCTTGGCGGGTTGGTTGGTTCAGCCTGACCTAAGAAAATTGGTACAAATTGCACCATGCCTGCGGAAGTCAGTAGTAAAGTGGGGTTGTCTGGGATCAAGCTCGAACTGGGCTTGTGCAGATGTCCGCGTTTGTCTTTGAAGTATGAAACGAACTTGTCGCGAATCTCGCTGCCCGAAAGCGTCATAAGGTCCTCCCTGACATGGTTGGCACAACCATTTCATCTAAATGCTTGCAGAAACAGCGATTATAGCTCACATTGATCCTAGTTATCGCCTCTAAACTAAGAGTCGCTCGCTAGCTCTTAATGGGGCCGATTCACAGTGTCTTAATTATGTTGAAAATGGCCGGCTCAATCTGCTAATCTTTACCTAGCCGTTACGCTATATTTGTGCTTCTACGGGCATCCAGAGGCTATTTTAAGTTGAAGCTCAAGAAAGTCCTTGTCGTTCATAAAAAATCAACTTACCAGATTCAGGCTGAAGAACATAAAGAGTCCCGCTTCCTCAAGTTGATTGCGGAAGGCAACGAAGTTGTAAATCGTGTTCGCCTGGCCCACGAAGAACATGTTGATACTTTGGCTCGGGTCGAAGATGAGTTATCTAACCGCGGTATTTCTTACCAGTCTTTGAGTCGCTCTCAGGTAGCAGAGACAGTAGAAGACGTTGATCTTCTGATTTCTGTTGGTGGCGATGGTACCTTCTTAGATGCTTCTCATGCCCTGAAAGATGTTCCAGCTCTTGGTGTCAATTCGTCACGCTCCTCTAGTTTCGGCCACTTTTGTATGGCCAATCGTGAGAATTTTTCCTCAATCTTAGATCAGATAGAAACTGAGATGATTGCCCCTCTCAGTATCTTGCGCTTGGGCATCGAAATCAACGGTGAGCCCATAAAAGAGCTAGTTTTAAATGAGATTTTGGTGGCGCATAGTTCTCCAGCTGCCACCAGCCGTTATCTAATTGAAGTGGGCGAGCATAAAGAAGAACAGCGTTCATCTGGCATCTGGGTTAGCACCCCAGCTGGCTCTACTGGCTCTTTGCGCTCGGCTGGTGGCGCTATCATGGGTTTGCCTGAACGTAAATTTCAATATAAAGTACGCGAAGCTTGCATGCGACCTGGACAAAGCTGGCAGCTGTTAGAGGGCATTTTAGAGCAAGACCAGAGTATGCGCATAGTCAGTGAAATGCGCACGGGCGAAGTCTATATTGATGGACCGCACATTATTCATACACTAACTCTTGGGGATGAACTGGTAATTAAACCGTCTCATGATTTGAGAGCCTTCATTCACTCAAGCGTAAACGATGTCTTTTTGAAGGCAAAACACTAAAATCTGAGTTCTCATTTGCAGGTAGAAAAAATGACCGATGACGGCAAACTTACAAGCTCAGACCATGCCGCCATATTGGTTGCCCAGCTTACCGCAGCGACCATTCGTCGCTTGGGCTTAGGTCTTGGTTCTAATCTACCGGGCCGCTTGGCGCGAAAGTTATCACCGACTGTCTTAAGTCATCTCTCGGCTCAGACTGCTCGCGGGGTCATAGCTGTTACCGGAACCAATGGTAAAAGCACTACCAGCGGTATCCTTTCCTCAATTTTGCGCACAGCAGGTTTTACTTTCGCTCACAACCGTCAGGGAGCAAATCTAGTCACTGGTATTACTGCCTCTTTAATTGAATCTTCTAATTGGAAAACAGGCATTGCCGCAGATTTATGCTTGTTTGAGATTGACGAGGCTGCCCTACCAGTAGTGGCAAAAGAAGTGAAGATCGGCAGTGTAGTTGTCACTAATTTATTTCGTGATCAACTTGATCGTTTTGGCGAGCTTGATACCACTGCCCGCTTGATTAATGCTGGTATCAACCAGAACAAGTCTATGGCGATACTTAATAGTGATGATCCCAATGTTAGCCAATTGGCACCAGATGTGGCTCATCTCTTCTTCGGCCTTGAGAATATCTTGCCGTCTTCGAATGACGAATCTAATTCTAATTCTGAGTCTAGCAAACTGGTTTCGGCTACTTCTAATATGGAGCTATCTTATTGCGGTAAGTGCGGTAAGGAAATCAGCTATACCACCGTCTTCTATGGCCAGATAGGTCACTGGTATTGCCAGGGTTGTGACTTTAAGCGACCTGTACCAAAGGTTGTAGCCCGAGATGTAGAGGTAGCTGCTACCCAGAGCCGCTTCAAGCTTGTCATCGAAGGCAAAATTGAAGAGTGCGTTTTACCTCTGCCTGGCTTGTTCAATGTCTATAACGCTTTGGCTGCCGCGGCTGCCGCCTATCATCTTGGCGCCAGCCGTGAGGCTATTCGCTATGGTATGAAAGAATATTCCACCCTTTTTGGCCGGTCCGAAAGACTGACTATTGAAGGTAAGTCAATTATCGTGCAACTGATTAAGAATCCAGCTGGGGCAACCCAGGCCCTGGCCTCATGTGTCAAAGATAGCAAGGCCAAAGTTTTGATCGCCATTAACGATAACCTGGCCGATGGTCGTGATATCTCCTGGCTCTGGGACGCAGACTTTGAGCAACTTGCCGCTCTCAAGAATGGCACAATGATTGTCAGCGGGCAAAGGGCTGAAGATATGGCAGTCAGGCTTAAGTATGCTGGAATTAGCTCGGATCAAATAGCCACAGTACCAAAATTGGCACAGGCCTTGCGACAGGGAATTGATAGCCTGACCGAGGGTGAGACTCTTTGGTTAATGCCGACCTATACTAATTTGCTCGACTTGCAAAAAATTCTCAAAGCTATGGGATATTCCATGAACTGCACCTAGATAAAGGTTTTGCTGTTTTTTCTGGCGTAATCTTGGGGAGATTTTGGCGGCGACATGTGCGCTTTATCTCTAAATCGGGCAAAACGATTATGACTGCTAAATACTAGAGTCTTATAATAAATTGAGGGGATTGGTTTGGCATGAGCCCAGGT
>JAUPUU010000375.1 GCA_030917395.1 Cyanobacteriota bacterium erpe_2018_sw_21hr_WHONDRS-SW48-000092_B_bin.40
CTTGCCCATTTCTATTGATCCTAAATAGTGGTCCAGCCCTATTGCTTTGGCAGGGTTGTGGCTGGCCATGCGAATAGCATCGGCAAAACTGCAGATATTCCAATTAACCATATTCTGCACAGCTTGGTCGAGACTAATTGACGAGCCCACAAGGTCTCCTCCCGATGTGCCGATGGAGGCCCGATCGGTAACAAGGATAGTTTTTGCCGCACCTTTGATAGCAAAAATTAAGGCGCAGGTGGCCTTATCAAGATGAAGGCCGTCGGCAATGAGGCAACAAGTTGTGTCTTTGGAGAGCAGGGCAGCGCCAACGGCCCCAAGCTTGCGATGATGCAAAGGCGGCAAGGCATTAAAGGTGTGGGTGATCATGGTTGCACCCTGCTCAAAGGCCTTATTGGCCTCTTCGAAAGTGGCATTTGAATGACCAAGAGAGACAACAATATTGTTCTTTTTCAATAAATCAATAGCTTTGCCGTCGGGGTCACCTTCGCAGGCAGCGGTAAAAAGGGCCACGGTAGAGTCAATTAAGGGTGCAATTGTCTCAGGGGTAAAAGGGCGTATCCACTCTTTTGGATGCACACCCGGTCTCTCTGGAGATAAACAAGGGCCTTCTAAATGAATACCGACCATGCGAGAGAGGGGCTCACGCTCTGGCTGATCCTTGAGGTTCTTCTCTTGCCCAAAAGGTAGTACACGACTGACACCTTGGCTCTTGAGAAAGGCAATGTTCTTAACCAGGTGGTCAACATCAGCAGTGATCAAAGTCGGCAAGAAGGCTGTTACGCCGCGACTGAGTAGCTCTCGTCTCAGTGCCCGCACTTCGCTTACGCCGTAAGAATCATTGCTGAGGGGCTTCCAAAAATCGCAGTCAGGCCCACCGTTCATCTGCAGGTCGATTAAGCCTGGCGTGACATAGCAACCACTGGCGTCTACCGACTTGAAGGCAGACTCTTGACCAAGATTGGCAGGCAAGAGGTCACCGATATATAAGATAGCCCCGTCTTTGAGCCAGAGCTTGGTGGGTCTTTCTTGGTCTGGTGTTACTAAATATCCGTTTTCGATTACCAGTTTGCTCATGACTTCCTTATTCTTGCTAACATCAGATGTATATACACCTGGGTTTTCAAGTACGATGGCTAAATTGCTCAGAGTTGAATGGAGTCTTTTATTATCCTTCTACGGTCTCTTTTTTTTAAATAAGGGAACTAATCCTTACTAAAGCCTGGCTAAACGATACAATTTAGAGATTATGGCCGAACAAAATCCAACAGCATCTTCAAATTCGCTTCCCGCTTCTACGACCCATGACCAGGGTTCGTTCACGCTCAAACTGATTGAGCTGCAAGAGGCTCTTGTGCAATCACAAGAAAAGAACCTGATGCTATCAGCTCAGCTGCGAGAACTTGAGCGGATGAGTCGAGACGGTGAGGATTTGAAATCTGAACTGATCAACCAGAGCCTCCTTCTTACTGACAAGAGTCGTGAGAACAAACAGCTGCATCAAGAACTTGGTCGCATCACTGGTTTACTTGAGCAAAAGTTGCAAGAAACAGAAGAGCTTCGGGCCGCTGTTGTCGAGCTTGGACATCAACTGAAAACCCGCGAAGCTGAACGTGATTTGCTCGCAGTAATGCTCAATGAAGCTGAGAATGCTCAGCGCAGACAGCAGGCTGATGATTCTTACGGTCAGCATCAGCAACAAGGCGCCAAGGGCGACACTCCCGGATGGCTAAAAGCATTCAAGGGCAAGAGCCCGTAAAGCAAGTAAAGTAGCTAAGCAATTATTTTGGATTCTAAAGTGCAAACTATTTCAACTGAACTACTCGCTGGTAACAGACGAGCTTTAGCTCGTGCCATATCGGTGGTAGAAAATGGCGGTGAAGAAGCTTCTCAACTGGTGCAAGCTCTCTACCAACACTCTGGCAAAGCCCATATTATTGGCGTCACTGGCTCTCCTGGTGTTGGCAAGTCAACTCTAGTGGATGCTCTCATTACCGAGTGCCGCAAAGAAGATTTGAAAGTAGCCGTATTAGCGGTTGATCCCTCCAGTCCATTTACTGGTGGTGCCATTCTTGGTGATCGCATTCGCATGCAAGGGCACACTTTAGATCGCAATGTCTTCATTCGCTCTATGGCCAACCGCGGCCACCAGGGCGGAGTTTCTTTGGCTACCTACGATGCCATTCGCATGCTAGAAGCTTCTGGCTATCAAGTCATTATCATCGAAACCGTTGGTGTGGGCCAATCTGAGCTTGCTATCGCTCAGCATGCCGACACCACGATCTTGGTTCTTATGCCGGGTTCTGGCGATGACATTCAAGCAATCAAGTCAGGCATCATGGAAATTGGCGATATCTTTGTCGTCAACAAGGGTGATTTGCCTGGTGCCAATAAATCGGCCAGCGAAATCACGGCTTCTTTAGAGCTAAATCATTTTCAGACTTCCTGGCGCCCACCGGTGATTTTATCCATTGCTGATACTGGGCAAGGTGTCGACGAGT
Source organism: Cyanobacteriota bacterium erpe_2018_sw_21hr_WHONDRS-SW48-000092_B_bin.40 (assembly GCA_030917395.1). GTDB lineage: Bacteria > Cyanobacteriota > Vampirovibrionia > Obscuribacterales > Obscuribacteraceae. Next base: position 2,502 of record JAUPUU010000375.1, read on the forward strand.
TATGGCAAGCGGCAAAGGCCCACAAACAGTTTCTAGTTGATGAAAATCTGCTCGATCAAAGACGCAGCTTGCGTATTAAAGCCGAGCTTTCTGAAATCGTGGCTGATATTGCCAGGCGAAATTTAGAGAACTCAATGGAAAGTGATCAGGTGCGTGCAATTTTGAGCAAGATTGTCGGCCGCGAAGTTGACCCTCATACTGCCGCGCGCGACCTCTTACCGACGCTGCTGACAGGGTCTATATAGCCTCTATATGTAGTGCATGAACAAGTTTGATACCACTGGTGATGTGCGTATCTAAGCTTAGATAAAAAAGTGAATTCTCTGAATAGTTTCATATTCCCGCAATACGTCTGGTACTGGGAAAGCCTACACTTCCTTACTGATATGTCATCAAGTTCTAGTGCGATCGCATATACACCCACTATCTCAAGCGGCTTGACGTGCGGGGAGCTGCACAATAGGATGTTATCGGTGAACTTCACATTTGTTTAGCTGTCACCGTTCTCATATATAACTCGTTTGCAACTTCCCTTTCTTGGGCGGATATCTGTCGCATGTCTAAAATTGCCATCATTAGCCAACCTGATCAAGGCGTCTTAATTGACGTCGGCGGTTGTTCAACCCTGAAAGAGGCCCTTGAGCATCTTAGTTCTACCCTGCAATCTTCCAATCAATTTTGGAAGGGCAATAAAGTCATTCTTGGCCTTGGCTCAATTGAGCTCACCGTAGCTCAAGCCGCTCAAGTACTTGCTTTGGCAAAAGGCGTTGGTGTATTTCCAGAAGAAGTTTTCTCCAAGAACGAAAAGACAAGAGCAGCCTTCCTTGAGAACAGTGTAAAAGTCACTTCCACGCTGTCCATGTCGTTGCCTAAGGTAAATGTCGATATTCCAGCCAGCGGCATTCCCTTTGCTGAAGCTGATGCCGAGAGCCAAAAGAGCAGCGTGCAACTTGATGTCACCATGATCGAAATGGAGCACGACACAGTTGAAGACACACCGCTTCCAGAAACTGCAGCTGAAGTAAACAAAGACGGCACTAGTGTGGTGCTACCGCAAGTGCTCTATGTAAAACAGACTTTGCGCTCGGGCCAAGTAGTTTCTCACAAAGGCGATCTAGTTATCGTTGGCGACGTCAATCCTGGCGCTGAGATTATGGCCGAAGGCGACATTACAGTTTGGGGCAGTTTGAGAGGAATTGCTCATGCTGGTATCGGTGGTAATACCGAGGCCGAAATAAGAGCTCTCAATCTTCAACCAATTCAAATTCGTATTGCCCACGCCATTGCGCGCGCTCCCGACCGTCCACGCATTACTTATGCCAACGGTACTGGTCCCGAGATTGCGCGTATTGTTGAAGGCAAGATTCGCATTCAAAAGAACAAAATTGACTAGCCAAATTCACAAAGCAAGTTATTCAAACAAGTTTTCATTCGTTATCACAAAGCCATACGAGGACACTAAATGAGCGGACGAGTAATCGTAATCACCTCCGGCAAGGGTGGTGTTGGCAAGACAACAGCATCTGCCAACATTGGCGTCGCTCTTGCTTCAACAGGGGTGAGCGTTGCACTGGTTGACATGGACATAGGACTACGCAACCTGGATATCTTGATGGGCCTCGAAAATCGCGTTGTCTATAATTTAGTCGACGTTGTTGAAGAGCGCTGCAAACTACGGCAAGCTCTTGTTAAAGACAAGAAGCTGCCTAACTTGAGCCTTCTTCCTGCTGCTCAAACAAGAGACAAATCGGCAGTTAATGCAGAACAGATGAAAACACTCTGTACTGAACTGAAGAGCATGTATGACTTCGTTCTCGTTGATAGTCCTGCCGGTATTGAGCAAGGCTTCCAGAACGCTGTTGCTGGCGCTGACGAAGCAATCGTCATCACCACACCAGAAATGTCTGCAGTGCGCGACGCAGACCGTATTATTGGTTTGCTAGAAGCCCGCAAAGACGAAATCAAAGAGTATCGCTTGGTTCTCAATCGTTATAGACCAACCATGGTTGCCAATAACGACATGATGAGCGTTGATGATGTTCTCGAAATCCTCTCAGTGAAGCTTCTCGGAGTTGTGCCAGAAGATGAAGACATCATCATCTCAACCAACAAAGGCGAACCAATTTCGGGCACTGACAACATTAGAGCTGGCCTCGCTTATCGCAATATTGCTCGCCGCATACGTGGCGAAGATGTAGCGATAATGGATCTTGAATCCAAGAACTCTACTTGGATAAACAAGATTGTCAGCTTCTTTAATCCCACTGTCCGGGTTTAAGGGAGGTCACCATGCAACTACAATTATTCAGCTGGATCTTCCCACCGAAGACTGACGATGTTCGCTCTACAGCTAAAGACAGAATGCGCAGTATGCTCACGCATGACCGTCTAGAGTTGCCGGCCGGACGACTAGAGACACTAGAAGAAGAACTCATGGCAGTGGTCGGCCGCTACTTTGAGCTCGACAAAGACACAACTCACTTTGATCTGCAACAATATGAGCGTCGGGCTAGCTTAATAGCTAACTTCAGACTGCTCCGCTCAAAGTGCTAGTGTAAATACTTAAGTGACGTCTCGAGTCGCAACATCAACACTAATCCCGTCCTCCCTGAGGAGCCTATTCAATGTCGTCAGCGGCATCGACTTTTGGCTCCTCGGGGCTACGGCTTTTTTAATCACTATCGGTCTTAGTGTGCTGCACCTGTCGCAACACACCCAGGGCTATTTCGATAAGCAGCTACAGTATATGTATGCTGGCCTCTTCTTGATGGTAATTGTCAGTCGTATTCCCCACAAGCTGTGGACGAATAAGTGGATGGTTACCCTCATGTATCTTGTCAATATTGCTCTGCTTGTAGCTGTCATGATCAAGGGGCACTCAGCTCAAGGGGCTCAACGCTGGCTAGCTCTTGGCCCGATAACCCTGCAGCCCTCAGAATTGGCTAAGTTAGTGGTGATTTTTTCACTGTCATCCTGGCTGAAAAATCATCGCATCAATTCATTCTTCGACATTTTTAAAATTCTTGGCATTCTTTTGCTCCCAGCCATACTGGTGTTTAAACAGCCTGACTTAGGTACTTCACTAACCTTTGGCGCTGTATTTCTTGGCCTCTCTTACTGGTCTGGGGCCACCATTGTCGATATCTTAGTGCTGATAAGCCCTTTGATATCTCTGATCTTGAACGCTGTAAACCTTGATTGGTGGTACATATTTCTAGCCGTACTTGCTGGAGTGCTGCTAATTTTCTGGCGCACTTTTGATTGGAAAATTTGGCTTCGTCTCGGCATGATCATTGTGGTCATGGGCGCAAACTATGGCTGTGGCCATGCGCGGCCACACCTCTGGGGTTTGCTCAAAGAGTATCAACAGAAGCGACTAACTAGTTTCGTCAATCCTTATGACGATCCGCGCGGCTCTGGCTACCACATCTTGCAAAGCCTCATTGCCATCGGCTCTGGTGGCATTAATGGTGCTGGTCTGGGCCACGGCAACCAGGCTCAGGGTGCCTTTATTCCAGAGAGGCATACTGACTTTATTTTCGCTGTTATCGGCGAAGAGCTAGGCTTCCGTATTTGCGTCCTGATTGTCATTGCCTATGGCATTATCTGCTTGCGAGCACTTTTTATCGCCCATCAAGCGAGGAGCAATCCTAACCGAGGTGACCCGGCTGGGGCAGCCATGGCGATTGGTTTGATGTGTATGTTCCTCTTTCACGCTTTTATCAATATTGGCATGACCATTGGTTGCATGCCTGTAGCTGGTGTTCCGCTGCCATTTCTTAGCTATGGCGGTACCGCTCTAATTGTTGACTTAATCGCTATTGGCCTACTGCAATCAATTTATTATCACAACCCCAAAGAAGTAAAAGATATCTGGGGCTAGTGTCGCCAGCCGTGTGCTACTTAGGTGTGGCATCAGCAGTAGTGTCAGCTAGTTTTTTTTGCCAACAGGCAACTAGCTTTCTATTAACTCGTATTGCACATACTGTGCTTCTACCAGGGCTCGTTTGCCTATCACCTCAGGCTGAGACGGCCAGTCACTTATTTGCACTAGAACATAAGTATTGTCGCGACAATAACGGGCATCCCAATCAAAGAATCCGACAAAAAGCAATTTTGCTTCATTGCTGAAGCGATCAAGCGGGTAGTCCCAGTATCCTGAATTTTTCTCACGATTGATCAATATCGGAGCACATAAGGGCTCATCGATTTCGAGTAGGTCTCCGTTGTCGCCGTTATTAGGCAAGCGCACTCGAATAAATGGATGAGCATCAATTCCGTATTGAAAATTAGATGCACCTGGCGGCAGGGAGCAAGGCTCAAGTACTAGCGTGGCAAAGAGCAGGTTTTCCACTGCATCAAAGCCATCTAACAGCCTATCGTCAACCTCGTCGGCCTGTTCGTCTAAAAAATAGTTGTTGAACAGTTCTCGGCTAGCTAAGCGAAATCGTCTCATGCTGCGATGAAGATCCATCTAATTAGCCCTCAAGTGGAAACTCAAAATTGCTCCTGATCCATTCCTTTCCACCAAGCAATAGTTGCCCAAACGGCTAAGAGCGAGCCGACTACTAGCATGGGCAAAAGAAATGGCCTGAGGTAACAGGCGAAGTAAGCGCCAATAACCATGGAGAGCAAGCTGACGGCGAGCTTGAAGATGCTCAGCTCGTAATTGCTCATTGTTACCTTTTTGGAAAAGAACATGAGGAAATAGTACATAGTGATCAACTAGCCTCGTGAGCGTTATAGGGCCGTATCTAATTCAATAATGAATGATCAATAAAACTCAGAGAAGATTTACTCACATGTTGTAACATTCCAAGGCATTCACCTTGGAGATGTAAGAGATGCCGACTACGGAATCGACCTTAGCAAAGACCGCACCAGCGGTTGAAATGAGCTACACGGTCAAGAACCAAGCACTTCTGGATTGGGTCACCGCAGCAGTAACGCTCTGCCAGCCGGATCGCGTTTATTGGTGCGACGGTAGCCAAGAAGAATATGACCGCTTATGCGAAGAAATGGTCGAAGCCGGCACTCTAATCAAGCTTGATCCCAAAAAACGCCCAGGAAGCTACCTGGCACGTTCGGCCCCTTCTGATGTGGCCCGTGTCGAAGACCGCACCTTTGTCTGCACTAAAGTCAAAGAAGACTGCGGCCCCAACAATAACTGGATGGAGCCTGAGACCGCCAGAATTATCCTCAAAGACTTCTTCAAGGGTTGCATGCGTGGTCGCACCATGTATGTCATTCCTTTCAGCATGGGCCCGCTAGGCTCATCACTTTCTCAAATTGGCGTTGAAATTACCGATTCGCCATATGTAGCTGTCAACATGAAGCTAATGACCCGCATGGGCAAGCCGGTAATCGATGTACTCGGCAATGAAGGCGAGTTCATTCCTTGCTTCCATAGTGTTGGCCACCCACTCTCACCCGGTGAGAAAGATGTGGCTTGGCCTTGCGACGCTGAGCACAAGTACATTTGCCATTTCCCCGAGACCAAAGAAATCTGGTCCTACGGTTCTGGTTATGGCGGCAATGCTCTGCTCGGCAAAAAATGTCTCGCTCTGCGTATCGCCTCGCACATCGGCAAAAACGATGGTTGGTTAGCCGAACATATGCTGATCATGGGAGTAAAAACTCCTCAAGGCGAGAAAACTTATGTGGCTGCAGCCTTCCCAAGCGCCTGCGGCAAAACCAACTTCGCCATGCTCATTCCACCGAAGAGCCTCAATGGTTGGGAAGTGACCACCGTCGGTGACGACATTGCTTGGATCAGACCCGGTAAGGATGGCAAACTTTATGCCATTAACCCAGAGGCCGGATACTTTGGTGTAGCACCTGGTACTTCCGCCAAAACCAATGCTAATGCCCTGGCTACTCTAAGCAAAAATTGCATATTCACAAACGTTGCTCTCACACCAGATGGCGATGTCTGGTGGGAAGGTCTAACCGATGAGCCTCCCGCTGAGCTAATTGACTGGCAGGGCAGACCGTGGACACCAGATTGTGGCCGCAAAGCCGCTCACCCAAATAGTCGTTTTACTGTTTCGGCTCAGCAGTGCCCGTCTTTAGACGACCAGTGGGACAATCCAGAAGGCGTGCCTATTAGTGCCTTCGTCTTCGGTGGCCGCCGCGCTTCTGTGATACCACTAGTAGTGCAAGCCTTCAACTGGAGTTTCGGCGTTTACATGGCTGCTACTCTTGGCTCAGAGACAACTGCTGCTGCTGCAGGTAAGGTTGGCGAAGTGCGTCGCGACCCAATGGCTATGCTGCCATTCTGCGGTTATCACATGGGTGACTACTTCGATCACTGGCTACAAATCGGGCACAAAGTAGAGAATCCACCAAGAATCTTCTGCGTCAATTGGTTCCGCACCGACGAAGATGGCAAAATGATCTGGCCTGGTTTTGGCGAGAACATGCGCGTACTTAAGTGGATTGCTGGCCGGGTTCAAGGTACTGCTGGTTCAGCCCAGACAGTATTGGGCTGGATGCCACGCTACAAAGATGTAGACTGGACTGGCCTTGAATCTATGTCAAAAGAACAGTTTGAAGAACTGATGAAGATAGATACAGCGCTCTGGCAGCAAGAACTTGATTCGCATGGCGAGTTCTTTGCCAAGCTGAAAGAGCGTATGCCCGCAGAACTAGTTCTGATCAAACAAATGCTGACTTTGAGCTTGGCTAGACTATAGTCTAGTAATCGGCAAAAGAAAGAAACAAAAAAGAGCTGCCAGATTTGCTGGCAGCTCTTTTACTAGCTAGTTAGCCGAGCCAAATATTACTCGCCAATAAACTTCATCACAAGCTCATCAGCTCTTTTGCGCGCTGGAGTCATTTCTGGCGACAGCATGCGGGCAGTCAAACTATTCATCTCAAGTTGAACCTGAGCAGGCGATCTAGTCACTTTGCCAAGGTCTAAGGTGTGATTCACAAGTGCGGTCAGTGCTGTGGGTTTTTGTGCCGCTACTATGGCACCATGCTGCACCATAGAATCGTTAATTGAAGGAATTGTACTGATGCCAAAACTCTTAAGGCGAGCGCTTTTTAGCGCGTCTACCACGTGTTCGCCTTGCGGATTGCTGCCAGTAAGCTCGCCATCGACAAAGGCAAACTTAAATTTGTGTGGTTGAACAACAACTTCTTTGCCTTCATGGGTGATACCAGTGAAAGGCTGCAAACTCTTGATTTTGGTGAACCAAGTGACATTCTCACCTTGTTCTTGCAAGGCCGCCCTAAAGGCTTTACCCATGTATGGGCTATCCTCTACTAGTAGAATTCCTTCTCTTTGATTAGGAAGGAGCTTTCCAATCTGACCACGGGCAGCATAGGCTATGCCGATTGCTGCAGCGGCTCCGCCGACAACCAGGGCTGTCTTGCCAGGGTTTTCGTAAGCCTCTTGCCAGAGATTGGAAGCAACAGAAGAGATAGAAGAATCGCTCTTCTCAACTTTATCGTGACCGGCTTTATCGATATCATGTGGTTGTGGCATGTCTAAGTTTTACCGCTTTGAAAGTAACATGTCACCATGGGAAATACGAAATACGCAACCAACATTAATATCCTACATATGCGGCCCCTCTTGTAACGGCCTTAACACCAGGAACGTTCTGCAATGAACCATAGCGATCGACGGCATAACGGATACCTGCCACCATATTGTCTACTGGGTCGAGAATATTTTTATGACCAGGAATCGCATACGAGTTAAAGGTTGGTCCAATTGTTTGCATCAAACCTTTTGAAGGTGTTCCCTTCGCAGCGTTTGAATCCCAGTTGTTCACAGCATTTGGGTTCCATGCGCTTTCTTTTTGCACAATCAAATTAACTGCGCGCAAATTAGCATCGGTCACAGGCACTCCAGCAAGCTGCAGAGCCTCAGTAATCTTCTCTCTCTTTTCGCCTTCAGGAATTGTTCCCGCTACTTGTCGTTCTGTGTTTTGACGAGCTGTAGCAATGTCATACAATTTCTGACCAGCAGTAGACAGTTGTCTGCCTTCATCGCTGTTCAAGTCAGCGGCAGAAACATCATTTGGCGCTTTTCCACTAAGCATGGCTGCGGCGAGGTCACCAGGTTTGTCACCCACCTTAGCCTTCATTTGATCCAGCAAAATTGATGCTACGCCTTCTTGCGCGTCCTTCGGCAAGAGAGTCTTCATCTCATCTTTGGTGGGCTCACCGCCATCCTTCATCTTTTGAGCCATAGCTTTGAGCTTGCCCAAAAATTCTGGATTCTTCAATTTTTCAGCAAAGCCTTTTGGTAGCTTGCCTTCTCTTATAAGCTTCTCGATCAAGGCGGGATCTGGTGGATCCCCTAGCCCTTCAAGGAATGCACTTAATTGATTGCCTGAGAATCCATAGCGACCAACACGATAGTGCCCATCAGGATGGCGCCGCACAGTTTCGTAGGCATTGTCTCTATCGGGTCTAAACAAACCAGCTACAGCTTCTTTAACCCCCATCTCTTTATCAGTTTCGTTTAGCTGTCTGGGCACATCACGGGTGCCGAAGGAGCCCATGCGCTCAGTAGCTGCCATTGGCATGTCGACACCACGGCCGCCTTTAAAGCGATTAGTTTCTTCAATTGCTTGTTTAGTTTCGGGCGTGAGGTCAGGCAAATCTTTTGCTGGTTTTAGATTTTGACTTGCCTCTAACTCGGGCGAGATGATGTTGTCTTGGTCATTGATTGGAACGCCGTCGATTGCCAGTGGATTAGTAGCCTTAATACGCTCTGAAAGGTACTTCACCAATTCATCGGCTGCTGCACTCTGGGCGTCAGTAGGATTAATCTGACCGGGAGCACGCTCAATTTGTACTTTAATATCTTTAGAGTTAAGTTTTTCAGGATCGCCATTCATTTCGATGCGACCGTCAGCCTTCACGACAAAGTGAGGTTGTTGTTTCGGTGGCTTGTCGAGATCTTGCATTTCGACATTGATTTTTGGCACGCTCTTGTCGATAGCTGGGCTGGCATCGAGTCGATCGGTAGGTGTGATCTTCGAGTTGTCAGTGATTATTCCACGGGAGGCCAACTCACTGGGTGCTTTGAGAAAATCAAGCTGCTTTGCTGCTGCAGGGGCTGGAGCCACGGGCGTGACCTCTAGCTTCTGGCCAGCATCACTACCGGCGGCTTTAGCGGGAGCGGCCGCGGCTGACTCAGGGCTACTAAGCAAATGCGAAGCTTGTATACCAAGTGGATTGATGTGTCCAACCCGGTTGGGTTGAATAGCCTTGTCGCTGGCTCCACTGTCGCTTCCTGATTTTCCCGGGGTCGTCATTTCTGCAGTTTCCTAGTTTCTGGGCTTTGGTACAGCCTTATTTTTCTCCATTATGTTAGGTGTCGCAATGGGGAGATCACGTATTAAAAGCGCTGAACAAGTTTGCGTAAATTCCCCAGAGACAAGGCGCCTGACCTGTGGAACGATGTTTGTTACCCCACGCGCTATTTGCAAAAAACGCCACGGCCCTAGAGGGCTGGCCACTGCTTTCTGCGGATAAAATGTGCGAGTAACTAGATGAGGCACTAGAGAAGGTTAATCTATGGCAAGCGAGATTCTCTCACCGGCTCCACCATTCGACCGGCAGACCGCAATCGAGAAAGTTCGCCTGGCCGAAGATGGCTGGAATAGTCGGGATCCACAGCGGATTGTAAAAGC
>JAUPUU010000376.1 GCA_030917395.1 Cyanobacteriota bacterium erpe_2018_sw_21hr_WHONDRS-SW48-000092_B_bin.40
CGTCAGCCCCCACTCCCCCGTTCTGTTCTCTGACTGACAAATGATTACTACTTACAGCTAGAGTCTCCTCTGGTTTGTTACGCTAGCTTTCATCGCCACCGTGCCCACAACAAATCGCACAGCTACGCTGCCAGGATTTGCGGCGATTTCTTTTCCTCACTTACATTACAAAAGCACTAATTGCGCTTTGGCTTCTTGAAAGGCAAACCAATTAAGGTCCTCAACTCCGGGTCCATCAGGACACCATTTTCTTCCAGCCAGAAACGCTTTAACCCATCAATTGTAGAAAACTCTTCCAAGACCGGGTGTGACTTTGCTCTTTATTTGGCAGACTTTTTTGCGAGCTATCTGGCAAAAAATTGCGAATTATTTGGCAATTCCCAACCATTCATAAACCAAAACTGTTGAACCAAGTCGGTATCAATTGTGCTGAGGCCAACAGGTTGGCAAAATTCGAGATACCCCATAAAAGAATTCTGGGATACCTCACAGCGAGTCTATTCTCTGCCAAATAATTCGCAAAACCTTGCCATGTTATTCGCAAAGTCACAGTCAGGGATTAAAATAGTCAAGATTGTCTGTTAAAAAACGTAGCCAAGAGCCCGCTAACAGCAGCTGTATGTTGCGGAGCTATTGATTTGGTTACCGATTGTCTTCAGGAAGCATAGAAAATGGAAGACGAAGAAAAACTGATTAAGCTGACAAAGGAAGACCTTGGTCGACAGGCTATTCATTCTCTTCGTGGCTATATCTACCAAATATACCAAAGTCTGGCAGCGTGGCTTGACCTGACAAAAGACGAAATATTGTTGTTAGAAGTAACTGAGGACTACGCCGTCCTTGGTGGTCATATTATCAACCGGACACAGGTCAAAGACACCGAGGAATCGGGCAATGTAACCCTTCGCTCTGATGAGGTTATAAGTTTGATCAAATCGCACTGGAGTGCGCAAAATGAAAATCAGGACAAGGTCATAATTTCAACACTGCTGAGCACTTCTGCCATCGGACAAGAACGCAGTCTTACCTTTCCTGATGGAAAAAGGGGTTTGGAATATTGGAGAGTGGCTGCAAGAGAGGGCGCTGATGTAGAACCGCTCAGAAAAGCACTCCTGGAAATAGCTTTACCTCAAGAGATTAAAGACTTTGTTCGTGACAGTGAAGCTTCGGAACTCAGGAATCGCCTAATATCACCGATTAGATGGTTTTGTAACAGCAAGAACTTGGAAGTGGTGAAGGATTCAATAAGAGATTCACTGGTCTATTTAGGTGAGCATTCAAGTACATCTCCTCGCAATTCAGAAGACACTTTGCCGTGGCTGATCGGGGAAGTTGTTGACCGGATAATTCTAAAAGATTCTAACCGCCGACTTACAAGAGCCGATTTACTGAGGGCTTTTGAAGATGCCACAAGGGTTTCAGTACCGATAGATCAGTATACTAAGCGAATTTCTGAAGGAAATGCACCACCTGTCGACACTTCTTTGAACATCGTAAGTGAGATGCCGATCGTTGCTAGACTGGCAACAAGAGCGGAGCTGAGTTCAAAATTATCCGTAGTTGCAGCGCGAAAAGGACTGTTGTGGCTTCATGGAGGAAACGGGCTCGGGAAAACTCTGTTAGCGATTGATCTCGCTCGAAAAAGCGAGTACGAATGGCTATTTGTAGACCTGCGACAGTGTCAATCCGGTGAAGAGCTTCGTATTCGTCTTGATGCGGCGGGAAAGAGCTTTAGAAGGGCGCCGGTTCGCGGTTTGATTTTAGATGACTACCCAGTAGAGCATAGCCATGAATCTCTGAGATCCCTGAGTCTACTATGTTTTGAGATTCAACGTCGCGATATGCCTCTCATAATAACGAGTTCTCGAATACCGCACCCTGAGCTTCTGTCCAGGCTTGGACAAGATTCTGAATCTGTAGTCCAAATTCCGTACCTAAACGAAGAAGATGTGGCAGAGATAGTCGAAAAGAGCGGTGGCGATCCGTCACTTTGGGCGAGCGTTGTTCATATATTCAGCGGCGGCGGTCACCCGATGCTAGTTAGCGCACGAACCCAAGGATTGAAAGCAAGGGGTTGGCCACAAGAAGAAATGATGGAGGAGTTTTTTGAAAGATCGACTGAACTCCGTTCACAGATAGATGCGATTCTTGTACGTCTAGTGCGTGAACTTCCCGAGGATACGCGTGATTTACTCTATCGGCTTTCGCTAGCAAACAATTTCGACAGAAACTTGGCAAAGGCAATCGGTGAGGGCGAACCAACTATCAAACGCTGCATGGAGGCTTTTACCTATCTAGTTGGACCTTGGATAGAAGCACGCGGGAAAAATAGTTTTGCAGTGTCGCCTTTGGTAAATAAAATTGGCCCGGAACAGCTAAGCGAAAGAGAGCAGACAGTAGTTCGTCAAAGCATTGTCAACAATCTTTTGGCGAGGAAACCATTTCCTGGCGAACAGATTTTCCAGCTCTTTATAAACGCATTACTCAGTGGCCATCAATCCGGCCTCGCTTGGTTTAGCATGATGATGCTTCACTATGCCGTCAAGGACCGTGAGGAGTTTGGCCGTCTCGCGCAGCAAGTCTCACCGATGTTGTTCTTTAAATCGAATCTTGGACAGACTTTCGGTGCCAATGACACTATGTTGGCATTTATGCTCCGTTCGATTCAGTGCCTTGTTGCAGTCTCCACAAACAGTAATCTCGTCGGTAAGTTATTCGAACGCCTGGATGACGAGTATCAGAGTTCATCTGAGAAACCGACGTTGTCCGGGTTTTATTTACTCTGTGTAACCTTTGCCCTCTTTGAGCGGAGCAACCAGCTTAATCCGCAGCAGTGGTTAAGAATGATTGATCAAATCGAAGCTCTAGAGGCTTTGTCTGCGGAAGTCGGGTTATCATTCGCGATTCCGAAACTAAAGTCAACCGAGAAATTACCGGATTCTCTTGCTCAGCTACTTTTTTCTATCCAGTGCTCGTCAATGAATAGCGTTGACGAACTCGTGGAGTTATTCAACAGATTGGACAGCCTCGAAGAGACAAAAAGAAAGCATTTGCTCGAAGGGCTCAGTGATACCCATGAGTCAATGCGTCTGATGATCGAATTGGCTTTTTTCAACGAAAGCAAGGCGGGCACTCTAAACCCGTCAGATGCAGCTGACAAATATCGGCAACTAGCTGAATTAGCAAAAAAATGGGGCAATACTGAAGTTGAAATCTATTGTCTCGGTGCCAGGGCAATCGTTCTGGATGAATACGGCGGGGATTGCCAGACAGCTGGCGAGATCTTGGAAGGCGCACTGAAGGAACACCCGGCGAACAGTTACCTTCTGCGTCGCCAGCAATTTTTGTTATACAGAAAGGGCGACCACAAAGCCGCACTAGCCGTTTTTGACAAGCTGGAATCTTCTCTCAGTTCAAGTCATAGCGTAGACAGAGTACATGCATTAAGAGACGCGGGAGTAAGCGCGGCTAAAGAAGGTGCTCTTGAAAAGGCAAGCTTTTTCCTTACTAAAGCCGCGAATGAAGCGCAAACCGGAAAAAGCAATTTATTGCCAATGGCAGCAGGACTACTTGGAGATGCTGCGATGGTTGAATTCATGCAAGGAAATTTCCGGGAAGCTATCACACTGACTAAATCGGCACTAGATATAGCAGACACAATAGTTACTGAAATGAGCGCCACAGCAAAGTATACGGTACTGGCATTAGGCAATCTGATTACTTGGATGAGCGAGAAAAGCACAGGGAAGGAACCAAGCCAGATACTCAACGCTGGCGATATTAGCAACGCTCCAGATGTCTTTAATCTGGACAAGGAATTGTCGGCGGCATCAGGGACAATCAAAAGATATTTTCTTGCACATATTGAAATGGACTTAGGGCTTGGACTTAGTATCTGGCATGAATTGAGAAGCAGAGCAAATGCAATGGAGTGCCCAGGATTGGAATTGCATCTGAGCAGAGCCTACATGCAAAATGCTTGTATCGAGCGCAACAATTCTGATTTCGTTTTGGAACTACCGCACTATTTGGAGGTTCTTGCAATAGCGGCAAATCAAATGACCGCATATACGCCAGAGATGGCCAGGGAATTGGTTTCGATATCGCCGGCTTTAGGAAAAGATTGGAGTGCCGAAAAATACTGGACGCACTTCACAGATCCAGTATTGGCATTTGGTTTTTGCGACATCCTAATTGGGGACAAAACGAAGTTTCCTCTGTTGGCTGAGCAAATCGAAACACAAAGTGGCTCAGAGCCACAAGTGGTGGAATTTTTGAGACTGTGTCTATCCAGAGAACTGAACTTGAGACAAAGCGATCTTCCGATGGCAGTAGCAGCGTGCTTAGCAATCTGTAGAGAAGATCCCATGAAAATCACGGCGGCAACGGCATTCTACATCTCATGGCACCTATGGCTTTGGCTTAACAATTCATTTTTTAAATCAGCATTAGAGAACGAGATAGTCGATCTCGTTTGCGCCATTTGGAACCACATATTAGCCGCGAAGGCCAACACGATAGAGCGGACAGAGGAAACGGTACCAGCAATTAAAGCAGCGATCGAGAGCACAGAGGTAGGGGCAAAGAAACTGGCCAGGATTCTTCTTGCCACTGATGGAGCGGCTCGTGAGCCGTTATCACCTAACCAGAAGCAACAGCTGATCGATTCTGTCTAGTTGGCTTATAGTTAGCTAAGTTCCGAGTAAGTAAGAGATTTGTTTGAGGGCCTAGAGTGCTGGCATTGTCTCGATCACCGAAGAAGAAAGGCAGGGGCGCAGCAAAAGTTGCTCAGACTAACGCAGCAAACTCCACTCATTCAGATACCAGCAACCTGAAAGACATCCAATCAATATAGACTCACCAGGCAGCAAAGAACAAGCAAAAGAATCGGACAAAAACTCAACCGGGAGGGAAGGTTTCAGCCCAACCAGCTTGTCATGAAGGTACAATGGTTAGCGGTGGAAAATATCAAAGCTCTTTGGTCGAAAGGGGCGCCACACACAGCACCACAATTAGTATCATTATTATTTTACTTGTTTTTTGGGGTGAAGTGCAATGGGAAGAGCGAAACAGAAAGTCGCATTTGCAAAAGAGGTCATCATCAAAAGATCTGGTGAGACAGCCACTATCGACTTTCTTGATAAAAGCTTAGGTGGCACGCATCTGACAATATGTCCACAAATCACAGAGATGTCGGATGCTGACATACTGCGACTCTATAACGACATTGTGCTAACTCAAGAACGCATGATCGCTGATTTTCGTCCGACAGAAATGCAGGAAGGCCTACCCCAAATCGGCATAGCCCCTTACTACAAGGACCTAACCATTTACTCTCAAACTCTGAGATGTGAAGTCACTAGCGGCGAAAGTCCCGATGACACTGTTATTGAAATTGACGATAAACAGCTCACCTGGAGCGAGTTCGGCAAACTAATCAGTCCGTACATCGGCTTGGGAATGAGGATCCAATTCATGGCGTCCGAACAACTAGTGAATCCACCTGATTCGGTCATTTTAAACGCGATTCCAGGCGATAAGTAGATTCGGGAAAAGAGTATTGGAGAACGTGAATGATTGCGCAGGTCAAGCAAGAGGGATTGTTACTGACTATCGAAGAACTCGATGCCTGGTTTGCTACTCAGGATTGTTTTACGGAACCGGCAGTTTTTCGGCTAGAACAACTGGTGGATGGCAAAAGATCATTATGGCTTGATGTTTTCATCAATAACAAGAAACATACCATAACTGGATCTGTGCCTGAAGATTTGCTTGAAAATTTAGTGAAAAGTGCTACTTACAGAGCACTCTTGCTGGAGCCACTAAAGCGGAAACTAGAGACTTTGGTTGTGATGTCTTTTTACGAAAGACATTATGAAAGAGTCTCTTTCGGCAAGTTCAACGATTTGAAATATAAGACCAGGGAAAAAGAAAAGTCTAACAAATGCAGATTTTGCCAGAAGAGGTCACCAGAAGTGACCTTCAAATCGATTGCGCATGCAGTGCCTGAGAGCATCGGGAATAAATATATTTTTTGCCCGACAGAGTGCGATACTTGCAACAAATTCTTTGGTAGTACAATAGAAAACGAATTTGGGAAGTGGTCAAAACAGCACCGGACTCTTGCACAAGTGTCAGGCAAAGGGGGTATTCCTCAATTAGGTCGAAGTGACGGTTCATGGAATATCAAATGCATCGGCGATACAACCCAGATCAAAGTGACGGACGATTACCAGATGTTTGAATATGATGAAGCGGCAAACAAAATAAACCTGTCAATTGTAATGGAAAGCTTCGTGCCGCAGGCAGTCTATAAGACGTTCTGCAAAATGGCGTTATCTCTAGCGGAGGAATCAGACCTGCCGCACTTGTCGAAAATCTCAAACTGGGTGCTAGATCCTGATCACACCAAACCGGCACCTGTAAACCGCGCCAACATAGTAGAAACCTTTTACGAAGGGTCTCGTCCACTTGGATGGGGCGGCGTAGAACTGTTGCGCAGGCGGTCGGATGAGCAGGACAAGCCATTTTACACGCTGATAGTTGCCTTTGGGCTCTTTTGCTATCAGATTGGACTGCCAAAAGACACAGACGCGCAACAAGCTGAATTCAACGTGCCTCCTTTCTCATCCTCCATGATGAATTTCAGCGACTGGAAGTCGACGATCAATGTTCTAGACTTCAGTAGCGGTATTGACTTTGCAAAAGGACCAGCTAAGGAACTAAAATCGCTAGATGCGAACAGGACAGAAGTGCAGTTCTAAAAGACCTATGGCAACGATTCGCGTTTATGCACGGCTTAGTAGAGATACAGCCATTGTGGGACATTCGGTCACAATCTTAGGAAAAGGCTGTCCTATACCCGAGTAAATCGTTGGGCAGGTATTAGGTTTTGAGAACTCAAGTTAGGATACACACCGTTAACTTCGTAACTATCACATCAGCGATGATGTGCTTTTTAGTATTTTCAGAGGAGCGTGCAATGGCTACAGAAATAGTTGCACTTGGGCATAAACGGGGTATTGTAATTCTAGCTGACAAGAGAACAGTAAGCCGCCGTGATTCATTCTTACCTGTTCAGCACGACACGGCGATCAAGATTGCTCAACTCGAGAAAAATGGTGTCATAGCATTCGCGGGAATTGCCCAGATCGTGCCAGATAGAAAACCAGAAATAGACCTTTTTGAAGAGCTGGCAAAGCTGGTACCGGGAAAACAATATACAGCAGACGAAGATCGAAAAATCTTAATTGAGCAGCTCAATTCTCAATACCAGCGCGCGCCCTTCAACTTGCTGGCATCGAATGTCAAACGAAATCCTTCAATAGCAATTAGTGGACGCGTACTTTATCCACTTTATTCGCTGTTGTTTATTACGCTAGCCCCAGACAAGCAATGTTTCAATATTGCTCAAGCGTCAATCTATTTTGAAGATTTGAAGAACCAGTCTTTCGACTGCCCATACGAGATTCTTTCCACAAAATATTGCCAATCATCAAAAGACAATCAGTTCGTGTCAATCATGGGGGCAAGATCTTCTGAAGCTAAGACCCTCGAAAAGTACAAACCGGAGAATCATGTAGATGCACTACGGCTGGCAGCTTCTGAAATTAAGAGGACGCACCATCAACGACATAATGAAGGCATTAATGATGTCGGGAGCACATGCGACGCTCTAATTCTTAGCCAGAATGAAACATTTTCCATTTCCAATTCTTCGCTGGAAGACATTATCTCAGGGAAAGTAACCTTAAGCAAACAACCTCTTGGAAAAGCAGGACTTCACCTTCCCAAATAGGACTTGAGAGATCGGTGCTCTGTCGAAGATTTCCTATGAGGCAGGAGCTTTGAAAATAAGGTCTAATTGTGACTTTGCAAGCTATTTTGCACGATATTTGGTGCATCCGACCGGTCTAATTGTGCATCTAGAGAGCAGCGATACAATATGCTGAACTCGAAGATCAAACAGCAGCTGCTGTTTTCGAACTCATACCATACTCCTGTATATTGCACCAATTATCGTGCAAGCCACATTTATTCTTCAAGAAAGTGCACCATTTATCTTGCAAAGTCACACGACAGCTTCGCAAAATAACAGATAGGCAAACGGCTGAGGCGACATCTGGTAATGTGACAAAGGATTTGGCAGGTGAACAAGTGAACTCAATGTTGGATTTACTACTCAAACGATTAGATGAACTACAGTCGAAAGTGACGGACCTGCTAAGACGGTATAGCTCGATGAAGCCTGTGAATGAGCCTGGAGAGCCCATCGTTTTTATTGGTCCGAGCAACTTTTGGAAAGAACTTCCGACCGAGGGTAAGGCACTGCAGGTGCAACTTTTGCCTGATTTTGATAAGTTGGCAGAATTGACTAAGATACTGACGAAATCGCTCCCAAGTAGTGCCGACAATGACTTAGAGAGTGCCTTAAATGGCGTAAGAGAACTTATCGATCAGCACGGAACAACGTGGATCAATACTCCGAACGACGCCGTAAAAGCACTGGAAAACTGCTGTATAAAAATCAAAAAAATTCTCAGTCAATACTTTGGAAACAAATCAACTCAAGTCTTTGCTATCCCAGACACAAATGCTTTGATATTGAATCCGACACTAGAAAACTGGAAGTTTGATGGGATAAAACTTTTTACCCTGGTACTTACACCAGCTGTTTTAGCCGAACTTGACCACTTGAAGATTAATCACAGAAATGAAGAGGTGCAAAAAAAAGCAAAAACTTTAGCCAACAAATTCTTCAATTACGCCAGTCGTGGAGATTTGTCCAAAGGTTTAACCATGGTGAAAAGCAAAATAATGGTGAAGTCAGTGGCAACAGAACCCAAAATGAACCAAACACTAAGCTGGTTTGAACCGACTAACGCTGACGACAGGTTTTTAGCGAGTACCATAGAGATTATGCGAGAAAACCTATCAGCCACCTACTTTATAGTCACAGGAGATACGAACATGCTAAACAAAGCTATCTTCGCTTCAATCCCCTGGCAGAGAACGCCTGACTGAGGTCTTGACCAGGTCAGCTTCTAACTTTAGCCGAAGTTCCGCAACTAGCTCCCTCAACCACTCCTCGGCCTCCGCATCAGGCGAGTTCGGCAGCGCCGATAAATATGCAGCCAATATAGCCCTCAATTGCGCCTGAGTGCAGTCGCCAAAGTCGTCCGGGGTAATCTCTACCAACCTCCTCCTCCAAGCACCTTCCTGACCCTGCTGCCAGGCCAATCTGTCTCGATTCTTATTCTTCTCGGCTCTTTCATCTCGCATTTTGAGCTCATAGACAACTCTGCGGGCAGCCAAGCGACCTGGCGGCACAATTTTTCCTTCAACTTGAGTAAGGGGCTTGCTTTTTGAACAAGCAGCCCCCTCCACAGCGTTATATTCGTGTGGATCACCTGCCAAGCGGACATTACTCAACCGTTCTTGTACCGGCTTCCAGAGTTCTTCGTGTTTGGCCAGGGTTGTCGAGCTACAACCACTCTTCAGTCTCAGGTCTCTCATTGAAAAAGGAAGTCCAGCTTCTTCAAAGTCAGCGACCGCTGCTTCTATTTTTCTGCATGCCAGAGCGGCCCTATTGGCATTATTCCGAATCCAGGAAATAGGCATCTCAAATTTGTACTTCTGGTTTTCTTGACCACGCCTTCTTGGTGGTATCCAGTGACTCGCTCTCTCAGCTTGAGCCAGGGCGTCAGACCGTCCGCGTCTCAAGTCTTCACTGTAGCCATTGTGCTTTGTAGTCAGGACTTCCTGAATAACCCAGTTGCGCTCGTCTTCATAGCCATAGCCCATGGCAGGAAGTAACCGCTCTGGGTCGCCAAAGAATAGATAGTGCGAGAGTGAAGTAGTTGCATCAGCTCTTTGATTGGGAGCAGTCAAACCAACTGCATAGTAGTTTCGGCCCTTGAGCCAGTTATCGGCAATGATGTTTGGTGGCACCGTCCTAAATACCGTTTTCACCACCGCCATGGCTTCTTTGCTGTCGCCAGAATATACGAAATTCCGTATAGGAACGACCTCAGCAAGCTTGGTCGCATTTGCAG
Source organism: Cyanobacteriota bacterium erpe_2018_sw_21hr_WHONDRS-SW48-000092_B_bin.40 (assembly GCA_030917395.1). Classification (GTDB taxonomy): domain Bacteria; phylum Cyanobacteriota; class Vampirovibrionia; order Obscuribacterales; family Obscuribacteraceae. Next base: position 10,056 of record JAUPUU010000376.1, read on the forward strand.
TCCTGGCTACTATTTGCTCGCGCTTGGCAGCTACCGAAGCCACATGCGCTTTTAGCTTGTGAAAGTTGTGATATGGATTAGCCGAACACTCAAAGTCATCCATGAACTGAGTTAGTGCTTCCACCGGACTCATGAATAAGCGGTCATGCCTAATTGTTAGGTTGTCTTGATTGAGCCAGGCAAATCCTTCTTGA
>JAUPUU010000377.1 GCA_030917395.1 Cyanobacteriota bacterium erpe_2018_sw_21hr_WHONDRS-SW48-000092_B_bin.40
AGTGCGCAGCGCACCCCATGCGGCAATGCCAGTAAAATCCCGCCCCTGGGGCCTCAAGTCCTGTCTGCCGTAGGCACCCGCAGGGCTTGGACATGGACTTGGGGTGGAAGGGTTTAGGCTCTTTTGCCTGGCATGGAAGGCAGCGCGCACCAACATCCAGTAACTGCTAAAACAACAAAGAATTGGTACGGGGCCACCACCGCCTGAGCCATCGGCCAGCAATGACGACTAATCAAAAAACAGAAACAAACAGAAAGAAGAAACAAGATAACTAAAGAACCAAAGAAAAGAAAAGTGGCCGAGACTTTCGCCCCGGCCACTTACTTAAATCTAGCCTTTTGTTGCTGCTAGCCTGAATCCCCGACGTGACTTTGGTTCTGTTTCTGTTGCCACAGACTGTGTTTCTTCAGCAACAGGCTTTCTCCCACAAAGGTGATAACTAGTGAGGTTGACTACTGGCTTGGTCACCGGCACTTTTACCCCGTCTACTTCATTTGTGAAAGTTGCGAGTGACAGTCTCCCTTGTACGGCAATTTCACGCCCCTTAGTGACGTTAGAGAGCACTCTGTCGCCTAGCCCATTCCATGCATCAATATCTATCCAGAGGGTCTTTTCTTCATCGGTATTAGAGGAAAACTCTTTTACTGCTAGAGAGAATTTGACCACTTTGTTGCCTGTGTCTTCAAATGAAACCGAGTGTGGGGCTTGTCCGACGTGTCCGATTAGCGCAATTAGGTTGTTCATGGTTAGCATCTCCGTGCTGTGTCTAGGTGCAACCCCAAAAGCACTAGTTTTTGATTGAGCATGGACGCGCAAGCGCCCTTTAGGGTCTGCCATTGCTAAATCAGAAACTTGTGCCACTCTCGCACCTGATTAACACAGGCGGAGATAGCTAGAACAACCAATCAGTAACTCACAACTACGGCCGCCAACCCCACGATTCATTGAAGACACTAGAATTCATGGTCAATTCAACAGAACAGAAAAGGAAACAACTCAAGACAACCCGAATGAAGAAAAGCACACTGATGCTAATGAACACGGACGGCCAACAGAGACACTCTAGGCACACCAAGCACAAGCTGAAAGGCAGCAGCAATGCCAATAAATTGAAGAAGACAAAAGACGGTGACCGCCTCAAAACTCACTTATTAAAGCCACAAGAAAGCACAGCGCAGATACAAACACTGCTGCCAGTACAAACACTAGTCACGACAAAGGCGACAATTCAATCAGCAGGATAAAAAACCAAAGTGGAGCGAAAGAACAACTCTAATTTTCACCCTGGCACAAACGCTGAATTCGCTCTTCTTGTAACCCTATCAAAGTATTGCCAATAGCGCTCTTCACCCTCCACAGCTCTTCTTTTGGCAAGCCACCGTCATCGGTTATCTGTGACACTATGCGCTTGGTCAATCCGGCAAGAGCCGATTCCCAATCAGCATAAGTCATTTCAATTTCAAGATTACCTTGATTAACAATGGCACTAGGCGCCACTGCTGTTGAGCACTGAGAGAAAAGAAATTCCCTGACTTCTAGTAAGTCTTCCTCACGCAACTCAACCCTGACCATTAACTCCGGCGGTATTGAGGTCAAGTCATTCATTAGCTGCTACCTCGCTGCTGATTCAACTTAGCCTTGCCACCATGATTCAGCGCAGGAACTTCGTTGTCATAAAATGCTTTTCGAAATACTGGATTTACTTGCCAAATCGGCCTACCATCAAATCCCTTCGCCTCTTTCTTCCTGAATAGCTCAGCCTCAATCAAAGCCTTTATTGAACGGCTCACATTCGATTCTGCAATATCAAGCATCTCAGCTATTTCATTTTGCTTTATTCCAACAATTCCATCGTATTCAGCCGTTAGCATACAAATGAGCACACGGAGCTGCTCACCTGTTAAGTTAGACTTGATCACATGCTCAAAGAATTGATGCCTGCCTTCCATACTCACTCTCCTAACGGGGCGCCTACTTATCATATGCGATAAGTACAAACTAAGCAACTAAAGAGTTCCAAGACGTTTTTCTAACAGTCTCTGCCTATATTAAGAGCGCCGATATTTGCTGTGCAGCCAATACCGGCGCTCTCAATGACTCAATTGTAAGCTTTGATAAAAGGCTGACGCTGCTAAAATGTTGCTGTCATCAGAAAAGTCACCAACATAAATGAAGAAGAAAAATCGACCAGTCAAGAACCTCCACTGCAATAATCTTGATTGGCAACCAATAAGCCGTCTTCAAGAACTAACTGCATCCGTTGACGATGCCATCAAGGATGCTAAAGCTCACGAGCAGCTCCTAGTTGACTTAAGCTCACAACCTGCCAGATTTGATGCCCGATCAATCAATATGGTCAAAAGCCTTAATCTTGAGCAGCTTGAAATTGCCCAGAGCTACCTTGAAGAAGGAGAGCACTGGAAGAGCGAAGTAAGAACCATGGAAGAACACTTTGATGTCACTCTCTTCCTCATTCAATGCCGCAAATTGATAGCTCAACTAAGCAATTCCAACCTAATGCTGATTGAGAGAATGTGCATCTCTGTCAATGAAGTCATCATCATCGATGATCTAAAAGATGCTGAGCGGCCTAAAATATCCCTCGGGTGAGACCCTGCCTTGGAAGAACTAAATTGGAAGTAGCTACTTATCCCGGATGCAACGCAGTGCGAGACGTACTAAGAGTCTCGCAAGTAGTGCCCGGCGTGCCTAAGTGGTTAAGCAACATCCTCAAAGAACAAGCAACAAGCGAACTGGGCAAAAGTCTCGAAGGACAATCGCGAACACTTGATGCCTGGTTCGGCCCTCTCATGCTCGACCACTGCGGTACCACCGATTGGGGCGATATACCAGCATGCTTCGTTTCTGAACCATACAACGTCGATGCAAAAACTATAATCAAACTGCGCAAAATCGGCCGCAGGCTGGGCTTTGCTGTTGCATATGACCCTGTCTCTTACTACTATCCTGGTGTAGGTGGCTGTCAGCGCATTGTGCTCTTTCCAATCACCACCCCACTTAATTCAAAGAGCCACCCTGCTGCTGTTCTTGCTTTGATTGAAGCCGGTGGCACCGTTGCCGACTTAGAGTTCTAATGGCCAGCCATGATGATTAGAGAAGCCGCTAAGGCACAAAAAACATGAGCATAAAGAGCCTATCAAAGAAAAAACGAGCAAAAACTAAGAAAGCTCTATTTATCGAAGATGTCATTGAGCCTAGTCGTATCAGAACCGTGTCCTTTGCTAAGGCCTA
>JAUPUU010000378.1 GCA_030917395.1 Cyanobacteriota bacterium erpe_2018_sw_21hr_WHONDRS-SW48-000092_B_bin.40
AGGCGTGCTGCAAGAATTAGACGAAACCACGCAGCAAGGTTCATTTCGCCCAGCCAAACTCTATCGCTTCGATCAAAAAGAATTCGAACAGCTGCCAGATAGACCGGTATTTAGTTTTTAGTTCTGGCCCAGCCGCTTTAAATACGACAGCGCCATGGCATACTCATCCATTGAAGGATCGCCAGCGTTCCTTACCAGACTCAAGTATTTTCTGGCGCCATTTTTATCATTGCGCGAATAGCAATCAAGGCCAACTAGCGTCAGCACTCTAGTTTTCTGCTTATTGTCGCCGACCAACAGCTTTTTCATGATCAATGCGGCAGGCCTGTTCAAGAAATACTCCACCACTGGTGGTGCTGCTACTCGACGGGGTTTAGCACCATAAGCCAATAACAGTTTATCAGCCTCGGCAATCTTGTTTTGCATGCGCAAAGCAATACTGCCATAGCACGCAGCATAATCGGCCGTATCATTACTCTCTTTTGCAGCTGCCACCACAGCCTGCATATCAGCCGCCGCCCTAACGGCATCAGCCATGGTGAGATACAACAAACCACGATTATAAAGACTATCCACAGCCGTGCGCGGAAACATCTTAATCAACTTATCGTAGTGAGCAATCTGCGCCTTCAGATCAGCGGCACTAGGAGGCTCTTTAGAAACTTCAGCCACCTCGGTCTTACTAGAATTGCTGAGGTCAACAGTGGCCTGCTCGTACTCTCCTTGCGCTAGCATAATCTTGCCGTGCTTGCCCGAGATTTCCTTATTATTGGGAGCCAGCTCCATCGCTGCCTCATAGTCTTTTAGGGCCTGCGTCTTGTTGCCCAAACCCTCATAGAAAGTGCCACGACCGCTCAATATTCCAGCTCTCAAAGCTGGTGCAAGCTTAAAGGCAAGAGCCTTGTTGAAATCTTTGATACCGTCTGCATACTCTTTAAGACGACCATGACTGTTAGCTCTACCCAAGTATGCATCAAGTTCGAGCCCCGGCGACTTAGGCCCCATCTGCAGAAACTTGCTGTAATCAGCGATTGCCTCAGTATATTTTCGCAGCAAACGGTTTGATTCAGCCCGGTGGAAGTAAGGCATAGCGTAAGTGGAATCAAGGCTAACTGCTTGAGTAAACTCTCTCACAGCATCGGCATATTTATGCTCAGCCATCAGCAACAAGCCATAAGACCAGTGAGCCTCAACCAGCTTACCATCAAGCTTCACAGCCGCTAAGTGACACTTCTCACTCTCAGCAAAATTATTAAACTGCTTGTGAATGACCCCCATGGCAATTTGCTTCTTTGCCGATTGAGGCTTCTGCGAAATCAAGTCATACATATACTTAGAGCGACTCAAATTGGAAAGGTTCAAATTATCCTTGGCCCTAAGCTGCCGACAGCGGTTCACAGCTTCAAGCTCTTGTCGCTCCTGATCAAACTGGTTCTTAGCACGGTAAATGGTGGCAAGACTGCTATGGCAGTCAATAAAGCGATCACTAATGCGCAAGGCCTTCTTGGCAGTAGCAATGGCATCATCTAGACGACCTTGGCGAAAATAGGTAGAACTCAAATTACCTAGAGCTGTGCCATTGAACGGATTGCACTCAATAGCTTTACGAAAACTCTCAGCAGCCTCAGGCAACTGCTTCGTGCAGGTATAAACAATGCCGCGCAAGTTATAGACATCAGTAAAATGAATGCGAAGCAACTGCTCCGTGCTGAGTTCACGCAGAGCCAAGTTTTGACCGGTGGGATCGGCGTGCCAGTCGCCGACATTTATAGTCATCGGATTCTTGGCACTGCGATTGACCCACCCATCAATATTACTCTGCAACACGAACAGAGCCCGCGCATAATTACCACGCGAGACGAGGCTCCGGCCCGCTTCCACAGGACTATCTTGCTCATCCTTAGTCAAAGGCTTAAGGCCACTTGCCTTGGCGAGCTTAGCGGTATCAGTCTCCTCCGACGATTTAGCCGCTGGTGCTCCATAAGTTGGCTCACTAGAGAACGCAATAACTAGCGGGAAAGCCAGGGCAGAAAATGCCACAAAGCGAAATGATATAACCATCTATATCAAGTCTTCGATACGCTCACTAGCAGCGCGAAGAGCTTTCACTGCGGCCTTGAGGTCGCTAGCAGCTTTCTTCACTGCAGCACTATCTGGCTGGTCATTGGAGAGCTGGTCAAACAATTGATCAAGAGCTGTGTGGAAGGAAGCAGCTGAGCTGTCCCACTGAGAAACAATGCTTGGAACAGCACTACTTTGACTATGACCCGTGGCACCGCTCCTAGTATTACTAATAGCACCACTAACAGGGCCCAAGGCATACTGCAACGACTCAAGATCGACGCAAGTAGAAAGTAGCGCTTCTCTAGTTCCACTAGCCCAACCATCGCCCTGAGCCACTTCACTAGGAATATAATCAGCAAGCACAGTCATTTGCTTGATCATGCGCTCGATGTCTTTGCAGGTAGCAACATCAACTGGTCGCTCCGGCGCTGCCTTGAGAGCCCCCAAGCCAGAGGTGGCCGAGAGCGAATCACAAACTAGCGACTTAGACTCACTATCGCTATCAAACGTGAAAAGATTGTCCGACAGGTCACTGCGCGTCTCAACATTATTGAGTTGCAGAGCAGAGACAAGCTTGTTGCTGTTAAAGATATTCCATTCAGATGGCAACTTGCCACGCGAGTCAACAGCAATACGGTCTTTAACATCACCGTCGCTCTCTAAAAGCTCCACCACCGCTGGACGACCAGATCCCGGACCAACCGCCAAGCACTTGAGATCGCCCTTGGCTTTCTTATCGGCACCGCTCAACAAGCTCTCTAAATCAGCCTGCATGATGCTAAATCCGTTCGCCGATTTTAGTATCTTCGAATCTGGCGAAAGGGTAAGTTTTATGCCCCGAAAAGCTCCGCCCATATGTCCGCGAATCTTACCGTCGGCCTGCTTCACCACCACAGCCCCGCTGCGGGAGCCGCTTTTGATTACTTCAAAGCGCACTAAATTAGGGCTCTTAAAATAGAGCTTGCCTATTTCAACAATTGGCTTGCCACTGGTATAGGTAGTGAGAACACTATCGTAGGTGTAGCCTTTGAGCTTGCGCACGCGGTCTAGCATGCCCTGCAATTCGTCGCGGCCGTCATTGCCAGAACTAGCAGTCAAACTCTGCGGCGAAAGCAAAGCTTCATCAACAGTCACTCCCGCCCAGCTCGGTGCTGCAGCCAAAAGTGTCAGGCCAACTGACAAAGCGACTTTTACCAATTTGCATCTGTTTTTGCGACCGCGCATAAGCACCTCAACTATCCACCCTGGTTAACGACCACAACAAAGCGTCAGCCCTCAATGGAGCCTCGCTAAAGAATAAAGCATTGACCATGTCATGAGGGCAATGACGCTGGCAAAAGTTGCCAGGCGTAACAAAGCAAGTGAGAAAAGACCAAACTCTATTTAAACTCGAACGTGGCCTGTTTTCCAAGATAGGCCGCCGCATTCTGCTTGAGCCATTGCTTCTGCTTGGCGTCACCCTTCAAATAAGCATCGAAAAAGGCCACGCTAAGTTTATTGATAAGCTCATGAAACTGAGCGTCTTTTGCCACGTCACGCTGACCCAGTGCCCGTGCCTGAGTTCCACCAAAAATAGCATGATCGCCACCATTGAAAATGACCTGATACTGGTCAGGGGCATTGATATTTTTGTAGGGAATCAAACGATCGGCAGCGGAGTTGTTGTTAATGGGCGAATTGTCTTCAGTTCCGGTCATATTCATGCCGGGAATTTTGATTGAGCCATACAGATTCTTGGCATCACGACCAGCCAGATTGACAGGCGGGCTCATATAAATCGCCGCCTTCACTCTAGGGTCAGCCACATTGATCCTCTGACCACCAGCGCCAAAGGACTGACCAGCAATGGCCATCGTGGTGCCCGCCCCAAATGAGTGCCCGGAGCAACCAATCTTGCTCATATCGAGCTTACCGTGCCAAGCCCCAGCTCCGCTATTGAGCCGCTCAAGCTGATTGAGTACGAACTTGACGTCATCAACCCGGGCGCGCAAATTCTCGCCGGTCATACCCTGTTTCATCTCCCGCATAAGGCCTTGTTTCATGCCCTGCGAATTGCCGGGCTGAATTTTGATGCGCCCATCTTTAAAGGCTTCTTGCCAGAGGGTTGAATCACTGCCCGGGTGCTGTAGATGCATAGACAAATAGCCATTCTCAGCCATGGCTTCACCAAAGTATCCAGCCGCTTCACGGGAGCCGCCCAGGCCATGGGAGAAGATCACGACCGGCCAAGGGCCAGCACTCTTAGGCTGATAGATTTTAATTGGGATGGTGCGCTTGCGAGCGGGGTCTGTCCAGTCTTGCAGGGAAATAATGACATTGGGATTGTTCGATTTTGCAGCATTGGCAGCTTGTTTAGCCTGCATTAGTTTCTGCAGTTTAGCGAACCTCTCAGCACGATCGCCTTGGAGCATCCCTTGCCCGCCGCCCTGTCCAAAGCCCTGTCCAAAACGTTGGCCCATCATTTGCCCTGAGCCCTGACTAGCAGCTTGATTGCCGCTGTCAGCATTTCCCTGCGCTAGCACGGGCAGAACGGCCACCAAGCCAAGAGCCAAACCAGTAACAGTAGATTTGCAGTGAAACACATTAGCCTCGCAAATACAGAATGAAAACATCAGTTTAGCAAAACTAGACTTACTCCAGTGAGAAATGGTAGTTCGATGATAATTTACCGGTTGCCTGAGAGATCATTGCAGCAACTACAGCCTTCGCCGGAGCGGAAGCAATGGCACCAATAATGGTACCGAATCTTGATTTCAGGTAGACCATCTCTCAAGCAAGCAAAAGAATAAGGCGACGACTAAATTTGCATTCAAGCCTTACGTTTCAACCAGTTGAAGACATCGCTGGCATATTGGTGCAAACCAACCCAAAATGTGAAATAAGAAACGTCGAAAACGTATCTAGTAGGCGCATCAGCGAAGTAGTTCGACAAAACGTATCCAACACCAATTACGCCAAAGTTTATAGCGAGAATTCCAGGAAGAAACATCTTACCCACAGGCTTCCCTTTGGAAATGCCTATCCGACGTGCATAACCATAAGCTCTAAGGTAGTGATAAAAACTTGCCATGGCGATGTGAAAAACATAAACGCCTTGTTGAAACTGGAAGACCATATATTGCCGATAGGTCGCCCAAACCAAACCTTCCGCAATCAAAGCCACCGCCAGCAGTGCATACTTAGAGAGCTGCGGGTCTTTCAATTGCTGCCGTAAATTGAGCAAGAATCCTGCCACTACAGTAGCTTCACCCAGCAAAATTAGATTCCATCTATTAGAAATAAACTCGACTGGACCAAACAAGGCAAACGTGAAAAACGCAAACGCTAGCGCGGGAAAAATGTAAACTCCGGGTTTTGCCGAAGCTTCTGGTTTGTCATTGAGAGTGTTAGTGAACAGTAGCTCGGCCCTGACGAAGTGGGGCAGAAAATAAATCCACATGACAAAGCTGAACATCATATAGCCAAGAAGTTGGCGAAGTTCAAGAAGAACTGCGGCTCCAACAATGAGCAACACAAGAAATGGCGCTATTTTCTTGCGCGCCCACGACAAAGCCTTGGCCTGCCCATAATAGGCATAAATAAAGTGGGCGAGGCCCATCCATCCGACCAGAAAATTGAGATTGAGAATCTCATGGCTGGTTGGACCGTTATAAGTATGGGTCGTCGGATACAGCGCAAACGGCAACGCGAATGCCATGGCGACAAGCAGCAGCATCCCGGCAAGCGAAGGGGCCGCGTGGTCGGCTTCGTTCAGTGCAATTTGGTTCGCTGGCGCGTCAGAAAGCGTGGTCATTATGGATACATACCACAAAACGTCCGCGCAGAGAATTGAACCAAATTTCTGCAGGCATAGCGCTTGCATTTTGAACCATGCAGTTATAGGCTAGAAACTACTCTAGGAGCTGGCGACAAGGGGCCCAAACGCATCCTCTCCGGACGAGATAGCCAGGTCACAATTTTAGAATTCGATTATCGCTTATGACAGCGGGGTGACCTCACTCCCCGCTGCCAGCAACAACCTGTATCAAGAAACACGCCCTCTCATAGTTATGGCTCTTTATGGAGCCGAATAGAGGTTTCGAAAAGTTCATCAGCCTAGATCGGAGTTTTTCACTTGCTAACTTAGCAATTTTGCGAAATAATGAGGTGTACAATGCCAAGAACTCAAATAGTATTTTTCAAGGCCGCTGACGAGTCAGTGCCAGTGATTGAGTTTTTGAATCAGCAAAAACCAGATAGAGTCAAAGCAAAATGCATCGCGCTAATCAAGCTGCTTGCGCAAGAAGGATATGAACTCAAACGCCCTCGCGCTGACACCCTTAGAGATGGCGTTCGCGAGCTGAGAACAGAGATTCAAAACGTCAATTACAGATTGCTCTATTTTTTTCACGGTCAAAATTGCGTCATCATGAGCCACGGCATAACTAAGGAAGACGTAGTCCCGGACAAAGAAATCGCCAAGGCAGTCGAAAACAAAAACCTATATATCTCAGATCCAGACAAATACAGCTATCACGAAGTCGAGCAATACTATGAACAAACAACCTAAAACCAGAAAAATCACTGACGGCGTCGAATTGCTAGACAGAAAGTATGTTCGCAAAGACGAAAAAATGAAGAAGATGGTCGAAGAAGAGTTCGAGAAGCTACAAATCGGCCAACAGATATACGACTTGCGCAAAGAAGCGAATCTCACTCAAGAAGAGTTGGCTGACATCGTCGGCACTACTGGTTCGGTTATCTCAAGGCTGGAAAGCGCTGAATATGACGGGCATTCGGTAAAGATGCTTCAGCGTGTCGCTTCCGCCCTAGGCAAGAAAGTCACCATCAATATAGTCGACAGAGATGACCAACTGCAAAGTATTTAGATGAATCTCATAGCCAAGAAGCGAACCAACTCAAGCTCTGACTCTCTCGATGAATCGCAAGACCACAGCCTAGAAATTGAATTCGGCGGCGGCGTCGAATCACGCTAATTTCGATCAACGAAGCACTAAAAGCGCCACTGGCAAACTGCGCGAAAGTAGTGGAGAACGGAGAACGATGATGCAGTTCGAACCACCTCAAGCGATAACTTAGCGACAACAGTCCTTCTGTTGGTCCCACAGCCGCTCACATACGGTGCACTTAAAACCGCGACATTCGCACACGTGACCTTTCCACAAGTTCCCGTCTTCATCGTATCCGTGGAGAAGCTGCTTGGTGTCTTGCCGGCACTGGAAACAACTTTCTACTCTATACCAACTGGGCGCTTCTCTTGCGGATCCGTCTGACATCGCGTTGCCCTCCATTCGCCCAGCATAACAATTGCAAATTTTCTATCAATTCACTGCAATTGAATGTGCGCTTGCGGCAAAGTAAGACCACTATTGCGAGGCATGTCGAATTTTAGATTGCAGTCGGAGCCAACTTCTTTAGCTACCACTGTGAACTCTTGCCTTTGGCCAGGGGCCATGTTCACCGTATCTAAAGAGCGATTCGCCGCCAGAACCTGGCCCGGGCAAAGGAAAGCGGCGGTAAGGCAGAACAAAAGGGTAATAGCCTTTTACGCATAAGTTGTCCATTTGAGATACAAGCGCCTTGATGTGTGGTCGCGGCTTCCCTGTGGTAAGAGGATAGATAGATAGCGAGCAGTTAAGGCACTCTGTGAGACTTGGTCTTTGCTGCAGCGGCAGTGATAGAAGTGGGGATTTTTCTATGTCTGGTAAATTAGATGATTTCTGGCTTAGAAGAGTAGACCGCGCTCTCAATAGTTTTAAGACGGGTGACTTTGCGGCTTGTTATAGCTCGCTAAACGAGGCTCTCGATGCCATCGAAACGATACCCGAGAAAAGTGATAACTGGAGGCTTTTAAGCAGCCTTAGAGCCGGAGATAACTTTCTCAACGGCATTATAAAGGACTTTTACGCGGCCAGCGCTGAAGCGCAAATCAGATATTTTGATCTGCTCATGCTCGTTGCCCAAAAGGGTCGATATTCTGGCATGCATCAAGCGTCTTTTACTCTCGGGCGCCTTTTTGAAATGTCTGCTGATTGGTACAAAAATGGCTATGAGGAGCACAGTCGTCAGTTGGTAGAAGTGGCGTTTGCTCAATATGCTACTTCTTTTAGTGCTGAGGAAGCATGCTTAAAGCTCGACGCATTTGGCGGTATGGTTGGAGAGATTCCGACATTTACAGAGGCTTTAAAAGCCTCTGTAAAATTGACGAATTGAATAGGAGTAGTATCACCTAAAGAAACGTAGCAAAGCAGCTTACGCAGCCATCCGCGCTTGGAGCACCTACAAACAGAGGTTGCTCAGAAAGACAAACTGAACTTTCTTACAACGTGTTAGTTCAAAAAAAATAGCTTAACGATTCGCCCTAGGTCCGAGATCACCAAAATAACTTGGTTCAACACGAGCACCATTCAAGAACGGCGACTGCAATATCGACCCCGGCTCATAAGCACGCTTCGAGTCGAGAAATCGCCGAGGCCTATTCAAGTCGTCGTAGCTCCTATATGAGCGAACGCCAGAACGACATATCGTTTGACTAGTTGATAAATCAGCCCCAGGGCTCTGAAGACTCCTTATAGTCCATTGCACACGCGAGTCATTAGGCAATAGAAATTCACCATGAGACGAGACATAGCGCGGTCCAAAGTCGCCAACATATAAGGGTTTCTCTTTGGCCGACACCGACTCAGCACTCACCGGCAATGCCGCGCCAAGAGTAACCGACACTAGGGCCGCAGCCAGCAGCAACAATCGATGAGCCAATGGCAAATCGCAAGGCTTGTTTGTAGTGATTCGAGCTAACAACTGGCAATTGCTCAACATGGATGCTTCAACACGGCCATAGTTTTACTCCTCGGCTTTAGAACTTAGTGGGACCACTACTGCTCTGCGCACAACTTTATTTTCAAAGCCTAGGATGAGCTTATTTATCCGAGAATCGTTGTAGCAAGGATATTCGAATACTTGGTCAAGATTGGCAATCTCTACTCGCTTGTCATACTTTCTAACACTAAGAGGTGAACCAAAGAAAAATCTGACTTTATTTTCAGGAAGC
>JAUPUU010000379.1 GCA_030917395.1 Cyanobacteriota bacterium erpe_2018_sw_21hr_WHONDRS-SW48-000092_B_bin.40
AGCAGAGCAAGGCTTCTCCGCTGGTAAATTCTGCTATCGAGAAACAGACCAAGCCTGATGCCGCTGGTAAGTTTGACCTGGCTGGCGCCATTGCCGATTACGAAGCTGCTCTGAAGATTTCTGATGATGGCACCACCCATAGTTATCTTGGTACTGCTTATCAAGCCCAAGGCAATAACCAGAAAGCTCTGAGCGAATACACAAGGGCTCTGGCTCTTGATAAAACTCTGGTTGATACCTACTACTACCTGGGTACTGTGTATGAAGCCTTGAAGCTTCCTGCCAAGGCCATAGAAGAGTACCAGCGCTTTGTGCGCACTGCCCCAGCCAACAATGGCAACATGGCTGCGGTTAAAGAGCGCTTGAAGTTGCTGGCCCCTGCTCGTAAATAAAAGAGAATCTTGTGCTATTAGCTGACCCCATAAAAAGGATGTTGAAGACTTACAATCAATGTCGCACCTACAGTGATCAAGGTTCTTTCTATAATTCGTCAGGGCCACTCTGCCTTGAGTATCAAACCGAGTTTGAGCGCACCAAGCAGTTCAAGCTAACCTGGCGGCAAGTCAAAGACGACCCCGCAGCCGAATTGATGAGTGGCGAACTGCTAGCCAGCTCTTCTGGATCATCGGTGACTATGCGCTTAGATAGCCCTGGTGCCGAGACAAAAACTAAGACCCGCGATTACGTTATGGTGTTTGATGCCTTAGCCGATATTGAGGGCGTGATTCAGAGTCTGGTTATTGTTCCGCAGTATCTTTTCTATCCACCTGATGAAATTGTAGCCACGGGACAGTTTGAAGATTTTGAAGAATTTGAAGAAGTCGTCTTCAACGACGAAGCCTGCGTTAAATTTAGCACGATGAATAATGGCATACGCCGTGAGCTAGTGCTTTCACAGGTTGATGGCACCATGCGTCGTCATTTTATGGGAACGGGCCTTATCGAAGGTGGCGAAGAAGTGCTCTCGGCCCTTGGCGCGCCGATGTCTAATTGTCTTGATATAAGATCGGTCAAGTTAGAAGCCGGTATTTTCGGCTAGGCTTTCAAAACGGTTACTTCGTAAACATTTCGTCAACGGCTTCGCTTTGATTGCGGTTGTTGCGGCCTGATACCACATCTCTGATTGAAGCGGCCTTTTTTAGTCCTGGTGGCAAACTAAAAAAATTGGCTGGAACTGTAACCTTTTCGATTTTGGTGGTATCAAGATTGGTTTCTCGGCTGCCTTTGTTTTTCATCCCGGTAATGAAATCTACGCTGCCGTGAGTGCCAACAAATGTTAGTGGAATGCCGCCGTTGGTAGGAAGTTTATAAGTGGCATAGAGAATTGTTTCTGTTTGAGGAGCGCCAATGCCATCAAGCTTGATAAATTTCATGGTTGTCCAGGGCGAAGTTAGTCGCTCAATTTTGAAGCCGTTGAGCATCATGGTTGAAGCTCTCATGGGGCGGTCCGTTACTATCCGATCTTTTCTTCCAATTAGTAAGTCTGACAAGAGTCCGGTTTCTTGGAATTCTTTCAGATCTTCAGTGAAATAGGTTTTGTCATCAGGGCGATAGATGGTTATTTTCCAGTCAGGTGCTTTGGCCAGTAAAGTAAAGCGAAGCTGTGCTGTATTGTCTAAGCGCATTGCATTTTGGCTAACGGTGAGCTGCTCTGTACCCATAAAGTAGTGGGTTTGATAGAAGCGAACGGCCGGAATTGTTTTTCCTGCTGCCTTCGGCTGAGCACAAAGAGCTTGGTTTGTCCCTCCCGTACTAAAGATACCTATGAAAAACAGAAATATTGAAAGTACCCAGTGTGCAAAACGACGGAAATAGACTAGATATTTTTGAAGAAAACTCATAAGCATCTATCGCGACCTTGCTTTAGATTCAGGGTCTTTGCCCTTATGGCTAGTGCTGCCTGGGCTAGCAAATAACTCTTGATAGTCTGCGTCTGCTGCTCTTGTATTAGCAGGGCTTACAACGTCACTAAGAGACTTTGCCAGTTTGTAGCCAGTTGGAGCCTTGAATATGTTGGGAGACACATCTACCTCTTCAATCTTGGATGTGTCCATCTGAGTAATTCTTCGTCCGGCATCGCTCACACTAGAGATGTTGGGGTGTGTGCCATGAGTGGTCTGATAGCCAATAGTTATGCCACCATTGGTTGGCTGCTTGAAAATGGCATAGTCTAGTCGCTCTAATTCAGGCACATCTTTCTTCAGTGGCAGATATTTGAGCGTTTTCTCTTTGCTAGTTAGGCGCACTATTTTCTGTCCGCAAAAGTCAAATGTGCTGGTTCTGAACTTCTCATTACCTTTGTCTACTATAGTGCGATCTCTAATTGTCAGCACGAAACCAGACAATAGCCCCGCTTGCTCAAAGTCACTCAGGCTTTTGCTGTAGTAGCTTTTATCGTCGTTGCGAAAAACTGTGACACGCCAATCGGGTGCTTTGGCTACAACTATATATTTGAGGCCGCTGGTATTTTCTAGCCGCATGCCTTTGCTATTGAATATCATCACGCTATTACCCATAAGATTATGCGTCTGGGTAAGCCTAAGTGCCTTTTCGGCGTGGGCAGGAGGAGCGTTAACAGTTGAAAAAAATAGTGTTGCGCCGCACGCCGAGAGGGTTAGCAAAAATTTTGCTAGGAGTGAAAAGTAATCAGCTTTTGTTACCGACATTTTTCAGGTAGATCCTCAGCATCACGCACAAGGCTATCCCCATTGTACCTGCGCTGACCAAAAGCGGAATAGGTATATTCATGTAGTTAGCAATACTATCAACCCGCAGTGGCTCGATCAGTACGCGCCCGAGCGAATAACCCGCAAGGTAGGCACAGCTTGTCATTCCAGGATATTTATTAGCTTTAGGAGCGACGCCAAAATAAAGTAAGAGAAAGAGGCCAAGATTCCAGATACTTTCGTAGAGAAATGTCGGGTGGAAATAATTGAAAGTGCGGTACTCCATTGGTCTTGAGTCAACTGGAATAAATAGTTTAAGGAAAAAATTGTCGTCAACTGGATGGCCAAAGGCTTCAGAATTGAAAAAGTTGCCCCAGCGCCCCACTGCTTGCGCCAGCGGGATGGAGGCGAAGAGTGTGTCTGCGTAAGAAAGCAGAGGAAGTTTCTCTTTTTTTAGATAGATGTAAGCGGCAATGATGCCACCAATAAGGCCACCATGAATAGACAAGCCACCTTTCCATGTTGCCAGAATCTCGCCTGGATGAATGAGAAAGTAGCTGGGATTAAGGGCAGCATAGTAAAGCCGGGCTCCTAAGACGCCCGAAATAAAGCAGATGAGAGAAAGATTGATGAGCTTGTCGCCATCAAGGCCACGCTCCTTGCACATTTTTACTGCGGCAAAAACGGCAAGCATAAAACCCGCAGCAATCATCACCCCATACCAGCGCACTGTGAGCGGGCCTAGCTGGCAGAGTATGGGGCCGGGTGATTGAAATACCATGTTATTAGCTAATAGGGTGCCTGGTCGTTAGGATATTGGCCGCCGTATACGTCTCTGGGCGCCTTGCCTTTGCTGCGATCTTGGTTGGCCGGAAGACCGGGGTCATGCTGTTCGTCTCGTGGGTCGTCGCCGTGTGGATCTGGACCATGGGGGTCGCCACCATATTTTTGCAGTGGAACCATTTTGGGCGAGAGGTCGCCGGTGCTTGTCAACAGTGCGACCTGAGCGGCAACAACAACAAGTGCTGTGCTTAGGTTGACGATAATTGCGCTTGACATGCTTTATTCCTCCACTAACTTTTAAGGTCTTGGCGAACAAGCAGCCAGTATAGAGTAGAAGCCTTTAATTAGCGTTAAAATGTGGGCTTAGAATGAGGGATTAGACTGGCATGGCTAAGGGAAAATCGCGCTGGGTTTGCCAGCAATGCGGCTTTCAGAGCTCGCGCTCGATGGGACGTTGCACAGAATGTGGCAATTGGAATTCGTTTGTAGAAGAGCTGGCGCCAGAAGACGAGAGCGCTAAAAAAGGTTTTGCTGCAAGACTTTCGGCTGTTACTGCTGCTGTCGGTGGCACCAATGGAGCCAATGGCAATTCTTCCGGTCCCGCCAATAAAGCCTTGCCACTCTCTCAAATCGATACCGATGAATCTGGTCGCCTTGAGACCGGCATGGCAGGCCTAGATGAAGTTTTAGGCGGTGGCCTCATGCCTGGTTCGGTCATTCTCATTGCTGGAGATCCCGGTGTGGGCAAATCGACTTTGCTGATGCAGGTAGCAAAAAATCTTTCTCGCAATCACCAGATTCTTTACATCACTGGTGAAGAGTCTGCGGCCCAAGTAAGTCTTAGAGCGGGACGCTTGGGTGTCACTTCCGACAATGTCTTGGTGGCTGCTGAGCAGAACGTCGTAAATGCTGCTGAAATGATGTTAGCCAGTGATTCTGCCGTATGTGTGGTCGATAGTATTCAATCGGTATATCACCCCGAAATTGCTAGTGCTGCTGGTTCTGTTAGTCAGGTGAGAGAAGGAACTCAGCTTCTTATTCATGCTGCTAAGCGCAAAAATATCGCTACTATTTTGGTTGGTCACGTCACCAAAGAAGGCACCATTGCAGGGCCCCGTGTTTTAGAGCACATGGTTGATGTGGTTCTTCAGTTTGAGGGCGATCGTACCAGGCAGCTTAGAATTTTGCGGGCTGTAAAAAATAGATTTGGCTCAACAGCTGAGCTGGCCATATTTTCAATGTCAGAAGAGGGCTTGTCCGAAGTTGACAATCCTAGCGCTCTGTTCTTAGGTGATCGACTCTCTAAGGTCGGACAGAAGCAAGCTCCTTCGGGAACAGCAGTAATTGCCGGGGGCGAAGGTAGCCGCAGCCTCTTGCTTGAGGTGCAAGCTCTGACTGTCTCTACACCGAATCCCTCGCCAAGGCGAGTGGTGAACGGTTGGGACTATAACCGCCTCTTACAACTGGTTGCCGTGCTAGAAAAGCGTGCTGGGCTCCACCTTGCCCGCCTTGATGTCTATGTCAACATTGTCGGTGGCCTTGATTTTAGCGATCCGGCTGGCGACCTTGGAATTGCACTGGCTGTCGCTACTTCCTTTTTAGATCGCTCGATTGATCCAGGTCTGGTGGCCGTTGGTGAAGTTGGCCTCACGGGAGAAATTAGACCAGTTTTGAATCTTAGTCAAAGGCTGAAAGAAGCTTCGCGCCTTGGTTTTAAGAAAGCTCTGGTACCCCAGGCTTCGCTGCCTTTGAGCAATATACCTAAAGGCATGGAAGTAATAGGCGTAGAAAATATTTCTGAGGCCCTGCAAAAGGCCATACCAAACTTGATGTCTGGCTCAAGTTCTTCGG
>JAUPUU010000380.1 GCA_030917395.1 Cyanobacteriota bacterium erpe_2018_sw_21hr_WHONDRS-SW48-000092_B_bin.40
CAGGACCATGGCGCGCTCTCTTTCAATTGTCAGAGCAGCAGGATCTGTCCAAGTGTCATAAGGGAAATCAGCACTCTTTTGCCGACGAAACCAAATTTCAACACCCTCGGTCTTCCAAACCAGAACAGCCGGTAGTGGTTGGCCGTCGTCGCTGTGCTTTTGTAATCCCATCAAAACAGAGCGCGGGAGCTTGACTACCATGCCGCCGGGGTAGAGTTTCACTTCGCTCTCGCGCACTACTTCAATAATCTCTGAAGTAAGTTTATGAACAGCCACAAGATGCCCACTCTCTTGGCGACACCAGGGTAGTGTATTCAAATACTGAACGAACTCAGTGCCCACATAAGCGGCTTGCGAGTCAACAAAATCGGTCATTTCAAGTAATGCTCCGGTTAATAGCTGCTACTAATTTACCCATATCGTCAGTTGTGAACAGTGGAAATAATATTAAGAGTGAGGCTGATAATCAAACTAAATTGTCGCAAGTGTATAAGCAGATGCGTCTTGGGCGTTAATATTCTCTTGTGTGTGGAACATTCATAGAGACCACAGATTTAATGTGGTTGATGTTGGTGCATTTGCCGTAGCATGTGACAAAGCAATTCACTTGAGCGCAATTATGCAAAAGAAAGCATCCTTAGGTATCTAATCAACTCCAGAAGAAAGCAGCAAAATGGGCAACGAAGAAGGTAACAACACTCCAACTGCATTTCTAGTCGACCTGGTCTCCAACCGGAAGATTCCAGTCGCTACGCCTAGATGTCGAGTCGGCCGCGACGACTTGAACGACATCGTTATTAGTGGCGATCAATCGATTTCTCGATTCCACTTCATCATTAGCTATGAGAACGATGAATTTACAGTTCAAGATGCTAAGAGCCGTCACGGTACATTCTTAAACGGCAACCAGATCACCAGCCCAGAAAACATTAAAGATGGTGATGTTCTAAAAGTAGGAGTCTCACTCTTTTGGTTCGTGGTTGAAGCAGTACAAGCACCGGGCTCAGAACCTGTAAACCCACCAACCGTGGCCGCAATCAGTAACGAACGCTCAGACGGAGTAGGCATCACGGTCAAAGGCCAGCCTGCACCGACAGCAGAAGCCTCTCCGATGACTGATACCAGCGCTAACCTTAAAGCTGTTGACGATGGCGCCTCTAAGTCTGCCACGCAAGAAATGGCCATACCAGACGCCAAAACCCTCGACAAGATGGAAGAAGCAGCCAACTCAATTCAAATTGAGACCAAAGCAGATGCCCCCAAGGCCTCCCTGGCTTCACTCTTGCAGCCACTGGCGACAGAGGTAGTACAAAGTAATGAGGACGCTGTAAAAGCTAAGCTAGCGGCCCAAGACAAAGAGCTGCTAGAAGAAATGGAAAGCTCTGCTGAGCCAACCAGCGAATCTTCAGCAGAAAGCTCAGAAACATCGACAGAGAGCACGGACGTACTTGGTGGCTACAAGATGTCAGAACCGACTTACAGCGGAGCTGACAGTGTTCTTGAAAGTGCAGCCAATGCTGGCAGCGCCTCCGAATCAAGCTCAGCTGAAGAGACTGAAGCCGCTAAAGATTCCACTGCTGAAAACAACGGCAGTGAACTACCACCGAAGATATTGAACAAACCGAGCGATACGGTTACCCTTGAGGCCCTTCAGCCCACGGGACTGGCTTCATCTCTTGGCAGTAGCCCAGACGGTGATGGTAAGGATGCGCCAGCGGCAGCTGAGGCAGAAGCCCAGCCGGAAGATTCGAAGATGGCACTGGGAGGACTCCTCTCTAGCCAAGAAGAAACAACGGCAGCAGCCGACTTGAAAGCTCAAGAAGTTGAAGCTAGTGAAAACTCCGCGGCGGAAGTGACAGAAGCAGTCGCCGAAAAACAAGAGGAAGCGAAAGAGGAAACCGAAGCCGAATTGGCGCAAGCTGAGCCTGAAGTCACCGTGGCCGAAAGTTCTACCTTATCGCCACATAACGCTGAAATCAGTGGGGAATCAGGGTCTAATGGAGCAGCGGCCGCCAAATTACCTGGCGAGTCTTCTAGCATAGATCTCGGTTCTATCAAATTAGACGACGCAATGACACAACGAGCGGGGGCTACTGACGTGCCGGATTGGACAAAAAGATATTTCTCAGATGAAATCGCAAAGCTCAATACTGAGCTCGATGAACTGAATGAACAGGTAAAACTCGCGCAGCAAAAAATTCGCGATGTTGAAACCCGGGTAGCTCTAACCAAAGGGGTGCGCAATACTCTGCTTACCACAACTGGTGACGAACTAGTTGAAGCTTGTGGCAAGGTACTTGGTTTAGTTGGCTGGAAAGTTACGATTGCAGCCGATGACAAGCATGAACTAAGACTTGAAGTTGATGACAAACATGTCTGCATTGCTCGCGTAATCTGGACAACCACCCAGGCTGAACGCTCCCACCTCGGTCAACTATCTATTTCGCAAACCCGCTATTGGTGCGAAAAAGGAACCGAGCCTAAGGGCATCTTGATCGTCAGCAAAATAAGCGACCAGCCACCAACCGGCGGCGGTTCGTCAGTTGAGGAAATGGAATTAGCCGAATACGCAGCCAAGAAGAACGTCTGCTTGATGACCACCATGCAACTTCTCTCACTTTACAAAGAAGTAGCACTAGATGACGCCAAGCCAGATGCTTTGAGAACAGCAATTGTCCAAGCCAATGGTTGGCTCTCTGGCCACGACCTTGAGCCTGGCACAGCAGAGATTGTTGAAAAAGAAGATGCTTCACAGACCTCAAATAAGCTAAGTTCGCTACTCTCAGCCTCTAGTTAGAGAGCAAAGGCAACAATTTAGAGTTCGACTGGCAGAGAAGACCTAGGTCTTCTCTGCTTTTTTCACAGTAGAATTAGAGTTGCCATGAACGACACCCCGCCAGGTAACACTTTGGAATCAACAAAACCAAGCAGAATTCGTATCATTCTTGCTTTTCTTACTATTTATTTGATTTGGGGATCAACTTACATTGCCATTAAGTTTGCCCTTGAAAGTTTTCCACCATTCTTGATGGGAGCATCGCGCTTTTTCACAGCCGGACTAATCATGTGCAGTTGGATGCTGTTTCGTGGCAACCCTCGACCAAATCGCACACACATATTGCCGACACTAGCCCTCGGCACCTTACTATTAGTAGTGGGAAGCATGGGGGTGGTACTGGCAGAAAAAACAGTGCCATCGGGAATGGTATCACTACTGGTCGCCATGGTGCCGGTTTTCATAGTACTGCTGCAATGGCTTAAGCCCAAAGGAATCAAGCCAACAAAGCGAGTGATAATGGGGCTAATCACCGGTGTTTGCGGCTTAGTATTCTTAATCGAACCGCAAAAATTCGCTGGTGCCGAAAGTATTGATTTACTCGGAGTAGCTTTCGTTCTATTTGGCTGCTTGGGTTCGGCTGCGGGTGCTATCTATTCGAGATCGGCCCACCTCCCCGATTCACAGCAGCTAGCAGCAGGAATGGAAATGCTTTTTGCTGGACTTGTACTGTTTATTTGCTCGGCCTGCGCCGGCGAGTTCAGCAAGATACAGCAATTACATATTTCACTGGTGTCGGGCCTTTCCTGGCTCTATCTCATGGTATTTGGCTCAATGATAGCCTTTTCGGTCTACATCTGGCTGCTCAAACAAGTCAATCCCGCCCATGTATCCACCTACGCTTATGTCAACCCAGTGGTAGCGATATTTCTTGGCTGGTGGCTTGCCGGAGAAACCATTTCTATGCAAACATTTATAGGAGCAGGAGTAATTTTAGGGGCAGTCTGGTTGATTACCCAAAGTGGACCGAAGCCAGAACCCGCTCTAGCACTGGCCGGAGACGCTACAGCATTAGAGGCCTGCGCCTTAGACTGACAAAATAATTACTACAGACTATGGGTCTTTTGCCTTTGCAGCTGGCCCAGTAGACTTTTTGACAGATTTCTTTGCCCCGGGCTTAGTTGAAGTCGACTTGCCAGACGTCTTATCTTTAGCCGTGGATTGCTTCAAAACATTCTTCCTGGTCAGCGCTGCGGCTCCAGTTTTTGCAGCACTAGCAGGAGCTTTACCGGCCCCTTTAATATTCTTAGGATTTTTAGCACTCTCAGTCTTTTCAATCACTTTCTTTGGCACTTCTTTCTTCTGCGCATCTTTCTTTTGCACCACTGGCGGTAGCTTTGGATCGACAACTAGAACTTGGCGACTATGAAATCCATAGGCATACGCCACAAAGAAAGTGTCGACCACCAGCAAGAATGAAATAAATTTGCCCTTAGCTTTCATGCTTATTTCGCAGTGAAATGTTTGGTGTCACTAACATCATCGCTTTCAGAGGCATTGCGAGCGTAGCTCAATACCACTGATGAAGGCTCGAAATTTTCTTGTACATGAGGCCCGGAGACCAATTGCACAGTCAAAACCGAAGCAGAATCACCAGGGTGCTTATTGTACTGAGCGCCAAGTGCCTTGGCTTCGAAAGTAACTTCGTTATCGCCCTCTTTGACAAAGCGTGTAATATCAACGTTCTTGCCAGGTCCAAAGAAATTATCGACTGGCGTATCATTGATTTTTACGGTAATTGAATAGCCCGTATAGTCCACGCCAGAAGATGAAATCCAATATTTAACTTTGGCTTTTTTGGACTTAGCGCTGCTTTCATCAGCTACTTCTGCGGCTTTAGACTCAGTTTTACCATCGGCTTTCGCCGGCGGTGCAGTTGTCGCCGCCGCTGGTGGAAGGGCATTAGCTGTGCCTGGAGGAACACTCTGCACCGGGGCCAAGCGCTCATGTATGCCTAAAAAATAGCCGCCAAATCCAGAACCACCCATTAGCAAAGCAAGAATGAGCAAATCAAGCATCGCTTTGACCAACTCATTGCCTTTCTGTTTTACAGCCTGCACAACTGGCTTATCTGCCATTAGCCACCCCCAAGAATCTGCCTTCCATTTTATCCCCGCAGTGAGACTAATACTATCCTTCGCAAGGTATAAAATTAAGAGATAAAAGGGGCACCTAAGTGACGGAAAAAGCTAGATCTCGAATCCGTCAAAACCTGCAAGCTGTGGCCACAGCCTCTCTCTTGCTGACCACCTGGCTGGCATCCGCCAGCCAGGTGGCCCACGGAAAAGGCTTGGTCAAAAGCTACGCCATCGAGAACCAAGCTTACACACTCTCGGCCCAGGCCGAAGAGCTGTCAAGACAAGGCAACTATCCAAGTGCTCTAGCGCTCTTGAAGCAAGCTGCAAGCTATGATCCGACATCCTACTCGGAACGCATTCACTTAGATATGGCCGACTGTTACCAGAAGCTGAAAAATCTCGACCAGGCCATCGTCGAGACAAAAGCGGCCGCCAACTTCAACCCAGAGAGAAGCAATGCCTTATACATGCTGGCTCTGATTTATTATCAGGCGGAGAGATTTGACCTCTGCATCACCGCACTGAATAGCTATTTGAAAGTAGCCGACCCGGCAGGACGAGCACAAGCCCAAGAGCTCCTGGTGCGGGTGAAATCATATGACTGTGCCAAACTAGGCACAGCGAAGCTTGGCTCAGGCCAGGTGAAAGAAGCAATCAAATATCTTGAGCTAGCGAGCAGTGCCGACCCTTCTGCTAATTCGTCTTGTGTGCACGCTAATTTAAGCTACGCCTATCGCCAGTCTGGGCAGCTAGACAAAGCCATTGCCGAGGGCAAGAAAGCCCTACAATATGATGCTAAAGATAGCAGCGTCACTTACAACCTGGCCATAAGCTATCAAGATCAGGCCAATTTTGTCGAAGCTATTTCATGGTTACGCCGTTACCTTGAGCTAGAAAGCGATGGCAATAGACGTACCCAGGCAGAACAACTGATTTCTGAATTACAAGACGATCTCAAAAAGCTGAAGAGTGCAAATAATAGTCGCCCAGACTATTTAGAGATCTTGAAAGAAAAAGACCACCTCTGGACTTGGTCAAGTAAAAACCTTCCACTAAAAGTATTCATTAGCTCGGCCAAAGGTGTAGCAGGCTATCGCTC
>JAUPUU010000381.1 GCA_030917395.1 Cyanobacteriota bacterium erpe_2018_sw_21hr_WHONDRS-SW48-000092_B_bin.40
CGCAACAGCGGCAACTGCACTCTAGCTGACCTGCAAATTGAAAGAGACGGTGATGTGGTCGTGCGCTCGCAAGACGGCAGACGCTACAACGCTGGCCACCTGCCCTGTGAAGAGGCCTCTCGCTTCTTCCCACCACCACCACCAGTGGTAATAATCGAGCGTCCAGAACATCGCCGCCCCCCAGTTGTAATTATTGATCGTCCAGAGCATCACCGGCCACCAGTTGTAGTCATGCCACGGCCAGATGTTCATTGCCCACCACCTGTAATTATTCGCCGACCTGAACCCCACTGCCCACCGCCTGTAATAATTATCGACCGCGATAGAGACAGAGGCAGACAGCCAGAGCCTTGCCAGGTACCAGAACGCCCCCGAGTGGGAGTCTACGACAGACGTTCAGAAGGCCCAAGTGACACATTAATTGGTGTAGTGGGAGGAGCTGTAATTGGTGGTGTCATCGGCGATGGCAGAGGCAAGAACGGCGCCCTCAAAGGCGCTCTAATTGGAGGAGCCGCAGGTGGCATTCTCGGCCACGTGTCCGATGAAATCAAAGAAAGACGCTAACAAGTATCGAATTAAGACAAAAACTTCCCTCTGGTGTTGACGAAAAAGAAAGAAGCGATCACTCGCTTCTTTCTTTTTATTAGGAGCATAGACAAAGAGAAGAAGCCGAAACGCCGAGGCTTATCCGCAGCCCTGACCACAAGTAGCGCCAACACTAGTGCCTTCAAGTGGATACTTACCAGCAGCGTACTCAGCGAAATTGCCATATAATTCTTTCACAGCAAAACCTTGCTTAGCGAGCAGCAAGGCCGCTTTAGTTGATAGAGCACAAGTAATATCGTAGGCATAGACAATAATTGTGTGATCTTTGTTTAGCGCTGAAGTGCTCTCTTGTAGTTGCTTCAGAGTCAAATTAATGGCACCGGGAACATGACTAGCAGCGTACAGCTCAGGAGTGCGCATATCGACAACAGTGATTGCTTGCTTTGATTCCACAGCCGATTTTAATAGCCCTGGCCCCATTTCATAGGCAAGTTTTTGCTCGAAATATTCGACAGCTTTCTGCTGTTCTTTGGTTAAAGTATCGCTCGTCATTTTCAAGCTCCGATAAAGGTTCAAAATAGGTATCCACGATTACATAAGCATAGCTGACATCAGCTTTAATGGTCCAAATCTAGTTTTTCTAAAAAGCTGAAGGATACTTCAGGTTTTTAGATGTCTATCTCGATGTGAATGATTAAGGTGCTCTGTTCATTTAGGTACGTGAGATACTACGAAGAGTTAGGCACATTTTGAGAGTAGTGAGTCTAGACAAAGGTAGTAAAGAACATGCTAACTATGACACCACTAGCCATCTTTGCCGAAAACGAATACCAGCCCAATGCACACCGGTATAGAGTGCGCTTTCTGCAGAACGAAAAAGAGGTTGATTTCACATTTACGGTTACTGAACGCGAGTTTCCAGGAGTCAGGCCAGACGATGAAGAATTTTCCACCATAACCCTAAAAGACCCATTGATGCCGAATCTACTGCAAGCAATACTCAATTTACACGAAGCTCGGCGAGCATAGAAACTATACTTAGCTAACCGATAGAGGAAACAAACGTGCGAACGATGACACCCCTTGCCATTCTCGCGGAAGATGAATATGAGCCAGGAATGCACCGATACAAAGTAAGCTTTGATCGCAAAGACAGCAAAGTCGAATACACATTTACTGTTGATGCAAGAAGTATTCCTTGCGTGAGCGCAGACGATGATCAATTTTCTAGAGAAACCATAACAGATCGAACAACCTCCAACCTCATGCAGGCTCTTCTGAATTTCCACGAAGCTAGACAGCAATAGAACTTAGCAAGCTAGACAATTGCCAGCTTTGATATCGAGGCGGAACAGATAGGTAACTATTAAAAGCCCGGTTGTGGTTGACCAAGTCACCCTGCTCGATCTCGCCGGGGTTAGCCAAAAGCTCCAGCAATCGGTAAGATAGATTTCAGTTCCTTCTGGCTGGTAAACATTTGATTTCTAACATTCCGAACTTTCAGTTTGGTTTTCTTATCACCTGCGGGTTCCAACTGATTTTTTCAGTGTCTGCAATAGCTAGCGATAAGATCTATCTTCCTTCCACCAAGGAGCAACCTGTAACTGCACATGGCACCATTGGAAAAGTTGTATCAGTTGAAGATAAAGTTATCAATGACTGCACGGCTGTGATCAAGGTTCATCCAAACAAAGCGAATGCTTATAGAGAACGAGGTTCAGCGTACTCCGACAAAGGGCTACAGCAGAAGGCCATTGACGACTACAGCCACGCAATAAAGCTCGAACCAAAGAACTTCGCCTTTCACGAAGCTCGGGGCTACATCTATCTGCTGCAAGGTTTGGGTGAAAAGGCTATTGCAGATTACAATCAGGCAGTAAAACTAACACCCAATTGCTATTCTCGCTATTGGAGCCGAGCCATTGCCTACGATTACCTGGATCAAGATCAGAAGGCTATTGAGGACTGCAACCAAGCAATTAGACTCGAACGAGAGCAGCCTTTTTTATATAACTTTCGGGCAGTGCTGTATCTTGGTCTGAGGAACTACGAAAAAGCTCTCGCTGACTGCAACAAGGCAATCAGCCTGATTCCGCACAATCAATACAAATATGAATACGCAAAGCTCTACAATCAACGAGCTGACGTCTATCGAAAAATGAGCAATTATTCAAAAGCCTTAGCCGATTGCGATAAAGCGATCGACTGTGAACCATATGTAAATTCAACGTTTCTCACAGGTACGGCTGCCAAATGTCTTAAGGCCCTGAAGCAGATAGATGATATCTGTACCGCGTATTCAACAAGAGGCACTATTCGTTTAGAGCAAGGACAGTTTGAGCGCGCTCTTGAAGATTTAAATAGAGCTATTAAACTCGATCCGAAGTGCGCCCGGTCCTACGCCATACGTGCCAGCATCTATGGCAAGCTGGGATTGGCGCAAAAAGCAAAGGATGACATAAACACAGCAAGAACATTGGATTCAGCACAACTTGCTGGTCCCTAGTTTCTGGTCACAACTTCGCGGTGCTATCGTGCACTTTAGTAGCAATAGTATCGGCCTTCCTCGCTATGTTCGTGACAAAAGCAAGCAATGTCACCACTGATTGCTACCCAAACTACATCGGGGATCTAAATCTAGCTTCCCATGGTTCGTGCTCGTAATCCGTTTTTCCGAAGGCACCTGTGACTGTATGAGCCGGGCACATAAAAATACAATGGTTGTTTTTAATTGCCAGCACCGCTCCAATGACTTCACCAAATTGATAATAGAGCACATCATCTGCCGACTTCAGAATGGCGGCAGTAGACGCATCCTTTTCTAATAGCGTCCGCTCAAAAGATTTATCAGTTTCAGTGTTCGACGGTCCCTCTTGCTCTAAGAGCTTCTTGAGTGACAAACCCACAGCACTGCGAGACAGATCCTCAAAACGCCACATATTGTAGAGCGCGTCATTTTCATGAGCCACCGACAGAGCGCCAATGCACTTGTCACCCTTAAAATAGAGTCTTATTAGTAATGGCCTTCCTCCGTAGAAATAAAGCCAATTGTCGTCTACATTATCAAATGGTGCTTTAATGTCGCGATGCAGTAAAGCGACGCCACGACTTTCAGGTTGAGTCTTTTGAAAACACAGATCGGAACCCATCTTAAATGCTGGCGCTCCCAACCAATCTGTAATCTCCTTCTTTGTCAAACCACTTAGCAGATTGCATAAGTCCGCGCTGGTCTCTGCTTCCAAACGCCCAAATACTGACGCCCAAGTGTTTCGTTGCGAAGTTCGAACAGGAAGGTTTACCATCTTTCGATAGGCGTCCCTATTCAATCTTGCCTTACAAAAATTTTGACGAGAATGAAATACAGGATGTACAAGTTGTTCATCCGATACATCTTTTGCAGACACCGGCACGCACATGGTGATCGTGACGTTTATGAGAATTAAAACCAAGGCTGCGACCATAGACATTAGGTTTACCAAGACTTTCAAAAGTGCCTATTGCCCCTTTGTCGCCGATGGTTTCCGGTGTGTCCAGCCACATCTCATGAGATGCGAAATGCGACCGTAGGCATGATCATTAACGATTGGTATCTCCACACGGGAGAAACGACTTGTCGCGTAGATATAAACCGGGTGATCTTCAGCATCTTTGGTTATGGATTGTGGTTCACCAAATAGCGCAAGAATCTCGGCGCGACTACGACCTTCAGGATTCCCCATAGCAAATTTGAAGCGACCAATCTGCTTGACAGGCGGATCGCTGAGCTTTACTTGACCAGAAGCAATCTCATCGGGACGCATAGAAGCAAAACGAAACATATTCCACTCACCCATATCTCGCTGTTGAGCGCCAGATAGCAGAGCGCTGCCAATACACTTACTGCCATCGAAGACTAAGCGAACAGGAACGCCAGAATGCCCGAAGTAATAGACCCAGTTTTTCTTATACTTCTCGCTATCGCCCCAGACGAGAACCGGACCAGTTTTAATACTTGGCTCGCCAGCTACTTTGATAATTTCTGCATCGTTTAGCCCTATTACCCGATCTCGGAATTGCAGAGCAGCGCCAGCCTCTGCTTTGCGAAAACAGTTAGACGCGCCAATGTATTGATTTTCAAAAAAGTCTGAAGCACCAGGGTCATCATTCAACTCTTTGAATTTCTGATCACTGAGTGAAACAGCACCAAGAGGTCGAAACTCGGCAGTATCTAGAATTGAATGTTTCAATATTTCTGGTCGATAAGGCCCTCCCCTATGAAGATCGTGTTTATATTCGCGTTCAACACTATCGCCAAACACGGCCTTAGTGCAATCAAAACCTC
>JAUPUU010000382.1 GCA_030917395.1 Cyanobacteriota bacterium erpe_2018_sw_21hr_WHONDRS-SW48-000092_B_bin.40
AGTGCGCAGCGCACCCCATGCGGCAATGCCAGTAAAATCCCGCCCCTGGGGCCTCAAGTCCTGTCTGCCGTAGGCACCCGCAGGGCTTGGACATGGACTTGGGGTGGAAGGGTTTAGGCTCCTTTGCCTGGCATGGAAGGCAGCGCGCACCAACATCCAGTAACTGCTAGAACAACAAGGAATTAGTACGGGGCAAACACCACCTGAAACATCAGCCAGCAATGACGACTAATCAAAAAAATAGAAATAAAAATAGAAAGGAAAAGAAGGAAAAGTAAAAGTAAAAAAAGAAACTAGATAACTAATAAAAGAAAAGTGGCCGAGACTTTCGCCCCGGCCACTTACTTAAATCTAGCCTTTTGCTGCTGCTAGTCTGAATCCCCGACGTGCCTTTGGTTTTGTTTCAGCCACCACAGACTGACTGTCTTCAGCAACAGGCTTCCTCCCACAAAGGTGATAGCTAGTGAGGTTGACTACTGGCTTGGTCACCTGTACTTTTACCCCGTCTACTTCCTTTGTGAAAGTAGAGAGTGAAAGCCTTCCCTGTACGGCAATTTCACGCCCCTTCGTGACGGTAGAGAGCACTCTGTCGCCTAGCCCATTCCAGGCATCAACATCTATCCAGAGAGTCTTTTCTTCATCAGTATTAGAGGAAAACTCTTTTACTGCTAGAGAAAACTTGACCACCTTGTTGCCTGTGTCTTCAAATGAAACTGAGTGTGGGTCTTGTCCGACGTGTCCGAGAAGTGCGATTAAGTTGTTCATGGTTAGCATCTCCGTGCTGTGTCTAGGTGCAAACCCAAAAGCACGAGTTTTTGATTGAGCATGGACGCGTAGCGCCCTTCAGGGTCTGCCATTGCTAAATCAGAAACTTGTGCCACTCTCGCACCTGATTAACACAGGCGGAGATAGCTAGAATAACCAATCAATAACTCACAACCACGGCAGCCAACACACAAGCTCTCATTGAAGACACTAGAATTCATGGTCAATTCAACAGAACAGAAAAGAAAACAACTCAAAGCAACCTGAATGATGAAAAATACACTGATGTTAATGAACACGGAAATGGCCAACAGAGACGGCCCACAGAAACACTCTAGGTACAACAAGTACAAGCCGTTAGGCTGCAGCAATACTAAGAAAAATGGAAGAAGACACAAAAAACGGTCACCGCCTCAATCCACATTAATTAGAGCCACGGGAAAGCCCTGAGCAGAGACAAACAGTGCTGCCAGTGCGACAAACATTAGTCACGACAACGGCGACAAATCAATCAGCCGGATAAAAGCAAAAGTGGAGCGAAAGACTCCAACACTAATTTTCGCCCTGACTCAAGCGTCTGATTCTCTCTTCCTGTAGCCCTATCAAAGTATTGCCAATTGCGCTCTTCACCCTCCACAGCTCCTCTTTTGGCAATCCACCATCATCGGTTATCTGTGAAACTATGCGCTTGGTCAATCCGGCAAGAGCCAATTCCCAATCAGCATATGTCATTTCAACTTCAAGATTACCTTGATTAATAATGGTACTAGGTGCCCCTATCGTTGAGCACTGGGAGAAAAGAAATTCCCTGACTTCTAGCAAGTCTTCCGCTAATAACTCAATTCTGACCATTAACTCTGGCAGTATGGCACTCAAATCATCCATCAGCTGCCACCTTGCTGTTTCAATAATGCCTTGTCACCATGTTTCAACCCAGAAATTGTGTTTTGAGAAGCAGCGCGTTGAAATACTGGATTCACTTGCCAAATCGGCCTACCATCAAACCCCTTCTCCTCTTTCTTGCTGAAAAGCCCAGCTTCAATTAGAGCCTTTATCGAACGGCTTACATTCGACTCTGCAATATCAAGCATCTCAGCTATCTCAATTTGCCGTATGCCAATAAACCCATCGTACTCAGCAGTGAGCATACACATGAGCACACGGAGCTGCTCTCCTGTCAGGTTTGACTTGACCACATGCTCAAAGAATTGATGCTTGCCTTCCATGATTTCTCTCCCGGCTTTGTCCCATGACTTCTCACTTTCTCACCATGCCCAGACTTATCATATGCGATAAGTTAGGGCATGGCAATCGAAGAACTTCAAAACATTTTTCTAGCAGCTCTTCTTGCACAAGACCCACCTTTGCTCAGCTGTTTAATACCAACGCTCTCAATAACTCAATAGTAAGCTTTGAGAAAAGGCTGCCGCTGCTAAAATGTTGCTGTTATCAGAAAAATCACCACCAGATAAGTTTGCCCTAAAATATCCCTCAGATGAGCCCCGACCTTGAAAGAACTAAATTGGAAGCAGCAACTTATCCCGGATGCAACGTAGTGCAAGACGTGTTTAAAATCTCACCAATAGCGCCCGGCGTGCCTAAGTGGCTAAGCAACATCCTCAAAAAACAAGCAACAAGCGAACTGGGCAAAAGTCTCGAAGGACAATCGCGAACACTTGATGCCTGGTTCGGCCCTCTCATGCTCGACCACTGTGGCACCACCGATTGGGGCGGTATACCAGAATGCTTTGTTTCAGAACCATATAACGTCAAGGCCAACGCAATAGCTAAACTACGAACAATAGGCCGCCGACTGGGCTTTGCTGTGGCATATGACCCTGTCTCTTACTACTATCCTGGTGGCTGCCAGCGCATTGTGCTCTTTCCAATTACCACCCCACTTAATTCAAATAGCCACCCAACAGCTGTTCTTGCTTTAATTGAAGCCGGTGGCACCGTTGCCGACTTAGAGCGCTAATGGAGCCATGATGATTAGAGAAGCCGCTAAGGCGCAAAAAACATGAGCATAAAGAGCCTATCAAAGAAAAAACGAGCAAAAACTAAGAAAGCTCTATTTATCGAAGATGTCATTGAGCCTAGTCGTATCAGAACCGTGTCCTTTGCTAAGGCCTA
>JAUPUU010000383.1 GCA_030917395.1 Cyanobacteriota bacterium erpe_2018_sw_21hr_WHONDRS-SW48-000092_B_bin.40
ATCCGAAAATCTAACATCGGGTCCTAGTTAGATTTTCAATCCGAAAATCTAACATCGGGTCCTAGTTAGATTTTCAATCCGAAAATCTAACATCGGGTCCTAGTTAGAATTTCAATCCGAAAATCTAACATCAAACAATTGAACCATTTGCCTCCTCACAGCGTTATTAAGACTACACGCTGTTTATGAGGTGCAATCATGAGCTGTCATGGCGATATTCTAAACTTCATCTCCGCCCTCCCCACTGATGCATGGTTCTCCACCCAACAATTGCTAAATCTAGGCAATAGAGAAGCCATAGACCAGTGTCTATACAGACTTGTTAAATGTGGCTATTTAACCCGCATTGCTTGGGGAGTTTTCACGCTTAGAACAAGCAAACAAATATTTGAACCACTAGCGGTGGCAATATTCAAGGCAAAAACATTTAAAAAGAATGTTTCAGTTCACGGCCTCGACATTGCACGACGGCTTGGGCTCGTTAGAGAAAATCAAGATCGGCAACTCTATAGCGTACATGGGGTCAGCAGCTCATTCCAATCTACCAAACGCGAAATCTCACTGAAGAGTTACTCGCCAAGGAAAATAGAACTTGGAGACTCACGTATAGGAGAAATCATAAGCGCACTGTGGTTTCTCGGAGAAAAGAGCTGTGCTGATTCGGCCGTACAGATCGCAGTCAGAACTCTCAGCGAGAATGAAATCAAAGAACTTTCTCAATCGGCCCATCGCATGCCAGGCTGGCTGACTAAAAAAGTCCGCCTTAATATCAGCTGTTTAACAGGATAAGCTACAGCTCTGACAACTTGTATCCAACGCCATGCACATTCTGAATCAAAGATGGCTCGCCTTCGATATCAATCTTGTTTCTCAGTTTCTTGATTGTGGTGCGAATTGTTTCTGGTGATTTATCAGAATCAGCCGTCCAAACACGCTCTAATAAAGTTGAAGCATTGAAAACTTGATCCGGATGACGCATCAAAAATTCTAAAAGTGCAAATTCCATGCGTGGTAGATGAATAGCTACACCGTCAACAGTAAGGCTATGCTTAGCACTGTCTAGAACCAGATTACCAGCCTTAAGTATGCTAGACGTCAGAGTCGCAGGTCGGCGCAAAAGTGCACGCACACGCGCAGACAACTCTTTGAGATGGAACGGTTTGGTCAAATAGTCATCGGCCCCAGCATCAAGACCGTTCGCTCTATCATCGACTGCATCTTGCCCTGTTAGCATAAGTATTGGGCACGTCCTACCGCTGTCCCGGTAACGCCTACAAACTTCAAGACCACTAAGCCTCGGCAAATTAATATCCAAAATCACCAGATCGTAGTCATAAGCCATCATCATCTCAAGAGCTTCGCTTCCAGTGGTGACGTGCTCAACCAAGTACTTCTCGAAAAGTAGCCAATCTTTAACTGAACTAGCGACCTGGAGGTCATCTTCTACTATCAAGATTTTCGGCATAATGAGTTCCGAAGGAGCCAAGGGCTGAAATGCTATCATTTGACATTATATCCTCTTGGTTTTTATGCGTTTCGACCTGAAAATAAGTCAGATTGGCTGGATCCTAGTGGGCGTCCCTCTAGCGTTTGAGCTGCTTTTCGTCGGATTGCTAACCTATACCGTGCATCAGGCCGAACTTGAGATAAAGCGCCAAGAGCATGCCAAAGACATCGTTTACTGCACCAGCTCAGCAGCTACCTACGCCACACAATGTGCTGTAAATGTCGGCGCCTATTCCGTCTCAAGGGCTGAACATTTCAAGGATCTCTACCAGGAGAATAAAAGTCGTACAAAAGAAGCTTTCGAGCAGCTGGAAAATCTACTCACCGCAAGCAGCGACAGCGAATATTTAAGCAAAGCAAAAGAAGCCCGGCTAGCAGCTAACGAAGGCACTCTTCTCTTAGACGAATTAATTGATAGCGTCGATAAAGGCTATGGTAGTCGCAACGTACTAGTCAGCCATGGCAGAATGGCCACTGTGAAAAAGATTATTGACCGACTGCACTTGAAATTAAAATCAATAGTCCGAGAGCAAACAGCCGAAACAGCCGATAGCCCAAAGAAAGAAGCCGAATTTAGACGACTGACAGAAGTCTTCCTATTTGCCGGAATTGCAGCAAACATATTCATTGCTTTTGCTCTTGCCTTCTTCTTCTCGCGCAGCATTATCAGAAAACTGAGGGTTATTTCTGACAACGCCGCAAGACTACCAAAGGGAATAGCCTTAAATGAACCATTAATTGGACAAGACGAAATCGCCCATCTTGATCATGTCTTCCATTCGATGGTGACTGATTTAGACGAGGCCAAAAAGATGCAGCAATATTTGATTGCCATGGTCAGCCACGATCTCCGCTCTCCGCTAACATCGCTTCAAGGGGTTCTCACCCTTTTATCCTCTGGGGCCGCTGGAGAGCTACCGAAGGCAGCGAAAGATAAAATTTCTGCAGCAGAGAGTGATCTCGGCCGCTTAATTAAATTGACAAACGATCTACTCGATACCGAGCGCTTAGCTTCAGGTCAACTCGAACTTCACAAAAAACGTTGCTTGCTGGCAGATATTGTGGAAGAGGCAATGGATGCTGTATCTACCTTTGCTAAACAACATGACATAAAGGTTCTAGCCGCCGACTTAGAAAACGGAAGAGCCATGAACACTATGCTTGAACTCGACCCAGAGCGCATGGGACAGGTTCTAACAAATCTACTCAACAACGCCATTAAATATTCACCTGCAGGTGCAGAAGTGCAGATTAGTGCAGCGGTGATATCGGCTAAAGGCGGAAGAGAACTAGTCAAAGTCTCAATAACAGACCAGGGGCGCGGCGTACCGGAGGCTTTTCAAACAACTATTTTCGAAAAATTCAAACAAGTAAAAGAATCTGACTCTCGCGAACTTGGTGGAAAAGGTCTGGGCCTGGCAATCTGCAAATCGATTATCGAACAGCATGGCGGCACAATCGCAGTCGACAGCAACGGCAGCAAAGGCAGCACTTTCTGGTTCGAGATTCCCCTGCAGCAAGCCTGAATCGTTGATCAGGGTACCAAATAGTCACAACTAGAATTTATCATCCTAACATTCGGATAAGGCCACAAGGTTAGGATTTACTATGCCCAGAACAGAAATAGACGGAGCGAATATCCCTTCGCCAGCATTTCAGCAGCCCGAACGACACCAAGATCAGAAGGTTGAAGGGCAGCTAGACTCGCCACAAAACGCGAGTGGGGAGAAATTAAGTGCAGAATCCAGTGCCGCATTATCTAGCGCATCTCAATTTCGCGAACTGCAAGACAAAAACGTCTTCAAGAAAAGCGGCGAAACGCAGATTAGAAGCCTGGTCCTCTTCGACTCGCAAGAAAAGGCCATAGAAAATACTAAAGAGACGGGAAAGAGCCTGCCATCGAATGTCAGCACTGACGCCCAGGGAAGAGTGAACAAAGTCATCTATGCCGATGAGGGAAAAACCAGAGAATTTGGCCGCGATGCCAGTGGCGAAATTAATAAACTTACCACCAGCACAAAAGACGGAACATGGACTTATATCAAAGAGAACGGCCAGTGGCAGATGCTTGGAGAGAACGGCAGCAAAACTGCCGCCAGCGGTTTCGACATAAATAAAAACGGTGAATTCAGTCGCTACCTAGAAAATGGCGAAGTACAAATTCAAGCTCTCGACGGCAAAATAACAAAAGAACACATCAATGCTATTGGAGGCCAAGTCAGAACAAATAGCGATGGTCAAGTCGAAAAAGTCTCAAGAAGCGATGGCAGTGTTCTCACGGCTAACTACCAAGCTGGCAAACTTACTAGCATTTCGCAAATTAAAGATGGAGTGACCACAACATTTACTCGTCAAATATTAGAGTCAAATGCTGGAGAAAACGCTGGAAAAGATGCTGGAGAAGATTCTGTCTGGCAGAGCAACGAAGCTGAGCCACGTTCAGTCACTAATCTTGAGCTACACAAAAACGGTAATCTTTCTTTCAACAGTGCTGACGGCACCAAACACATTATTCGCTCAAGTGGCGGAGAAATCGAAGAAGGTTCTGGTAAGGGCAAATATCAATTCGATGATGAGGGCCGGGTCACCTCAATTGAAAACGCCGATGGTAAGAAGCTGCGCACACTAACTTATTCAGAGCGCAACTTAGAGCCAAGTAGCGTCAAGATTGTAGACACAGAGAAAAACGAAACAAATACCTTCCAGTTAACGCAAGACAAGTCGGGTTACTCGC
>JAUPUU010000384.1 GCA_030917395.1 Cyanobacteriota bacterium erpe_2018_sw_21hr_WHONDRS-SW48-000092_B_bin.40
GAAGTTGAGTTCAACCGGTCTTGCAATCAAATTAACAGTGGAGGAGACTGAACTCTTTTCAGCACTACCCAGTTACGCTCAACTAGCGAACGATTGGGATGGCGAATGGAGTAAAGTTGCTGATTCGATGGAAGAGTTGTTTTTGCTCCTGAAGGACAGAAACGCCATACCCGAGCTACGCCTAAAAATTTTTAGCGACTCAGATTATGCGGAAAAAGGGTCTAAGTCAATAAAAGAAATTTTCGAGTCAAATGGCACCCGAGGCAGAGAAATTGTGCGTCATCCGCACTTTACTCAGTACATTGACTACTTTGTGAATGGACCGGCATTACCGAAAAAATTCGTCAGCGATTTCTGCGAGCTTGCGGACAACTATTTCACCAGACCAGAGGAACTGCGCAAGTTTGTTCGTCACGCCATCAAACAGGCTGGGTTGACTCATTACGACGTTCCAAGCGATGTGTTTAGACTAGCGATTGAAAGAGAGTTGTCTACAAGTACGGCAAGCTCTCTACGGAAAGAAGCTATGACGGCAATCTGCGTATTCGCATGAATCCTGCCGGTGAATCGCATTTCAAAGCAGCCAGTTAGTCGCATGGTTTAGTGCCGGGTAATCGCATTTAATGGTGCCGTTTGCCAAGTAGAGTGAGATTTATGAGTGGTGCCTATGTTTATTGTTCATCGGACCCGGTTTTGTTTTTCCTTCTTGATGGGCCAGTCAAATTGATTCTGTAAGAACCATGTACCACGCGGTCAAGAATTGCATCGGCTAAAGTTGAATTTGCGAAAGTTTGGTGCCATGAATCAACTGGCAGTTGTGACGACAAAATGAAAGAGCCGCGGCCGCATCGATCATCGGTGACTTCGAGCATATCGCGACACTGCTCTTCAGTTATTGGCACTAGTGCGAAGTCATCTGATTGGCGTCAAATTAAATTGCGTGTCAACGACAATTAGAATTGCGTTTTTTTAGATCTGTTTTTCCTCTTTCTTGGAAGCAGCCTTTTTTCTTGAGGCAGCTGAGGCTCTGAAGCTTTCACCGTTTAACTCAAGAATAGTTGCATGGTGGACAAGGCGATCAATTGCAGCCATGGCTGTAATTGGGTCTTTGAAGATTGTGTCCCATTTTGAGAAAGGCAAGTTGCTGGTAATTACTACACTCCTGCGTTCGTAGCGCTCGGCCAGTAATACGAACAGAACATCGGTCTCTTCTCGTTCTTGCGGAATATAAGATAGGTCATCAATGATCAGTGCTTCAAATCGATCTAGCTTCTTTAGAACAGCGTTTAGCTTTAAATCGCGTTTTGCCTTTAATAGTTCTTGAACGAGCGAAGCCGCAGTGGTGAAATAATTAGTTCGCCCTCTCAAGCACCATTCGCGAGCAAGTGAAGCTGCTAGGTGCGACTTTCCTGTGCCTGGATTGCCGAAAATAAGAACGTTCTCGCACTGGTCAAGACAGTTGCCGGTCGCAAGTTCGCTGATTCGACTTGGTGAGAGCCCAGGCACATGACTCATATCAAAATTCTCCAACCGCTTTCCTGTCGGCAGTTTCGCTTCTCGTAGTAAGCGTTCTGTTCTGCGGTTGTAACGATCCTCCTGTTCTGTCTTGCTGAGTTCGTAGAGGTATGCCACGTGGTCAAGTTTTTCTAGTTCAGACTTGCGCGCGTAAGATAGATAGTGCTTCTTGAACGCTTGAAGATGAAAGCCCAATAGCATACTTTCTAGCTGCTCCTGCCGGTTTGCTTTGTCAGTCATCGCGACGCCCCCTCCAAGGAACAGCCAAGAAGTCCGTCATAGATTGACAGCGCTGGCATGTTCACTGCAACATCCGGTACGGTCTGTTTTGTCACCAAAAGCTCTTTTACCCTTTCTTCTGTTGGCAGGTAGTTAAGTTCAAACAGGAGCGTGAGAGCCGTCTCTACTAGCTGCTCTCCCTCCATAGCTGCAGTGTGGAGGATTTTCAAGTACTCTTTGTCACCGTGACCAGCCGCTTCTAACTGATCAAAGGCTTTTCTGAAGACTGCTGTTGGAAATAATTCGTCTCGATATTGATAGTTTTTGAAGGCTCCTGGTTTGCGCAGTAAGTGCCCGATTAGGTGTCGATAATTGATCGCCAACTCTCCTGGTTTCACTCGTTTCATCTCCTGCACTAGGTTCTTGCCAAAATACAATTCAACTTTGTCCGCGTAGACCAGGGCTCGAAGCTTGGCCCCAACAAGCCTGCTAGGTACTGAGTAGAGACTTCTTAAAATCGATACGGTACTCCACGGACGAACACTCACAAATATCTCTTGTGGTGCGCTCCAGTCCCTACGTGGTAGCTCTTTGAGCAGACGTAGCTCTTCTGCTAATCGAAGCTTTCGCTCTTTGTTGCGCCGATAGACGACAGACTGAATGAACTCTTCGTAAGCTGTTCTACTCGCGAAGTCACGACTCCCTCTCAAACGGAGGCGTTGATCCAAAGCTCTCTTTAGTAGATCATTCGACTTCTCAACCGAGCCATTTTCATTGCTCTGATAGGGATTGTTTGATGTAGGCTTAACACTAAAGTGCCCTAAGAAGTCTTTCCAGCGCTTCTGAAATGACTTGTGCTGACCAACTGGTACTGCTGCTGCCAGATTGTCAGTGCGATGTTCAGGTGCAACACCACCTAACTCTTTCACTGCCGCAGCATAACCTTCTGTCAAAGACTGAAAGCTTTCTGTAAATGCAATTGATGCTGTTTCCCAACGTGAATATGGCAGCATAAAATGAAACAGCATGTGTTCAAATGGTTCACCAGCAATTGTGATGTTCAATTCATTGCACCACGTATAGTCGCTTTGGCTCTGGATTCCTGGTTGAATTGTCTGAGGGAAGAAAATCTCTTTTCCTGAGCCGTGCATTACTCGCCACTGGCAAACTCTGCGCTGCAAGGTTCTTAGTTGAGTTTGTCGAAATTGACCAGGGTAGTTTTCCATAAGCCATTGCATCAGCGTCTTCGCCTCAAGCCCCTCGTCACGAGAGAGCATCTCTTGAAGCTGATCCCAGACAGCCACAAATGGATCTCGCCTAGTGCGGTAGTCACGCTCCTTGTTGACCAACAGTTCGCCTCCTCGTTTGAAATATTGCCTGGCTGTGTTTTCCGACATACCTGCCTTGGAAGCCGCAACTTCAAGTGAGCACGTCTTGCGATATCTCATGAGTTTGCGGATCTGTTCTTTCGTACAAGTCATTTGACAATCCCCAGCCAAGTACCCTGACGTACTAAAAGTACGTCATCCTGAACTGGTGACCATTTGCGAGGTTGCCAACCTGCAATTCTAATTGTCGTTGAGACCAATTTTAATTGACGCCAGAAAAA
>JAUPUU010000385.1 GCA_030917395.1 Cyanobacteriota bacterium erpe_2018_sw_21hr_WHONDRS-SW48-000092_B_bin.40
AGAGCAAGTCACTGCCACTTTTATTCGTCGTATATCTGAGATGGACAGCAGCACTAGGGCTAGTTTGGTTGCCAGTCTTACTTCTGGTTCTAGTTCTGGTTCTAGTTCTGGTTCTAGTTCTGCTACTAGTTCTGCCTCTAGTTCTCCGTCTAGCCCTACAGTTCGTAGCGCCTTTGAGCTTTCGCCTGAGCAGCGCGCGGCCATTGAAGCGGCGCTCAATCAGGCACTGTCGCTGCACCTCCAGCTTAATTTCCAAACTGCCCCAGAACTTATAAGTGGCATCGAACTTGTGGCCAACGGCCAGAGTATTGCCTGGAATATTAGCGACTATCTCAAGGCTATGGAGAAGGCCGTCCATGGCTAATGAGCGGAAGACTAGCGCTTCATCTAATAGTGCTTCGTCCAATAGTGCTTCATCTAATAGTGCTTCATCTAATGGCCCCCTGCCTGACGGGATGCCTGAAAGTTTAGATGGCGTTGTGGACCAAGTATTCGCAGCGTTATCGACTAGTCGCGAGAATTTCGCCCCGCAACTATTGCTGCGCGAAGTCGGCACAGTGACTTCCGTTTTAACTGGTATAGCCACTGTTGATGGCCTGCCTAATGTTGGCTACGAGGAACTCCTGAAGTTCCCCGGCAATGTCTATGGTATTGCCTTCAATATAGATGAATCTGAGATTGGAGTGATTCTACTCGGCGACTATTGGCATTTGAAAGCTGGTGATCGAGTCGAGCGCACTGGCCGAGTGATGGATGTGGCTGTGGGCGACTATTTATTGGGTCGAGTGATTGATCCGCTTGGTCGTGCCCTTGACGACAAAGAGATAGAGCACACTAGCGAGCGCATGCCAATTGAACGCCCTGCCGCAGCAATCATGGACCGCTCACCGGTGACGGTGCCTTTGCAAACCGGGCTGAAAGTAATTGATGCCTTAATTCCTATCGGGCGCGGGCAGCGGGAGCTAATCTTAGGCGATCGCCAGACCGGCAAAAGTACAATCGCTATCGATACTATTATTAGCCAACGCGGCCAGAACGTAGTCTGTATTTATTGTGCTATTGGTCAGAGGGCCTCGACTGTAGGCCGAAACATTGCCATTATGCGTGAGAAGGGAGCCATGGACTACACCGTTGTTGTGGTCACCGAAGGCGACGCTCCCCCGGGTTTGGCTTATATAGCTCCTTACGCTGCCACGAGCATTGCCGAGTATTTTATGAATGCCGGACGCGATGTGCTCATTGTCTACGATGACCTCACTCAGCATGCTCGCTCGTACCGGGAGCTTTCTCTGCTCTTGCGTCGACCTCCGGGTCGCGAAGCTTTTCCTGGTGACATTTTCTACATTCATTCGCGCCTGCTTGAGCGCGCGACAAGAATGTGTCCGGAGTTTGGTGGCGGTTCATTGACCGCGCTTCCTATTATCGAGACCGAGGCCCAAGACATTGCTGCCTATATTCCAACCAATTTAATTTCAATCACTGATGGCCAGATTTATCTTTCTCCCACTCTCTTTGAGTTAGGCATGCTGCCTGCAATTGATGTAGGAAAGTCGGTTTCTCGTGTTGGTGGCAAAGCGCAGCTACCGGCTTATCGAGCGGTTGCTAGCGATCTCAAGCTTGCCTACGCTCAATTTGAGGAGCTGGAAACATTTGCCCGCTTTGGTGCCAGTCTTGATGCTAGCACTC
This sequence comes from Cyanobacteriota bacterium erpe_2018_sw_21hr_WHONDRS-SW48-000092_B_bin.40, assembly GCA_030917395.1. Taxonomy (GTDB): domain Bacteria; phylum Cyanobacteriota; class Vampirovibrionia; order Obscuribacterales; family Obscuribacteraceae. Next base: position 1,687 of record JAUPUU010000385.1, read on the forward strand.
GCAAAATCATCGAGCATGGCCAGCGCATTCGTTCTTGCCTGAAACAGCCTGAGTTTTCGCCACTATCGGTGGCCGAACAAATTATTGTTTTGCTGGCATTGATTGCCGGTTTATTTGATGCAATTGCAATTGCGCGGATGACTGAGGCTCAGCAGATAGTGCAGCAGTCTGCAGCCAAGATACCCGCGGATGTTATCGACAGGCTGCTTCATGCCAAAAACTTGAGCACTGAAGATAGAGCAGCCATAGTGCAGATTGCCCGGCAGGCTTTAGCGGATTTTAAATCATGAGTGATACCACAGAGAATCTGCGGCGCAAGATTAAGAGTGCAAGCGATTTGCAGTCGGTTGTTCGCACTATGAAAGCTTTGACGGCTTCAAGCATTGGTCAGTATGAACGCTCGGTCGAAGCTTTGGCCGATTATTACCGCACAATCGAGCTGGGCCTGCATGCCTGTCTTCCTCGTGACGCTGCACCACTTGCGGCCTCTTCAGTTAGTACTGCTCGCTATAATTCCACTCCAGTAAATGCCATTGTCTTTGGCTCGGATCAAGGCTTGGTGGGACAATTCAATGACGTGGTGGCTGAATTTGCGGTCAGCCAGCTATCTCAGTTTTTGGAGTTAAAAAGATCAGTTAAGATCTTGGCTGTTGGCGAGCGCGTAAAAGATCGTTTGCTTGATTTGGGACTGTCAGATGTTGGCCTTTATTCAGTGCCTAATTCAGTGGCAGCAATTAGTCCGCTTGTTGGTCAGATACTTGTTGATAATCAGGTTGGCCAGGGTGATGCCCTGGTTTCTAATTTTCAACTCTTTTATAATCGTCCACTGGCTGCTGCTGTTTACGAGCCGGTTACTAAACAAATGCTGCCCCTCGATGAAGCCTGGCGTCAGAACTTGATTTCACTGACCTGGCCGACCAAGACAGTGCCGGAGGCCATCGGCGGTAAAGCCAATGCTCTGCGACCACTAATCAGTTCTTATTTATTTGTCTCCCTCTTTCGTGCTTGTGCTGAATCTCTTGCTAGTGAGAATGCCAGTCGGCTGGCGGCTATGCAGAGGGCGGAGAAGAATATTGATGACTTGCTCGAAGACTTAAACGGTAGCTTCCATCGTCTGCGGCATAGTAATATTGACGAGGAGTTATTTGAAGTCGTCTCTGGTTTTGAGGCGCTTGGGGCAAGAGGCGAATGACTAACTATTTAGAGAAAATCTGTTGGAGTCAAGGTCGTGTTTCTTTTGTAAGTCTTAAAGCGCGAACACTGTACTTATTTTGATCAGGAATACGGATACTGAAAAGTGTTGTAGGGGGTGAAAATGAGCGTTCTCTGTGTTGTGCGTAAAGTTGGCTGGTTCATGTTTTTGTCAGGTCTGGTAGGGGTGGTAATTGCTTTCGTCATGTTAATACCGCAGCCCTCAAAAATCGGTGAGTCTAGCAAACAACAGCCGGGCCTCATAGCTCTGGGCTCGTTGCTGCTGATTCTTTTCGGTGCCTTTATGGTTTTTTGTATTCTTTAGTTGTGTTCTTTAGTTGTGTTCTTTAGGTGCGTACTTTAGTTGTATTCTTTCGTTGCATTCTTTCGTTTGCACCCGTTGGTGAATTTCGCACTTAGTTTGCAGATGGTAGCTTCGCCTTTAAGTGATGCTCTAGAGCAATGTGTAATAGTGTGCAAGCACTGGCATTTTCCGGGCTAGAGAATAAAGTGTAAGCGGCCGGTTGGCAATGATAGGTGAATTGTTATGGCTCGAG
>JAUPUU010000386.1 GCA_030917395.1 Cyanobacteriota bacterium erpe_2018_sw_21hr_WHONDRS-SW48-000092_B_bin.40
AAGTGAACTTACCTCCCAGCGAATTTCAGGCACCAGCAGGCGCCACGCGGGCCCCTAACGACAAAGATGTACTTCGTGGCAGCGATGAAAACAGTTCACTAGATGGACTGATGCAAGACATTGATCGCAAGAGCTTCTAGAGCCGAACAGGCCGATTTGACTACGAGCTTACGAGACTCTTGCAACTGCCAACCCGTCCCGACAAGGCAAAACTCCACACATTTCTTTTCATCGTGACGCTTCATCGCACTCAATAGAGACACTAACACCACTGTCATTTGTAATCACATAACATGTGAGAGTAATTAGCTAAACAGCTCTATTTAAGCCAATCTCTAGTTGTCAATTAGTCTCAGCTTTAGGCATATTGAAGAGTGTTTTTCTTTCTCATTTGCCTTGGGGCGTCAATAAAAACCAATCGCTTGGCTCTAAATAACTACTTCTTGTTCTCCAGTGATGGAGCTCGGGAAACACTTGGCATTTTTTAAGCACCGCAAAACAAGCAAAACACCAATCAACGAGACTTTTAACCAGTCTCAACCGCCTGCAACACGGCATTACCTTAACCTCAGCAAAATCTGCTAGGACGGAAAAAATGGACACAAACGAAACAAGCCTGAAAGGCAAAGTAGTATTTATCAATGGTGCCTCACGCGGCATCGGTCTAGCCATTGCCCTTGAATTAGCAAAGCATGGCTGCAAAATAGTAATTACAGGCAAAACTGTAGAGGAACGCACTGAAGTATCAGGCACTATCTTCACCGCAGCAGCAGAAGCGATTGCAGCTGGTGGTGAATCTCTTGCTCTTCAAGTTGACGTGCGTGATGAAGCACAAGTAAAAGCTGCTATTGCCAAAACCGTCGAAACTTTCGGTGGAATAGACATCGTCATCAATAATGCTGGAGTGCTTAGCCTCACCGGCATTGAGTCAACTGAGATGAAACTGTTTGACCTCATGCATGCGGTCAACACCAGAGGGCCATTCATGGTCATCAAATATGCCTTGCCATATTTGAGAAAGAGCTCAAACCCGCACATTCTCAACATCTCACCACCGCTAAACCTGGATCCAGAATGGTTCCAATTTACTTACACCTTGACTAAATATGCCATGAGCATGCTGACAATGGGCTTCGCTGATGAGTTTCGCCAGGATGGCATCGCTGTCAACTCACTCTGGCCAGAAACCACAGTTGATACAGCTGCGGTACGCAACAAACTTGGTGGTGCCACCACAGTTGCCCACTCACGCAAGCCTGAAATTGTAGCTAAAGCAGCGCAATGGATTTTCAGTCAACCAGCGCGCTCAACCAGCGGCAACTTCTACACCGACTCGGTAGTAGTAACCATGCAAGCGGCAGGCATAAGCGACCCCGCGATGTATGCACTGCACCCACTGAACGACATGGCCACTATCAAAGCTGTACAAGTAGCTGGCAAAGTCGACCTCAGCCCTTATGCGATGGACCCCAGTCGGCCACTAATCACCGACTTCTTCTTTGGCAAAGTGCCCAAAGTAATTCCTGGAACCTCAAGGGTAAAGCCTGAGGCTACCACCGCAGCAGTAGCGCAAACTCCGGAGACGCTAGCGACAGAGGCAACCCCAGAAACCGTAACGACTGCCACAGCAGCAATAGCTGAGGCCACTGTTACAGAGGAGAAAAAATGAACCAACACAAATATGCCATTGCCAGCTTTTACTGCTGGCCTAACGTCTTTCCAGGAGAAATTCCATGAACTCAGAAGAAAACAAAGGCCCTGAAAGCCAAGACATCAATCTTCTCATCGGCACCGGCGGCTCAAGAGCAATTCTATTTGGCACAGGAGTACTACTCGCTCTAGCCCAGGCAAATTTTCGCCGATTTCGTTCGATTACAGGAGTGAGCGGCGGTTCCATCCCAGCGGCCCTGATATGCGCTAATCCTGACGTCACTCAGCTACTGATGCAAGTGCTAGACACTGACTTCAACAAACTAGTGACCAGGCGAGTCTCCCTGGTTACATTCCTCACTCAGGCCTTGCGGGAACCCAAGAATGTTGACCCACCACCATTGGTAGGCGCGCTTGATGCCAAGCTTATGGGCCAATACTTTGATGACCGCATCAAAGAATGGCCTGGTCTCTTTTGCACTGTCGCCTTGTCGCATCAACGCAAAGTAATTTTTACCAAAGACGGAATCTGGCAGGAACAGGAAGACGGGAAATTACTCCGGGCGGCGCAGAAACCAATAGCAATTGGAATGGCCGTGCGAGCCACTTGTGCCGTACCAATCTTGCTTGACCCCGTGGCCTGGAAAAGTGACAGCGGTGAAGAGCACCTGCTTATTGACGGCGGCTTGGGCCCTGAAGGTCGCTGCCCAATTTCGGTACCACAAGCACTCTTCCCCATGGAAAATTCATATCTGATTGTGGTCAATGTCGGTGAAGATAAAAGCCCACTCCATCAGCTTATCGACAAAGTCTATGGCATCATCAGCCATGACCGCGAAAGCCTGAGAATGGACGGCATTGTTTTGCCAGACAATCACGACCGCATAGTGATCAGCCCACCAGCCCCTCTCTATGGCTCATTCAAATTCAGTATGACCCGCCGAGAAAAATGGCAAATGATTATGTCTGGCTACATGTCTGCCATTGAAGCGTTGGAAAAGCATGGACTATTGACCAACGAAGCTCTCAGTCAAGCTCGCAATAGAGGCGTAAAAGCCCTGTTGCTTCTAGCTGGTCGCCATCGTCCCTACTTCAAAGATGTGCTACCAGCTGAACTAGACGCCCTGTTTACTGATCTCAAATTTGGAGAAGAGAAACTGAGCACGGTGGCAACAGCCGCAAGTGTCTCGCCACCATTGGTCGAATCGTCCCCCGCTCGCTAGCTGGACACATACAGAAATAGAGAAAGTAAGCAAATAAGTAAGAGTTTCTCTTTCTGTAGCAAAGAAGAGGGTGTTAGGTTCAGATATATCCACTTTACATCCTCTTCTATTCGAGCAATTTTTTACCGCAAAACAACCCATAGCACTATTTAACCTCAATATCTCCGCGCCTAAGCTGCGGAGATTTGAACTCCCGTTAACTGAACCTGTCAACGACATTCGCTCTACTGCTGTCACTGGATGTGGTGGCACTGCAATATCTTCATGGCTACCAAGGAGCGCGGTCATGAAAAATCCAATCTTCATTCAATCAAGAGAGAACAAAACATGAAAAACTTTACTAACTTAGCAAGACTGCCAAACGAAATCAGATATGCCACCTGGAGCGACTTAGCTACCTGGGGAATCGAACGAGTTGGCCCTGCTAACAAATACACTTGCGAAGTTAACTTGCCCGAAGGTTGGCAGGTAAAACAAAGCGATCATCCACACTGGCAAGAACTGAGCGACAACCATGGTCGCAATCGTGCCGATATCTACATCTGCACCGACGACTGCGGCACGCGAGCATTTTTCGCACCACGTCGGCGCTTTACCACCATCTTCGAAGTGGCCCACAACAACAAAGAGCTGCGAGTGTTGGTCATGGACGACAAAGACGCGCTTTACCACACTCCCTGGGTACCATTGAGACACGAGCTGTGTGAGAGCCATCCCGATCAATACCACGACAAGCAAGCCCATGACCGCGCCGAAAACTTAGCCAAAACCTGGCTGATGCAAAATTTTCCATACTGGCAAAACTGCCTGCAATACTGGGATTTCGACTTCTGAAATAGAAGGAAACAACAGAGCCTGAAGCCAACTAGTTGATTCAAGGCTCTAACTATGCCTTGGTGCCAGGCTAGGCCTAGCACCAAGCTACTTTTAGGAAACAAACATGAAACCAACCACCAATAACCCCGCAAGACGCCAACCCTGGCGCCAACCACCGACAATGCTTGGATTCGCCGCGGTGCCGCTTGCTTTTGCAGCTGGCGTTCTTTTTCTTGGCTGGCTAATCAGCGGCTAACTCTTTTTTGCACACTGAGGACAAAAGAATGAACAAGCTATTCTCAGTCTGTTTCTTCAGCTTGCTCTTTGCCTTAGCTGGTTGTTCTTCGACACCAAGCAAGCAAGGGTTAAGCAGCGAGAACAAAGAACTAGGTCACGACATAAGCACCATGCCTGGTCACGATATGAGTAAAATGCCCGGACATGACATGAGCAAAATGCCGGGGCATCAGCATCAGCCTCAACATCAGCACCTGCACCAGCACGAGACAGCTGATGGTGACTACTTAAAAGCTGAACCAATGTACTCCAACTTTGGCGGTCCCTATCAACGCATGAACGCCATTGGCTCAGGCACTAGCCTGATACCCGCCGATAGCCCTGCTTATATGTGGCATTTCAATCTCTTTGAAGATAAGGCCAATTGTATGGCCCATGCTGAATTAAAAGCTAGCTTCAATAGCCAAGGCGGTCCTCGTGGTGTATCGGCTTTGCAGTCACAAAACTGGCTCATGGCCTCCTGCGAAGTACCTGTATGGGACAACTCAGCTTTCCAGTTTCGCGCCATGCTTACCGCTGAACCTTTCACTACGCCACCAGGCGGCGTGCCACAACTTTTTCAAACAGGAGAAACCTATCGCGGTCGTGAAATTGTCGATGCCCAGCACCCTCACAATCTCTTCTCGGAGCTATCCATAGCTTTTACACAAAAGCTCTCGGAGAACTTCCGCTATTACCTCTACTTCGGCCTACCGGGCGACCGCGAAGAAGGCCCCACAGCCTTTATGCACCGAGCCTCCGCCTTAGAGAATCCAGCCGTACCCCTCTGCCACCACTGCATGGACGCTGGCCACATTACTAACGGCGTCTTCAGTGCCGGTGTTGATGTTGGTAAATTACGTCTTGGTGCCTCGGTCTTTCGCGGCCAGGAACCAGGCGAAAATCGCTACATCATCGAAAGTGGTGGCTTTGACAGCTATTCCATTCGCGCCCAATATGCCGCCAATGAAAACTGGGTGCTGGGAGCCTCCTATGCAGCAGTGCACAACGCCGAAGTACTCCACCCCGGTGACATGGAACGCTATACCGTTTTTGCTCAATACTCCAAACGCTTCGATGGCGGCTACACAGCAGTATCTGCCGTAGTTGGTCACAATAAAGAGGCCCATGGCACTTTAAGCGGCGGTCTACTGGAAGGAACAATCAATTTTCTTGATCGTAACTACCTTTACGGCAGAGGCGAATGTGTCAACAAGCCTGGGCTGACAGATATGAACATCTACGGCAGACCAGGGCTAGAGCATGAGCTTTCTGGACATGAGCACGACCTGCTTGCCCCAAACGACAGCAATGCCAATAGCACCGTTTGCGCCTTAACAGCTGGCTATGCTCGCGACGTCTACGCTTCTTCAGCGTTGCGTATAGGGCTCGGCTTCGATGTAACTGGCTACATGGTGCCGTCCGAGCTTGAAGCAATTTACGGCTCAAATCCGATTAGCTTCATGCTCAATATCCGCATTCGGCCCGGGCGCATGTTTTAACCGGCCAATGCCCCCCTTCAATCAACAACAAACATCAACAATACAAATCAACAAATTTCCAGGAGAATTTTATGAAAACCAAACACTTCGCCAAAGTCGTTCGCATACTCTTAACAGGCTTCGCTTTTCTAGGCCTGCTTACCCTAACCGGCTGCGTCGCTAGAGGCCCCTACATCGGTGTAAGCGACGGCTACTACAACGGCTATCGTCCCGCCCGTCCCTACAACTACAACTACCAAAACCGGCCAGTCTACCCTTACCAGCATCGTGGTGATGGTTACTGGCGCCACCATCGGGGATACCGCAGATAAGAGCTAGCGGGCAAACAAGAACTTCAATCAGGAGATTTGGATGTACATAACCATCCGCCACCGCAATTCGGACGGCTCGGTCGCAAACGGCTTTGAAGCGCGGCAATCAAATGAAACAGCTTCGTTCGAAGTGGTATTGCCGTCATCGGGGCAAATCACTTTCGATATCAGCCACCTCTCAAAGGCAGAAAGAGAAAACGACGCTGCCGTCGAATTTATCGCCCAAGGCAATCTAGTGGTAGTTAGCCAAGGACCAGCTCGTCTGGTGCTTGGCCCCAAAGAAAACTCGTTAAATGGCACAGTAGAAATAAAAACTGTCGAATGCCACTTAATTGGCGCCATCAAAGCAGGGGAGCGCGTCAAATTTAGCTTCCCCTACCTAAATCAACAATCTAACAAACCTCAATAGGTCTATTTATGCTCAAGTATTTTCGCAAACCACCGGAAACAATTTCAGACGGCGATCTGAAAGAGCCCAATTTCTGGCGGCTCTCAGCCAGAATTCTCCTCATCACTTTCCTCGTCACTTTGCCGTTCTTCCAACCAGGCCTAGGCTGGATCACGGCAATATTAGCTTTTACCTACGGCAGCAAAAGATGGGGTTTCTTTGCAGGCTTGGCCACAGCAATAGCCTATACCGGCCTCTATACGGCTATCGCAATCTACGCCCTGCCATTTATACATACCTACACAATCACAGCCTGGCAATATGTGATGCAATGGGGCCCTGTAACTGCAGCCATTATTCTCAGTAGCGCCTTTCTACTACAGGGAAAAGTCAGCGATTGGGGCAACAAAACAAAAGCCACCGCTCATCTCACTGTTTGGGGCACTGCACTCTTTATTGCAGCGTTCTCATGGCTAGATTCGAGCAATCAAGATGTCACAGAATGGACCATGGCAGAAGTGCTTGATCCTGAAGTGATCAAAACCCTGCCCAATGCCGAAAAGAAGAACTTCCGCATGCTGCCCCAAGCTACCGCCCTAGGTTATTTGCAAAACCTCAATAGCGACACCAGAACCTATGTCTCTGAACCTCACATGGCACCATGTGATTCACAAGGTAACCAATGCTGGGAAGGAGCCATTCACCTGAAAGGAGCAGCCGATGGCATTTGGTACAACTTTCTTGGTGACACAATTATAAATGTCGCCACCGTGGACCCGACCCACGTCAACATGAAAGGCCAAACTGCCGATGGCTATGATGGCTTTTTCTTGGCTGGACCCAAAAGTTGGGTAGTGCAAGCAGCATTCGCTGTACACAACCCTTTCAGCGAACAGCAAGAAGCACTCTACTGGCGAGAAACAGACAACAGCCCGTTGGTCATGCTCATCCCCTACATCTCATACAGACCAACATTAACAGGAGTAATGTTGCCAGAATTAGCTGGAGTAATGAGCGTCAATCGCTTTGGCATCGTCAATGATATGAGCCCAGCTACGGCTAAAGCGAAATATCCCAACATGCCGTTTTACCCAACCAAGCTGGCTCGGCTCTACGCTGAGATTTACGCTAAGTGGAATGGCGGCATGAAAGGACGCATGATCACAAAAGAGGACGAGTTGCGCGTCAGTGAACCAGATGCCACGGGCCAACCCCACTTCAACAAGGCACCATACATCGAGGTCTACGACAGTAACTTCGGCTGGCAAGAAGTAATCACCTTAGAACCCAAAGGTGACGACAGTGCTAAACTGGCAAAGATACTATTCTTTGATGCCGCTTCTGGTAATTGCAAACAATACATAGTGCCTAACATTAACCTCAATGGTCCTAGACAAGCCATTATCCAAGTGATGCAAGGCAACTGGAATGCCGATTGGTCGCAATTCCAAAAAGTTGAACCGCGCCCGCTTATCACAAACGGACATATTTATTATGTTGTTGCCGTTGTTTCTACAGCTGGGACCAAACACCCCTATGTTCACTCAGTAGTGATCGACGGTCAAACCTTGAAATCGTATGAAGTGGGCGATCACGCAGCGCTCTTCACTCTGATAGATAAGCTAGAGCACGGCATTACGGTGCAACCAATAGCACTACCGATGGTGATTCCAAACCCTAACCAGTAAACTCTCACCCATATGAGTTGGCGTCAAGTTTCTTGCCGCCAGCTCGTATGGCCTTTTCAATCAAATATTCGAGGTGCTCATTATGCACACACGTATTACTAAGTTTTTCATTGTCATTGGTCTAGTGCTGGGCTTCATACTCTCCCGCGTTAGTCACTGGCTCAAACGACAATCTAGTGGTCCTACTCCAAAACCAATTCTGCTTCACTACGGCCCGATGCGTTTGATGCAAACAAATGCCCAAAAGCACCTAGAGCTGCAATCAGTTGATGTTTATTGGCGCTCTTCGGGAGCCAACACCGACGAGGTCATTAGCGTTATTCCAGAAACAAGCTTTCAAGAAATTGTTGGCTTTGGCGGTGCTTTTACCGATGCAGCTTGCTACAACTTTGACCTACTCTCAGAGGGTGCTAGAGCCGAACTATTTAGCAATCTCTTCGCTCCAGCATCAAAAGGCGGTTTAGGCCTAAACTTCTGTCGCGTCTGTATTGGCTCAAGCGACTATGCCACCCATCTCTACAGCTATGACGAAGGTGAGCCAGACCCTGAGCTAAAGCGCTTTTCTATCGCACACGACCAGAAATACATTCTGCCTTGTCTGCGTCAAGCGCTGGCACTCAACTCTGAGATGCTTTTCTACGGCTCACCCTGGAGCCCCCCAGGCTGGATGAAGTCAAACGGCTCAATGCTTGGTGGCAGCTTTCAACGCAAGAACTTTGGCAGCTACGCCAATTACTTTGTCAAATTTATCGATAGCTACAAAGCTGAGGGCATCAACATTTATGCCATCACAGTGCAAAACGAAGTTGATACCGATCAAGATGGCAAAATGCCAGCTTGTCTCTGGCCCCAAGAGTACGAAGTCGACTTCGTTAGCTTCCACCTGGGGCCACTCTTTGAAAAGCTTGGTCTAGAGACACAAATTTGGATTATCGACCACAACTACAACTTGTGGGGCCGCGCTGTGGCATCGCTAGAAACTCC
>JAUPUU010000387.1 GCA_030917395.1 Cyanobacteriota bacterium erpe_2018_sw_21hr_WHONDRS-SW48-000092_B_bin.40
AGATCTTTGTAGGCATCAAGAACCAGCCCTCGGCCACAATATTCATTGTGCTCAACGCCGCCACCAGGCTTAATCTCGGGCACAACTTTACAAGAATCACTATCACCGACCATGACGCACCTGGCTATGTTCTTAGTTCATACCCAAATCATAGACAATCGCCACCCCGCGGTCTTTGGGGAAATTACGGTCAAAACTAAGCACCTGGCAGCAACAGCAAGAATTAAGCTGTCAAAAATTGCCGCTGTCTACCAAAAGGTTAAAGTGGCCGCAGGCGATAGCCCACTCTTGAGATGTTTTCAATGACAGACTTGGAAAGGTCGTCGCTTTCGTCAACTACCTTACGAATACGCCTGATGGCCACTCTCAGACCTTCTGGGGTAGCATCTGAATCGTACTGCCAAACCCGGGACAAGAGAGTATCAACACTAAAAATCTCATTGGGGTGACGCATTAAAAATTCAAGTAAAGCAAAATCACGGGGAAGCAAGCGCAGCTCGTTCTCGCCACGGGTAATGCGGAATTTAGTCGGGTCAAGAGTCAAGTTGCCATGCTTGAGAACATTAGACTGAGAAAGCGGTGGACGCCTCAAGAGCGAGCGAATGCGAGCAGCCAACTCTTTAAGATTAAATGGCTTAGTGACATAGTCATCGGCTCCAGAATCAAGCCCCTGCTCTTTTTCAGCAATCTCGCCTTTGCCAGTGAGCATGATTACAGGAGTGTTTCCTCCAGCCGCCCGAAAATTCTTGAGAATATCGATGCCAGCCATTCCAGGTAAATCCCAGTCGAGCACAATTACGTCGTATTCAGTCATTTTCAAAGTGTCATGACCATCGAGGCCATCGTTGAAGGTCTCAACAGTGTGGCGCTCAGCGGTGAGGCCATCACCAATAGTCATAGCCAGGTCTACATCATCTTCGACTAACAGTATCTTTGCCAAGGTGGAGCCTATCTTTGAAGCAACAATTTGAAGCGCAAATCAGAAGTAACTTCTACTGTGACAATATATCGTCTTGAAAGCCGTTTTGAACAGGGCTTAATTGACTCAATCTGTTTTAGGCCGTGCAGCAATGGGGATAAAAGTCACATGCGCTTGCATCTTTCGCTAACATCCAAGGTTCTCATCTTTGTCTCCGTGCCTCTCCTGATTCAACTGGGCTTAATCACCTCACTTGCATCCCTTCAGAGCCAGGCCGAACAAGCCCTGAGAGTCTCGACCCACAGCGGAAAAATATCAGACGCAATCAACAAAATCTCCAACGATGTTTTCGAGATTTTCTCGGTCTACGGCAATGAAAAATCATTGGAAGAGATTAGTTTTGACACAAGCACTGCCCAGCAAATGATGGAGCGCATCCATGCAGACTACGACGTTCTGCGTCAATTAACCCAGGACCAACCAGAAATCACAAAAGCGATAACGACCTCCGAAGAGGCCTCGAACCGCTGCATGCGAGTGCTCAAAGACATCAAAACTTCGTTTCTTAAAACCGGAGGCGAGGGCCGAAACGACCGCAAGGTAATGTGGCACAAGCTCCGCGATGAAATGAAGGGGATTCTCTACAACGAGCTGCTCACTATCGGTGATGAACAAAAACGCCTTTCTCAAAAGGCCCCAGAAGTGCAAGCAGAATTTCGCGAGAAAGCACAGTCAATCATGATTGTTATTGGTTTATTCGACTTAGCATTGGGCTTGGCTCTAGCTCTATTTTTGACAAAGGGAATTACTACACGACTGCAGCGAGTTAGCGAAAACACCTACAGGCTGGCCAGTGGTATGCCATTGCACAAGGTAATGCGCGGCAGTGATGAAATCGCCAGACTTGACCAAGTCTTTCATAAAATGGCCAACGAGATCAAAGAGGCTTCGCGCAAAGAACGAGCAATTGTCGAAAACGCCCGCGACTTAATTTGCACCATCGATACCCAAGGTCGCTTTCTCGCTGTCAATCAAGCGGCTGAAGCATTTTTTGGCATCGAGCCCCAAGACTTACTTGGTAAACACTTCATTGATCTTGTGGTCGGCTCAGACACCAATAAAGCCCTAGACTATCTAGAGAACCTCAAACAGAGCGACAACCACAACGCCACCCCTCTCGAAATCGAAATGAGAAGCAGTGCAGGCGCCACAGTAGAGACTCTGTGGTCAGCCCACTGGGCAGAAGAAGAAAACTCATTCTTCTGTGTCATCCATGATATGACCGATCGTCGCAAAGCAGAAAAACTCAAACAAGAAGTCATGGCAATGATCACCCATGATCTGCGCACGCCACTTTCGACTATCAATAATGTCCTCGATTTTTTCGAAAACGGCACCTATGGAACATTTGACGCCAAAGGTCGCAACTATGTCTTGATGGCAAAACGCAATGCTGATCGCATGGTTGCCCTCATCAATGACTTGCTCGACATAGAAAAGATCAAGTCAGGCATGATGCAGCTAGAAATTGATACGGTGTCACTCAATCGTTGCTTCAGCAACTGCCAGGCAGCAAGCCTGGGCTTGGCAGAAGAAATGTCAGTAAAGCTAGATTTCGAGCCAACAGATATAACAGTAGCCGCCGATGAGCAAAGACTAGACCGCGTGCTTTCCAATCTTGTAGCCAACGCTATCAAATACTCTCCGAAAGGAGGAACGGTAAAAGTTACGGCTGCACAACAGAGAAACTCTGTTGCTGTAAGAGTAGAAGATCAAGGTCCAGGTATCCCCCCAGACATGCTAGAAGCTGTCTTCGAGCGCTTTCAGCAAGTGGGCGGAAGCTCCAAATCAAAAGGTGGCTCCGGCCTCGGCCTTACTATATGTAAGGCCATCGTCGAAATGCACGGCGGCAAGATCTGGGTAGAAAGCCGCGGGCAGGGCAGCTCATTCATTTTTACCCTGCCAAACCAGCTATAAAGTCGAACCGGCTATAGAGCCGGAACAGTTATAAAGCCGGACTAGTTATAAAGCAGAAACATTCTAATCACAGTTCAGTAATAAGTTTCTTCTAGATTTGTTCTCGTAGCGCAGGCCACACCGACCGCAAGAACCCCCAAGTCGATGAACCTGCCGAAAAAACAAATTACTAGAGGTATTGAATCATGGACAATGTAAAAAACTTGGCTAAAAGCGAATCTGTCGACAACTTTGCCGCCAATAGCGCAGAAAAACAAGCAGAAAAATTCGGCAATATCGCTGTCGATTCATGGAATCAGATAGGACAGAATTCCAAAGACGCAGCTGGCAAATCGAACTTAGGTAACAGCAAAGATGGTCTAACCAAAGATGGAACAGCACTGACTTTTAGCGATCCCTTCACGAAAAATCTGATGGAAAATCCACTAGAAGCACAAGGCAAAAAGATGGTGGGCGACGACGCCAACATGATTCAGAAGAAGAAAGAGTTGGCTGGTGATGACGCCAACATGATTCAAAAGAAAAAAGAGTTGGCCGGTGATGACGCCAATATGATTCAGAAAAAGAAAGAGTTGGCCGATAGTGGAAAACCTGGTGCCACAGTAGAAGGCTCTCTCGACTTTTCTCCAGCGAAACCAAAAATTCCAGCTGATGGTGGCTTGAAAGATAAGGAAGTTCAAGGCAGCGAAATAATCAAAAAATTCCCAGGCAAGGGTGGCCCTAAGGAAACCGAATCTACTGGAAAGAAACCAATGGATGGTGGCTTGAAAGACCCTGCCTTTGACCAAGACTATTACATCCAAAAACTCTAGTTCAAATACGCCACCGGCAATCAACTGGCTAGAGCAAACAAGAAAAGAAGACTTCGCCCGCCAGCGAGGTCTTCTCTTTTGTAGAAAAAAATGGTTTCCATGGAAACCATTTTTCTTGAGAAAAGATTGAACGACCACTGTCTTAATCTGGCTATTCTAGGCTAGGGTATTCTAGGTTAGGCTCTTCTAGCTCTCTTCAAAATCGCTTTTTAGCTGGTCTACTAAGTCACGAATGCCCTTCCAATTAGGGTCGCTAGCATCGATAGCTGTGACACGCTGCAAACACTCTTCCGCCGCA
>JAUPUU010000388.1 GCA_030917395.1 Cyanobacteriota bacterium erpe_2018_sw_21hr_WHONDRS-SW48-000092_B_bin.40
AACCCTTAGGTGTATTGATTTTAACGGCCCGACTGAAACCCTCGCCCATCAAGGCATAGCTATTATCGATACCGAAATTTTCTAATTCCATCTGTTTAGCCGCCTCAGGAAAAAGCGCTGGTACAGTTGTGTCTGCACTATTAGTGTTGTCTGGTGTACTGGGAACATCAGTGTTTGTAGTATCTGTGTTAGTTGGGTCCGGTGTATTAGGAACATCAGAGTTTGTAGTATCTGTGTTAGCTGGGTCCGGTGTATTAGGAACGTCAGTGTTTGTAGTATCTGTGCTAGCTTGGTCTGTGGTTTCAGGGGCCGCAAATTGACTGCTTTCACCACCTTGAATTTTGGTTGGAATTTTAATCTCATCACCCACTTGCAGCTGAGCGAAGCTGCGACCATTGCTAACTTCTAGCTCTCTAATGTAGTTAGCAATCTGATTATCGGTAGGCTGCTCAACACCTTGAGCAGTAAGAATATCGTTAGCAACTCTCCAGCAAGAATCACCACTAACCACAGTGTACTTACCAGAACCATCAGCGGCGAGTTCAGCAGTGCGACCATTGGTACCAATAGGTTGCGAAACCAGATCGGAAGAGAGAACTTGTTGATTTTCAGGATTGCTTGCATCTAGTAAAAGGGTTTGGCCTTGCTCGTCACGAGCGATTAAATCTTTGCCGTCTAAGCCAATAATAGAAAGATTAGTCAGCGCTCCGTTGGCGTGCAAGGCTTCAGTGGCCTTGGCCAAATCTTCTTGCACCAGCCCTGGGCGGTGGGCATGAGAACTCATCAGGTCCTGCGCCAAGTCACTCAAGTTATTGGTCTTAGGCGCCTCTGCGGCAGCCTCGGTTGGATTTACCACATTGGCATCAGTGCTGGTTTCAAGATTGGCCATGATCTTCTCCTCAGTTGCTCGTCACCCTCATGTCGACAAAGTAACATCGCCAAGTAGACATCAATTGGACAAGGCAAATTCGTCAGCCTGCAGGTGGAAGACGACTAGGCTGTGGAATTGGGAGAGCTACCGAAAATCTGCTATCATCCGATAAATTGGCTTCAGCTTACCTATTCGACAATGCTATCTAATTCAGAGCCTGCGATCTTACATGCTATATCCAATGTTCGGTACCAGGTCGTGCCATGGCTTAGACACCAGAGGATAGACTCAAAAGACTATGATGAAGTAGCTTCCCAAACCGCTTCACTCTGCGCAGCTAATGGTTTGCCACTTAGGCGCAGTGATCTCATAGAGCCTCAATGCAGAAAGTTTTTTGAAGAGCATCGGTACTTCCACTTCGTTTTTGGCACTCAGGTGGAAGCGAGAACTGTACCGCTGGTAACCCCCGAAACACTCTTGGAGATGGGATTTCTTGGTGAGAAATTGACCAAAAACTTAGGGGATACACCAGATGTTGAGGCAATGAGAATTAATGCCAGAAATGTTCTCTTAAGCGCAGACAAAGGTGCTTCAGTGATGCTTATGGCCAGGCTAATACCATTTGGCAGCCTACCTGGAGAAACCAGACCAGAGGCCGTGCTTTGCATCGATGCATGTCTAACGAATTTCGGAAAGATTTGGGGACCGAATACGTTCTCCATAGAGAATTAACAGGAATGGCTGTAAGTTTCAAGACTATCTATCGCAGAATTTCCAGAATTGATGCTCATTATCGAAATGCCGCAGATCTACAAGCAAATATACGCGCTCGTTAAAAGGAAAGCGGTCTGATCCCATTTTGGTAGACAAATTATAAGCTGCACCAGATCTTAGCAGTACTTCCATTTTCGGGCCTTCGGTTCCTGGCGAACGGGTCTATCTAGATCTTTGGTGTGATCAGCTAAGAGTAATTGCCGTTGCGCACATGCCACCAGTTCGCAGGCGTAGAGGTCTACAAATCGCATACACGCTCCCTCTAATGCTGGCAGCGCTTCTATTGTGAGAGTATCTATAAAAAATGCCTTCAGAGGCAGGAAATAAATACGGGTCGCTCACAGCTGCATCGTAGAAAACTTTTGGTCTACGGTTTGAGGGAAGGGTCAATTCTCGGATAAAGCACGTTTTTGCAACACAACCTACCTGAACATCGCCACAGACCGACAGCATAGCTGTGACGAACAGAAGAATCATCAACCTGCTAACTATCATCTCATTCCCTGCTAGAGTAAGACATCCTGATTTTGCCTTTCGTCCGAAACTTTTACATGCGCGGTACCATTCGGAAAATGGGCCCACGACCGCAATATAACATGCATCAAAAATCCAGAGGTCACCATGGGCGATGGGGTCGAAATAACCCTTTTCTCTACCACTTAGAAACCGGACTGAGAGAATCTACCACCGAAGCGCTGCGAAATTTTGTACAATAAACTTTCAAACAATAGGTCTGTGATGAGCCATCCACCAAAGTTTCTAGAAGCAGTCTACCAGCAAGTCAGCGGCAGAACCGGCGAAACAATGCGGTCTACGGAAGAGGAACTTGCGAAAACTTACTCTTTCTTGGAAAGCCGACATTCAAGATGGTCGTTTCCTTCAGCGAAGCCTAAGGAAACTCACAATATGTATCTGAACACAGTCATTCGCTCATCAAAACTCAAATTCTACTTGCTAAATTCCTCAATCATCCGAGCTATCAACGAAGGTGACTTTTTGACATATGGATTTGCCGGGCGCGCGCTAATTGAACTCACGGCCTTATTGCGATATTACCTGAAAGAGAAATTGAAACCGGCCTTTGAGAAGGCTCGCGCCACTGATTTCGGAGACTCTGAAATGAATAGTCTTGTAGAAATAGAGGAGCGTTTGCTGAGAGGAGGCCGCTTTGACTGGTCGAAATTTTTCGCAAAAAAATTCGAAGAACTAATTGTCGAAGCAAAGCAAGCGAAAGATAAACGAGGGAAAACGAGTGATCCTCTTTCTCTAGCACAGCCGGAAGCCATAAATATAAAGACAGTAATCGAGCGCTGGTCAAAGGAACAACCGGTGGTTGAAGTCATCTATGACATGTTCTGCGATATGGTACATCCGAATTATGGAAGCATGCTTTGTATTGCAACTGGAACATGGGATGGTGCGGAATTTATAATACCGAAAATTCAAGATTACCAAGACTCTACGGGACTCACTGTTTTCAATTTTACGTTTAATTGGCTCCAGTCTATTGGAGGGCACGAGCTGAACGAAGTGCTTAAACAATTGTCAGAGTTAGAGCTTGATCGACCTTGTCCCGAGTCTAGTTGAAGTTAATGGAGATGCTCATCAGGACAAGCCTGGCGTGGTTCTAGATGATAAAAGCACAAACCCATTAAGAAGGATCAACAATGAGCAAATCATGGAACGGATGGAACATTGTTGTCAACGAAGAGAACTACAAGAAACCGCCGGCATTCAATTTAGATCTTAAGGAAATCAATCTGGAGGCGGTGATCAAGATGGGATTGAAGGACATTATGTTCCCATTTGAACTCACACAACAGTGGTGCCACCTATGATTGCAAGCTCATGTAGGCCAGCTTGTAGAGCTACACAAATCTTTCAATGGTGCCAGATCTCGCGAACGCCAGAAGGAGAATAAACACGCAGCGATTTAGTGTCATAAACTTGTAGGAATTCTGTAGGCAATGAAGACAAAACTGCGCTCGTGTTTCTTCAATCAAAAATGGTGCTTAGAAGAATTCGAATAACACGATTGAAGTTGCTTGCTCTTTATTAGCGATCGGAGGCCTCATAATAATAGTTTGAGTTCCGATATCTCGAATTTCAACTCGAGATCTTGTAGGCCGAAAATGGTACCTAAAAGATTCCTACAAGCTCGGCTGTAGAAAGCCTCACTATGCCGGTGTCTGTCGCAGCCTTCGGTGACAGGAATACTAGGGCACAAGCTTCGACGCCTACACACCTCCGAGACACCTGACAGTGTGACAATTGTGTGAGTTCTAGTACCAAAAACCAGAATCGGGCCATTGCGCAGCCGGGAATCGGCAAAAGCTTAGAATTCAAGTCGATAGCTCATCGCGCAGTGGCGCTTGTAAGCCACGCATACTTCAATAGCCCTAAAGCTCAGCCCCATCCCTAGCATCTATTAACACGCTCAAAGAACAGAGGGCATAAATCCTCCTTCCAAGGTTTGTGCAACAATAGGCTAATGCAAAAGTTTGAACCCGTCTTACAGTTCTTGAACAAACCACCCCGCTGGTTTGCTCTACTCTTCTGGTTCTTCCCCTTTGTTTGGTTTTTCGTAGGCTTTCCTATTACGGCATTGCCAACGCAAGAACTTCGCGACAAAGTAGCGGCACACGCCTTAATAGTCGGCCTCCCTTTGACTCTTTTAATTCTAGTATTTGTGAGTAGCTGGCTCCGCAACCGCATCTTGATTATGGTGCCGTTCTGGTTGATTCTGCTAAACCTTACATGTGACATGACCCAAGGGGCACTCACAGCTAGTATTACCAAAGCTTTCAGCATAGTAACAGCGGGCCCAAACGAAACTGATAAATGAGCGGCTGGCGATAGCAGCAAATAAATTTACTTTGCTACAGGTTCGCCACTGCCAAATTGAGTGACTGTAACTACCTAAATCGCGGCATGTGCTGTTTAATGAGTTAGTTCAACAGCAATAGAGAGCACTGTGGCTTCGAAACCGATGCTGTACGCGCCATCCACAAGCAGCACGTGTCGATGCCTATTCAAGCCAAGGGAGAGCTTAGCTTGGCAGACTGCGGGGAACACTATTAGGATGATTTGACGAGAGGAAAATCCTTTGCCTCAGCCCAGTGAGAACGTTGACAATATAAAAAACAGCTCTAGCATTTCTGAACAACGCGCCCAACTAAATTTGTCTATCAAAACTGCCAATTTTCAATTGCAAGATGCTGAAGAAGCAATTCACCTATTTGAAAATAGTCGTTGGCTGCGATTTCTCTGCTATTCACAGATAGTATTTGTTTATTTGCTTCAGCGAGCTGGTATCGCTGGGCTGTGCCTGGTACTTCTGTCACTCGCATGGAGCGCTATCTTTCATGAGCAGTTGCCTTTCTTTGCCATGACTGAACAGGCAATCTTAGTACCGATTTTCGGTGCCATAGCCATAATGACTGTGGCTGAGGCATGTGTGGTCGCTATCTGCCTGCGCAAGTCGTCTCCTGTACTCCTCACAAACTTGCGAGTCGTTAAGCTGCAGACCAGTTCAGAAACTTTTACAATTGGGAAGGACAGCACATTCTCAGTAGCTCCAGCGATTGGCGGTGGTGGCATCGTGACGCTGTCTGAAGTTGGCGGCATGGGAAATTTTTCTTTCTGCTCGTCGTCGCTTAAAAATGATATGGCACTTTTCCCTCAGCATTTGGTGGCACAGACGAACATACTCAAAGACTATGTTTCCAAAGAATTTCTGAGCAATAACAGTGAAGAGAGAAGGCGCGAATTGTTAGCTCCGCTGCTATGTGAAGACGAAATAGTTCTGGCTATCGGCACCACTAATCTTGCCGCATACAAGATTGTCATTTATCTATTAGCAGGTATTTTAATGTTTGGTGTAGTTGGCTTGGCACTTATGGGTGCGCTGCAGAGTTTCCCTATGCTGATCACAGTCATTGGTGCACCCATATCAGTTTTGATTTATGCCCTGCTCAATAGAAATCGTCCGATTGTGTTTACGAACAAGCGAATTTTGAAGGTTCAACCTTCAGGTGCATTGCAATTAATATGTCCATTTGGCGGCAGCGGATCGATTGAACAGACTGGTGATAGCTTTTTACTAGGAAGCAGCGGTCATATAGTTTCTTTTAAAATGCCAGATGACGGTGCTACCGCAATTAAGCACGAGCTATCGCAACCAGGCAAGCATACCCTTAAATTTGTTGATGCGAAGAAAGGCGGCCTTCGGCCCGAGTAATAGCCTTTGGTGCAATTTGAACTCAACTAACAGTGGGGCCGCCAATCAGTTGCGTACACGGCCCCAGTAACGTCGACCGCACAACCCAAGCATCAGACTCATCTTTCATACAGCCAGCCGTTGACACCACTAATTCATTTAACAGAAGATAACTGATCCCTCACTTCCATCAAGGCAAAACCTAATAAATTCTGACCTTTCCACTGAGCTGGATCTAGAGCCTTAGGGTTAGACTGCGCCATGCCAATACCCCAGATTCTATCCCACAGACTAGCTTCAACCAATACTTTAGGTGCTGTCGCAACCAACCACTGAGCAAACGCCGAATTCTGGGTAAACTTAGCGTGATTGGCCTTAACCACTATCTGAG
This sequence comes from Cyanobacteriota bacterium erpe_2018_sw_21hr_WHONDRS-SW48-000092_B_bin.40, assembly GCA_030917395.1. GTDB lineage: Bacteria > Cyanobacteriota > Vampirovibrionia > Obscuribacterales > Obscuribacteraceae. Next base: position 6,256 of record JAUPUU010000388.1, read on the forward strand.
AGCAATGACTCTTCCATACGTCATCTTCGAAGTTGCGAACCTTACGACCCAAAGCCTTCGCCTCTTTGGGAGTTTGACAGCCAAGTATACTTTCAAGAATCTCAGAGTCATTAAACAGCCGAGCCTTCTCCGCCATCATGTAATGCTCTGCTGTCAAATACTCAACACCGTCTATCTTAAAAGGTGCTGGGAACCACTGACTACAACAACTAGCTGTGACACTACTATCGGTGCTTACTTTGTGCCCATAGAAAAGCAAGTACTCAAATACTTGACCCTTTTCAATTTCTTCCAAAAGAGCCGCTCTGCTATAAACGTTCATGGCCTTGCCCCTTGATTATCGCTTGAGAAACTTCGCGCTACAATTGCAGGAAGAATGATGACACGAACAACCATCCAATGTGAAGTAGCAATCATGACTGAAGAGATTAATCTCTACCATGGAAACACACTAATTGGCACAACAGGCATAAGCCCAAGCTCTAATAATAGCGCCACATTACATGCAAAGCATCATCTTGCTTAAAGATGCCTGGCAAGCCTATCTCCAAGCGCTCTCCTTCCTCGTTTACTATGGCCCAATTCTCGTAGACCGGTTGAGGCGGAGCAAGCTTTTCTAGCTCTTCAAGGCTCGCAAACGCTTCAAACAAATACTTGTATTCTTCGGCTTGTGGAGTTAACTCAATGAGCGCATGCATATCAAATCCATTAGCACATGGGCTTGAGAGGAGTCCGATTAAACTGGAGTTGTGGTATAGCTGCATGTTTCCATTCTCCCAGTGACTTCAGAAATCTATTCGGCACAACACCCTTAATCAAGAACTCATTATCTTTTCGGGCGAAATTCAGAGCCATCATTTTCTCACCCATTTTCTTATCGGATCGAAGAAACTGCTCAATCAATTGGGAATGTTCAATAATCTCAACACCGGCAACCTCAAGATAGGTGGTCACTGGTTCGGGGTACAAACATATACGGACACATCAGCGAGCCTGAAGTCTGGGACAAAGTAGCCAAACTACCAGAGATTTGCAAGACCTTGGAGCTCAAGGCGATTGGGCCAAACCGGCAAAAGACCTAATAAATCTTAGCCTGGTACTAAACAAAACTTGGGCAGAGCTTTCGCCCTTAGAACAAGAGCGGCTCCAGGCGCGTTTTGTTGTAGATGTCGGCTCTGGTTTTCTTGTGCCTGGCGCATCGGCCAGGATTCTCAAGGCCAGTAAATTAACTGAAGTCCTACCTAACATGGCGAAAATCGCTATTCAAACAGGCGCTGAGTTGAAACAAGTGCCAGGAGACTTTAGCAAAGCAAGGCAAGGTTTCAGAACCTTCTTCGAGGATATTTTCGCAC
>JAUPUU010000389.1 GCA_030917395.1 Cyanobacteriota bacterium erpe_2018_sw_21hr_WHONDRS-SW48-000092_B_bin.40
AACAAAATTCGTATACACTCAACGTTGAATTATCTTTCGCCCGAACAATTTGAACTTAGTGCAAAAGCTGCACAGTGAGGCATTTCGAATGTCGGTGTCCACCAATAAGGGTAAGGTTTAAAGCAGATTTTCACTCATGGCAAAGAAGTCCAACCAAACATCATTTTCGGTAAAGTCCAAGAAAAAGACAAAAAAACCGCTTGGACCACCTCTTAAAGTGCCGAATTTAGAGAAGCGCTCACGGGAGTATTTGACTGTGGCTGAGGTTAACAAGCTCATCAAGTCAGCTAAGAGTTTAGGGCGCCATGGTGAACGAGACTCCCTGATGATCCTGGTCGCCTATCGCCATGCCCTCAGAGTGACTGAGCTGGTGGAGTTGCGGTGGGATCAACTTGACCTGACTCGCGCCAGGATGCACGTGAACCGGCTCAAAAATGGGGATCCGTCAGTTCACTACCTGGAAGGTGATGAAATACGGGCACTTCGCAAACTTCGACGGGACTATCCTGTCTCGGATTTCGTCTTTATGTCCGAGCGACAAGGACCTCTCTCTTCAAACACTTTCCACAAGATGGTTGCCAGGGCTGGCATTGAAGCCGATCTAGAACTAAGCGTTCACCCTCATATGCTTCGACACGGAAAGGGACACCAGCTGGCTTCAGAAGGCGTCGATACCAGGGCTATACAAGCTTATATGGGGCACAAAAACATTCAACATGCGGTTCTGTACACCCAACTCAATCCAAAGCGGTTCAAAGACTTCGGGAAGGATGTCAAAATCTGACCAAGGGTAAGAAACCTGCTTAAGTGTGTTATGTTGGGCAATTGTGATGTGGGAAGAATATTGATAAAAACCAGTCTAAAAGCGCGATAAGTGATAACCAGGAAAGCTTAGTGAGCAGCTTGTACTTGATTTAAATACAATTTTTAGCGGATAAACCGAAGTTTGGAAAAAGACTTAGAATATCCGTAAAGGCTCAATTTCAGCGAGATTAAGAGAGAGAGAGAGAAGTGCTGTTTTGAATTGCCAAGAATTCACAGTGACGAGCATGGATCAAAAGTATTCTTAGGGAGAGCATATTGTCAATTAAAGTCTTTAGCAGTAGTGATTCAATTACTCCGAAAAACACACGGCCAGAATTCAATTTTGTTTTGCCTTTATCGTTGGCAATTCTTTCCCTATTTAACTTTGCCTTCTACGCATCCGGTTTCACTTTTACTTGTAAGCAACTGGATTTTTTTAGGTCGCTTATCGGCTATTTACTCCCACTTGCGTTCTACTTCGCAATAAAACGCACAACTGATTTTAGATTTAAATCTGTGCTTGTTAAAATTTCTTTTCTGACTATGCTCCTGAGCATTGCCGCATTATTAATAGACTTTTGGGGCGGCCAACTAAATTTTCTCGGCAGATTATCAGAGCCTTTAAAAGAAGGACAATCGTATCGTTCAGACATAAATACATGGCACACTGTAATTCAAATGAGACATCTCAAGTCTGAAGATGTTCAAGTGGTTTTGGAGATGGTTGTAGAGAAGGGGATTGAACCGGTTAAAACAATAGAACTTAAGTATATTAGGTCAATGGGCCAATTTGTAAAGCAATCAAAACTTGTATGTTCGGGACTATCTTACAGTGACGCTAGGTTTGAAGTTGACGAGCAAAAGGGGAATGTTATCTTAATTGCAACCCCTAAGGGACAGAAAGACAAAATTGAAAAAGTGCTTTCCACAGACTTTACACGAGTTAAACCCTGTTTACTATGCCCATAAGATATTATGCGGGGGAGTTCTTCACAGAACTCCCCCGCACCATATATGGTTATTAGGTTCCAGTCGCTCCCTTCGTCATGTTAAATAGAATGGGTACAGCCGAGAGGCTACCTTTATATTTATCGCTATCGGAAATAATGCGTCCATACACATCACGAGATGAAGACATTGGCACGCCGGTATTGGTAACTCTTCCACTTACAGATCCTGAACCTGAGGAGCCGCCGCCACCACCGGGACCGCCAGGTCCCGGCCAACTAGCAGGTCCTGGAGCTTCCCCGCCGGCGGATGGGTTTCCACCACCTCCACCGCCGCCAGACATTGGATTTGCTACAGCAGATGAACCAGGAAGACCGCCAGGTCCCCAAATCGTGCTTTTGGGGACGAGTGCTCCGCTTACTTCCGCATAGCTATAGCCAGCTTGTACCTGCTCAGAATCCCTGGGACTGTCTCCGTATGATGACAAAAACCATTCGAGCTCGATTGTTTTGTGGAACTGAGGATTCAATGGATTTTTTTGTATGTCCCTTGCCCAGTAGATAAGTTGTCCGATGACCTGAGCGGCACCAGCTCCCGCCTTAAGTACCTTAATATCCAATCCCAACTTTCGTCCGGTAGCACCATAGTTGGCGTTACCAACATACTCTGCCTGCTCAAAGCCAGGAAGGGGATTTCCGTTTCGATCAAGACCAAAGTTCCTTTTGGGATCCCACTCACCACCTGGAAATACCTTCATTATCCACTCAATGAGGCCGATATCTTGCTGAAGATTGGCATCAATCCAATCCATACCAGGAGGTTGTGCAGCTGCTACTGCGCCATCGAAACCCAATCTATCAACAAGGTTTGTAGGGGCATTTCGCACATAGGAGTAAAGATTCAAACCAGCAGCATATCCTATTCCATCAGGTTGCAGGAATCGACCAATTGAGGGCGAGTAATATCTCGATTTGTAGAAATAGAGGCCGCTTTCAGAATCAAAACGCTGACCGGTATAGCCATGCGTGCTACCGGTCAAACTCGTTGTTTCTCCAAATGGCCCGTACTTGTACTTATTCAAGAGAGAGCCTACACCGTTAGTGGTAGCAACTACAGAACCCAAATCATCCTGATGGAAATACGTCTTGATCCCTGCAGCAGATACCGAAATCGAAATTTCATCAGCATTATTGCTGTAAATATACCGGTTTAACAATGCACCGGTCGAATCATAGTCGCCGAGTCTCTGTTGTCCAAAATAATAGAAACGTGTTTTGGTTGCACCTACTGATTTTTCCACTTGTCTATTGAACGGATCATATTTAAACGCCAGGCTCACACCAGTTTTATTTGCTGTGAGAAGCTGATTTTCGGTCGAATATGTAAATGTCCACGTACCGTCCCCAGTTAAACAACCATTTGTATTATAGCTATAAGCAATCCCTCCTACGGTCGGATACTGATTGATGTTATTGGCGGTGGCATAAGTCACAGTTCCAGCAGAAGATGGATGCCAGCTGAAGAGTGAATCACTCACTTGCTTACTAATAATTTCGCTATTGTTGTTATATCCAAGAGTGAAGGAAACATTTGAGCCAACAAATGTATGAGCAATTCCGCTCAAATCATCATCCAGCTCCATGGTAAAGTCAGTTGTAGCGCCGTTTTCGTATATTGCCTTTTTCCGCCTAGACAGTGCATCATATTGAAGCTGAACTGCGCTTGTTGTTGCACCGTTTAGCTTAATATCTGTAAGTCTGTTCATCTGGTCAAACAGACGTTCGCAGTACCAACTATCGGGCCAGGTGGTGCGAGTAATATTGCCATTCGCGTCCAACAGATTCGCAAAGATCTTTCCATCTGGATACTGCTCAGACACATGCCTACCGGCCGTATCAAAAGTATTGGTAAACGTACCAGAGCTTGGATCACCCGCTACTACAGGTTTAGATGCGGAAAGCATTCTGCCTGAAAGATCGTATACATAGGTGATTGTAGGCTGACCAGCAGGTGACCTCGTTTTAATCCTATTGAGTTCATCATAGGTCATCGTAATCAAGCTGCCAGAACGAGTTCTAAACGTCAGGGGAGAACTATTTGCGTTATAACTCTGGTTCTCTGTATAACTGCCCCCTGGATATGTGATCCGAGCAGGCCTATCAAATCCATCATAGGTGTAGCTTGAAGCATTATTTCTAGCATCACTAACAGAAGCTAGAAGCCCGTTTGGGGTGTATGTCCTCGTTGCCGAAATGGTCAGCGAAGGGTCTTTAACTGTGAAGAGCCTACCCAGGTCGTCATATGTGAACTCAGAAACACGAGACAGAGCATCTGTTGTCTTCCACAGCAGCCTTAGCGAGTTGTAATCTGCCGATTTTATGAATCCGGCTGGAGACTTAGCGGTGAGGACTTTTCCGTCGATCGCATAAGTAAACTCAAAGGTTTGCCAAGGATTCAATGGATCGCTAGTTTGGCGCTCAACTTTGATCTGATTACCATTGTCGTCAAATGTGAACTTAGTAACAAATGACAAAGGTGAAGGGCTTGTAGACTGCGTCTGTTGACGATTGGAATCGAATTGAGCTGTCCAGCTATTCCCTCTTGGATCCTGTGCACCAGTCAGGTCACCTATTGCATTGTATGAGAAATTTGTTGTTAGGTTTAAACGACCGACCCCAAAGTCTACTACGGTGCTGAGCAGCTTTTCGGTAGAAATATCGAATGAGTTCTTTGTCACAATTCCTGTTGGCTCAGTGACAGTGAGAATTTGCCCACGCGAATTGTAGGTCATTGTATATTGAGGCGTACCACTTCCAGTCACTGTCGGATGGACAACGCTTTCAAGATTTCCTGTAGTGGCGTTGTAATTGTAGGTAGTAGTTCGACTCAAACCGTCTGTGAATGTCTTGACTTTGTTCCAAAGCGGATCATAGGTTCGAGTGATTGAGATGTTCGAAAGTGGTGATGCGGGCTTCTTCACAGCCACCATAGTCAGAATATTGTCATTCCAATCATAGGTATATTGAGTTCCATTACCTTCAGGAAAGGTTACTTCGGTTAACCGTCGACGTCCATCAAACTTACGCTGAGTGGTTTCACCAAGATGATTTACTACCTTGACCACATCGCCATATCGATTGAGTGACAGTACCGATTTCTTACTGGCTGCATTAACTATTTCAGTGCGATATCCCGCATAATACATTTGCGTTAGATTTGAATAGGCATCAGCCTGCTGCTTAAGCTGACCAACTGTATCAAACGTATTAGTGAACAGTGGGTTTAACGGGTTAGCGGGAGCAAAAGCCTTTATCAAACGACCAGGAATGTCATATTGATAAGTAGTGCTTTTTCCCAATGGGTTTGTTGCCACTGTCAAATTCTTGTTGATGTCAACAGTGAATGAAACAGAGCGCCCATTTCCATCATTGACACTACTAAGTTTTGCACCTGTATAAACAAAGTTGATCTGTCGGCCCAGGCCGTTGCTAACACTGTTCAACTTACCTGCCGTGTAGGAAAAACCAATCGTGATTCCAAACGGATACACAATCGAAGAGATTGTGCCATCAGTATTGAAGTTAGAGGTCACTTTTTGAGGGGTTTTGTATGTATAGTTTGAGCCAGCGAGAGAAAGCAGATCTCCCATCCTAAGTGGGTTGACGTAAGTGCCATCCGGCAATCTCACAAATTGCGTTGTTTCGGCCGCTGTTACGATATTAACCACGTTGTTGACGATATTGTCAGACAACCATTGCGCGCACAAGGAAGCTATCACGAATTTATCATGGGGCCGGGTTAAGTCTGTCAGCAGATCGACGGCCACAAATAGCTCTACTATTGTTGCGACTCCCGCGATAGGGCTTTGATCAGCAAGTGAAACCAATGAATCATGCCCACTCTTTGCTGAAACCGAAAAATTATGGTTCCAACCGAGTCCAAGCCCTTTGTCGACACTAGCGTTTGCAGCGTTATAACTTCTTCCAAAGGAGAGTCCGTATGGAGCTGACTGACTTCCAACGGAAATATCTGTTACGTTCATTGAGAAAGTGCCATTTTTGAAGCTAAAAACGCCTGCACCAGCGGCTAGCGGGTCCACTGGTAACTTGGGAGGTTCGCTACTCAAGATGCTAGATCCCAGCGCGCCTTTTGTTCCACCCAATATTCCGAATGCACCAAAGGTCGGATAGCCCCAATAGCCATATCCGGAGAACGAACCCAATGTGGTGACACCATTTTCAGGCAGAGCGACACGCCATCCAGCATTTATATAATAGGTTTCGATATCTGAAACGACAGCCGGATCCCAAGCCACTAGGTTGGGTTTAACGCTACTTAGCCAGTTGGCCGTTTTTCCATCAAAGATTTTCTGCGCTGCCTGTGAAGCAAGGTCTATTACTTTAACAGTACTCATTCCAATAGGACCGGTATTCTCTTGAATTGAGGTACCTTCCATCATGACACCATGCATAGCGCCTACGGTATCGTTCCATTGAATTCGATTGTAATCGTTATCAAGTGCCGAGCTTGCAACAACAACAAGACCCATGTCGACCATTGGTGCACCAATGTCCCCAACTAAACCAAGTTGATGGTGAACGATGGTGGTACAGTTACTCAACTTGTTCACCAATTCATGGACTCTGTTACTTTCTGCAAATAGTGAAAAATATAGAGCTGCAAGTTGTTCGCCGAGGATTGGTTCTGAGGTTGCAGTGCCACCAGCAGCCTTGTTAGTCACAAATTGATTGCTATGCAGATTTCGAAAACCGATACCAGCATTGCCCCAGCCATTTGCGATTGCATAAAACTGGTCCGCATATACTCTCATCCATCGAGATTGATCTGCCCAAGCCCCTGGATATGGATGACTTGCTGTCAATAGTACAGAATTCCAACTGCCAGGAGATTGCGCGGAACTAGTAGCCTGAAGCACACCATCAAGACGTAGTTCACACTGATGACTTGCGTTAAAAAATAACGTAAGTCGTTTTCCGTAAATATCAGCAGTGTTGAATGTCAGGTTGAAGGTATCGTACTGAACCCCTAATGTCGCTTTGTAAGCAGCTGGAATTGCTGTCCAAACTACTGGCGTTGCGCCGGGCTTTTGGTATGGCAGCGAGGTCAAGCGAGCGCCGAGCGTGATTGGATTAATTGTCTTTCCACCCAAAATATCATCGACAGTTGCAGCTGGATTATTAGTCTTAATCCAATTCACCAAAGTTGTGGACATTGTGGTTAAGTTATTGCGCAAATTGGTGCGATTCAGATTTTTCACATAGTCAGCAGAGACTGTAGCACCAGATTTTGCATTCGCCAGGAATGTAGTTGCGTTATAGCCCATGGCTGTAGCTAAGCTTGCAATCCCAGATTGATTTGTATAGACCTTGAAAGCAGGGTCGAATACGTAATTTGTTCCCCCGATATTGACCTGAACCCAGCAGTGACTGAACTCAAGATAGTCAATCCCGGCAATGTTGGTAACTGTGGTTGGAATACCTCCGTTAGCCAACAAGTTTCGCGATGCATAGATGTCTGTTGTTGAAGTTCCAAACCAAGATGCAGCTTGCGCAAGGGTTAACCTCAAGTCCCCGAACATGTAATTCGCGGTGAAGCCAGCTTGTCTTAGCAGCTGAACCATCAAATCAGCTAGGTCAAATGAGGAACCGCGACCATCCATAGAGGCTCCCAGTCCGCCCTTTTGAAGCCCGTAGAAAGGAAGAAAGTCCACCTGAGTCGTGGCATACTCAGCTATAAGGTCGGGATCATTTTTCAGCCCCCGGGCCAGCTCAACAATAGAAGCTGGTCCCGCGACAGTTCCAGAGGCAATTCCAGCCGCGAATGATTTTATCGCCGAACTGGGCAGCGACGATTCAGTGGAAATAGCCATATTGTTAGGCAAATTTCTGTTCTCAATTATCTTTCGAGCAGTATCTGGATCTACTGGAGCGCCCTGAACCGGGCCACCTGTAACCTTGTCTATTGAAGGCATTTTTCCCGATGCAGATGACGAGCCTGTGCCGCTGGTTAAAGGAGCTAGCTGTGTGGGTTGAATTTTCCGATTGTTATCTTGTGTATTAACCATTTTGTGTTTTACCTTGATGTTGGTTGATGTTCGAACGGTGTTCTAACGTAGCAAGATGAGTGATATATCTGCTACTTTTTTGTTGTCAGGCGGATATTTCAACAAGTGCCAGACGGGCATGAAGTCACGATCGACGTGCGATTTCCAGCAACATCGTAGTTGTATGTGATCACTGTCCCGTTAGTGTAGGTAACGGTCTTGAGCCGACCGAGGTTGTCATAAGTGTATGTCGCAGTGTCTGCGGCCATGATGTTTATCCTTTTGTAGTGCGATTTTCCGGGCTTGAATGTCTCAAGCCTGTAGCTGCATAAATCTGTAGCGCGGGAATTAGAAGGAATCTCCAGGCGTCTACATTTAGTAATTGATACAGAGCGCGCGACCTGGTTGTTTGCTAGCTGCGCTAACAAAGCCAATTCCAGTATCAACATCAAAGCGACCTGTATCTATGGACTTTTAATAAGCTCTCCAACACACCAGTCAAAACCCGCCAGCTAACTGACTAATGCTCAAGGGGTGAAGATGCGGATTCGATTTGGGTTTGTTCGGTTTGTTGTTTTGATGGGGTGTGTGGGAAAGTACATTGGTCCTAACTCATTTGGGAGGCAGGTTTAAAGCGCATCAGATGGGCTCTGTCTAATCCAGCAAGTTGCAAAGGACTCCCAAAAGGCACTGATGTCAATTCGCTAGATCCATGAATATTCGGGCCTATTTCAAAATACTCAAGAGCACTACTGTAACCGAATATGACACCACCATTAGTTTCAATTAGGCTTGAATCGAGTGCTGGACTCGCTCGCGCGAGGTTCAGAAAAATGACCACTCGATAATATTCACTGGAATTAGCCTGTGAAGCAATGTGTAGCGATTAGCGCCTTTGACCACCCTACACGGGACACTCAACTAAGTGGCTTGGCAGCTAGCAAATCGTGTAAACTCGACTTATAAACTTTTTCGAAATTCTTCTGTCATCTTTTGCAAGACCTCATCTGCCTGCATACGATTTACTGGTGACTTTACATCCCACTCAAGATAAACCTCGGTCTTGTCTTGCGCTGGCACAAACGACACAGTCAAAACGACATGGCGCTTTAGAGCACCGATTGGTTCACCGAACTGTTCTTGCCAATTCAGTACTGCGCTAATCTGCCCTGCCTCGGGCTCCACTGCCTTAAGCTGCCACCAGTTATCACCAAAATGACTTTGACTGAGTATTGTCTTTACTATCCCAAAGGCCTCAGCCAAGCCTACATTTGCCACAATTAGCGTTTTACCATCTAGGTTTGGAGCTTGTTCTTGAGCCTTTTCCTTCTGCTTGAACTCTTTGTATGACAAATATCCAAATACTGCCACACCAGCAACCAAAGCCAAGATACTAGACAAGTCATGGTTTCTCGTGATGGTCCTGGTCACTGGCTCGACTATAAGTATTGTTAGTATGCCTAGAAGTATTCCAAGTCCCATATCAGCCTCTCATGTAGTTCTGCTCAGCATGTCCAGGTCAAAGCGCAGGGGCTCCGAAATCATCATCCTCTTCGATTGAGCGCTTGCGCTCTGGTTCTTTTGGTTTAACTGGTGCCTTTTGTTCAGGAGACGAGTCTCTTTGTTCTTGCTTCTTGCGCGGCTGATAGGGTTTTTGCTCAGGCTTTCTAGCTCGCTCCTGCTTCGGTTCACCTTTAGGCTTTTCAGACTTAGTAGGCTGCTCTACCTGCTTTTGCCAATCTGCTGGCTGCTTTGCCTGATCACAAGATTTGACTAGCCGTTCATCGACCATGATTTCAATTTTGGGCAATGCTGCAAACGTTGTGGCATTGTCGTAGTCTTTCCAGCTAAAGCGAGGTAGCCTTAGTGGCGGAGTTTTTGGCGTGAAAACTATCATCTGGTCGTCATCCATAGCTAGCACTTCACCAGGGTCAATTAGCGGCCGCCCAGATTCACGCTCGTTGATTTGCCCAGTACTGGTCATCTTCCGCTCATATACAGTCTGCTGCCCGCCCATCTCCGATATGCCTTTTGCGACATCGAACGTCCTGGGGCGAAAGAAAATCTTGCACCCAGGCTGACTGCGCATGAGCGTAGCGTCGTCTTTTCCATAAACTTGCTGCAACTGAATGAAGTCCTGGACGCCTAAAAGTGCCGCTATTTTCTTGTGCCTGATGATGCTCAACTTCTGAGCTATCGCCGGTATCATGCCGAAGTTCGTAAACTCATCAAGGCTCAAATAAAGAGGGTGATTGAAGTTTTGCCTTAGCGCCTGGTCGAGAATGAAATTGAACACGAGTGCCGCAACTGGCTTTAAGTTCGTCTTCTGAGCCGGTACAGCTAAGTAGAAAGTAATTA
>JAUPUU010000390.1 GCA_030917395.1 Cyanobacteriota bacterium erpe_2018_sw_21hr_WHONDRS-SW48-000092_B_bin.40
AGAAATGGCGAACCAAGCTGGTTGCAAGACTCAAGAAATGCAGCCTGGGAAATTTATTTCCAGAGCCCCATGCCGACCACTCGTGATGATGATTGGCGCAAAACTGAAATCGACAATCTGGATCTCTCCACCTTCATTACGGTTGATCCACTGAAAAACAAAGCCACTAAAGCTCCAGCAATGGAAATCTTGCAGTCGGCTTTAGCCAAACTAGGCGAACCAGCTGGCCTGTTCGTAGATGACTACGAAAGCCAAACTCAATTCGCCACGATCAATCCTGAGTTAGCTAAACAAGGCGTGATTTTCTTACCTCTAACTGAAGCAATAGAAAAGCATCCAGACCTGGTCAAGAAAATATTTGAAACCGGTAAGCCTCTAGCTTCTGATGACAAATTTACCTTGATGAACAAGGCCCTCTTCAACAGTGGCCTTCTGCTTTACGTTCCTAAGAACGTAGTAGTGGATGGACCTTTCGTCAGCGCCGTCAATTTGCCTGTAGGCCCAACTGGTCAGGCAGTATTTCCCCGGGTAGTGGTTGTGGCTGAAGCCAATAGCCATGTCACCGTGGTCAGCGCCTTCGCCAATACTGAGGCAGAGGCTACAGACAAGTCAGTAACTGGCACAACTCTTTCTAACTCGTTCTTCGAAATAACAGTGGGCCAGGGAGCCAAAGTTACGGTTATGGCCGTAGACAAGCTCTCCAACGCTGTATTTGCCGTGAGCCGCGTCCGTACCCACATTCACAAAGATGGTATTTTCAACCTCACCACTGCTGGATTGGGCGGCAAGCAAATCAAGTCAGACATCGAAACCATCATGGTCGAGCCTGGCTCACACAGTGATATTCGCGGTGTTGTTCTCGGCGATGGTTCAGAGCACTTCTCTTATAACACCATCCAAGAGCACACCTGCCCTGATACCACATCTAATATCAACTTCCGAGTGGCCTTAAAAGACACTTCTTCATCGGTCTACCAAGGCATCGTCAAAGTAGACAAGATTGCCCAGCGTACAAACGCTTTTCAATCGAACAAAAACCTCTTGCTTGGTACTGAAGCTAGAGCCGATTCTATTCCACGCCTAGAGATTCTCGCAGACGACGTCAAATGCTCACACGGAGCCACCGTTGGCCCGGTAGACAAAGAGCAACTATTCTATTTGAATTGTCGCGGCCTCAATCTAAAAGAAGCAGAAGAACTGATTGTCCGAGGATTCTTTGTCCAGATTCTCGATGACATCGAAATCAAGGGAGCCGCAGACTGGGTCGGTGATCTGGTAGCGGATAAAATCTACAAATGAGCAATTCTGGTTTTATTAGAGTCGCTCAAATAACTGATGTCAAAGAAGGTACAGCAAAAGTATTTACGGTTGGAGAAGTGCGCATCGCTCTCTGCAACGTCGAAGAAAAATTCTACGCCATAGCCGACATTTGCACCCACGACGGTGGACCTCTCGGTGAAGGTGAATTGGTCGACTGTCAAATTGAATGCCCTCGCCACGGCGCCCGCTTCGATGTGCGCACAGGCAAAGCCTTATGCTTACCGGCAGTAATCAATGTCCCGACTTATCCAGTGGAAGTGAGAGACAGCGAAGTATTCGTCAATTGCCACCCGGCCGCGGTGGGTTCGTAGTTTAGATATAGAGAAGCAAGAAGAGCCATGAGCAACTTAGATGTAGAAAAAATTCGCCAAGATTTTCCCATTCTTGATCGCGTAATCGACGGCAAGCGACTAGTTTATTTAGACAACGCCGCCACCTCCCACAAGCCTGTTCAAGTAATCAAAAGCATCTCTAATTACTACGAGCAATACAATTCGAATGTGCATCGCGGCATTCACACCATGTCAGAAGAAGCGACCACCGCTTATGAAGGGGTGCGCGAAACTGTTGCTAACTTTATCGGCGCCAAAGAAACCTGCGAAGTAATTTTTACCCGCAATACCACTGAAGCTATTAACCTTGTGGCCTACAGCTGGGGAAGGCAGAACGTCCTGCCCGGCGATGAAATTGTCTTGTCACCAATGGAACATCACTCGAACCTGGTACCTTGGCAGCAACTGGCTCAAGAACGCGAAGCTAAACTAGTCTTTTTAGAGCTGACCGAAGACGGCCAGATCAATATGGAATCGGCCAAGCAGTTGATTGGCAGCAAAACCCGACTGGTTGCCGTTACCCAAATGTCTAACGTGCTGGGCACAATCACACCAGTAACAGAGCTGGCCAGACTAGCCCACCAACACAATGCCATAATCCTCGTAGACGGCGCTCAAGGAGTGCCCCACCTCAAGACTTCTGTGGCAGAACTTGAATGTGATTTTTATGTCTTCTCACTGCATAAAATGCTGGGCCCAACCGGTGTTGGCATTCTTTGGGGCAAGAAAGAAATTCTCAATGCCATGCCGCCATTTATGTTTGGTGGCGACATGATTAGCTCAGTTCACCGCGACAAGAGCCGCTGGAATGAGCTACCATGGAAGTTTGAAGCTGGTACACCAAACATCGCTGATGTTATTGCTAGCGGTGTCGCTATTGAGTATCTGCAAAATCTAGGCATGGATAATGTCAGAGCCCACGAAGTAGAGATCACTGCATATGCCCTTAAGCGCCTCGGTGAAATCAAAGGCATCACCATCTACGGCCCTAAAGACGCCAATCTTCGCGGCGGCGTTGTCGCCTTTAACGTTGAAGGAATTCACCCCCACGATCTCGGTCAGATTTTGAGCGACAGTGGTGTGGCAATCAGAGCGGGGCACCATTGCTGCCAGCCCCTGATGAAAGATTTGAAAGTGATGGGCACAGCCCGCGCTAGTTTTTATATCTACAACACCCTTGAGGAAGTCGACCTGTTAATGGCCGCTCTCAAAGAAGCTGATAAGGTTATGGGACATGTCGCTTGCAGATGATCTATACCGGGAAACTATCCTGGATCACTACCACAATCCGCGCAATAACGGCAGCATAGATAATGCTAGTGCCACCGTGGAAGGTGTCAATCCACTTTGCGGTGATGAGCTCACCCTCTATCTCAACGTCTCGCCAGCTGGCTTAATCGAAGACGTTAAACTCATGGCCCATGGCTGCTCTATCAATACAGCTTCAGGCTCGATGATGTCTGAAGCAATACTTGGTCAATCGGTCGAGCGCGCCGAAGAAATTATCGAAAGCTTCAAAAATATGATGCTAACAAAGAGCGACGAAGTTGCCTTTGAAGACGAACTAGAAGAGCTAGAAGCTCTGCGGGGCGTGAAGAAATATCCTGTGCGTATCAAGTGTGCATTGCTACCCTGGAACACGCTTTTGGAAGGAATCCAGACTGCTAAATCTACCAAAAAGGAATAAGCCTTTATGATGTCATCGTTGCAAGAAGATCTTGTTCTAGAAAATCTCCGCCAAATTGTTGACCCCGAGTTAGGCATCAATATTGTTGATCTCGGCCTAATTTACGAAGTCAAAGTAACCGGCAACGACGTCAACATCAAAATGACCCTGACGAGCCCAGGATGCCCTGTTGGCGCCGTCATTCAAGGTCAATGCCATGCCGCTGCCAAGAAACTGCCCTGGGCCGAAAATGTCGATGTCAAACTGGTGTGGATACCCCGTTGGGATCCAAAGACCATGGCAAGCGAAGAAGCCAAGATGGATCTCGGCATTCTCTAGCCCCAATTGGCAGCCCGATCAAAACAATTCGTCAATAAATTTCAGCAATAAATTGCCCTCTAATGAAACTGCCTTGTCAGGACAGTAAACTTGAGGGATGCCTAAACCTATCATTCACGATCACGATGGTCACGTTGACGATCTGCTCAGCTGCATTTTGCTCTGGCTCAGCCCAGAAATCGATTTGCAGGCTGTTGGTATCACCAACGGTGACTGCTATGCCGCTCAAATTTTTGAAGCGACTCAAAAAATAGCTACCTACCTCGATATCGACGGGCCCGAAATAGCCCTAACCGAAGACGAAGTGCCGCATCCGTTTCCAGAAAACTGGCGCAGAGAAAGCTACATCATCAATGAGCTACCGCTTTTCCGTGACAACTATCTGAAGAAGCCATACCAGCATGGTCGGCCGCGCAATATTGAATCGGTATTTTTAGATTGCCTCTCTAATTCAAAAGTGCCTTTCACTGTGGTCACAACTGGCCCTCTTACAAACATTGCCAAACTCTTGACCAGTCAGCCCGAAGTCAAAGACAAGATTCAAGAGTTCTTGATCATGGGCGGAGCCATCAACTGCAAAGGCAACGTCGAAGAAGAAGGCACTGACGGCACCGCTGAATGGAACGTCTATGCCGACCCGGTTGCCTTCAAGCAAGTGCTTGACAGCAAAATTCCAATCAAGCTCATTACTCTTGATCTCACCAATGACCTACCGGTTACCAAAGACTTTTTAGCCAAACTCGAAGCCCAATCAGAAAACTCACGGGCCTCGGCCCTAGCCTTTAAGCTATGGAGCCTGGTCAAAGGTTTCGACTATTACTTCTGGGACACCATCACGGCCGCTGCTGCCATTGAGCCGGGCTTATTCACCTATAAAGAAGTGAAGATTGATGTCTCTACCTCAGGCAAGAGCATCGGCCGCACAGGCCCATCACTTTTCACTGGGCGCAAAGTGCAAGTAGCCACACAAATAAACAAGCAAGCTTTCGAAGATTTGCTGCTCACCATTCTGGCAACGCGCTAGATTCTGGCAAAATTCAAGGCTAGGTTTGCCAAGGCGATTTTGGAGATACGAATACTATCCAAAACCCCTCTTGACTTCCCCTCGGGCTCAGACGTAAGTTAGCCCTATGAGAAAACACACCCCAAACCAATCTCAAGACTTACCAGAAGCAGCGCCAGCGGTTCAGACGGTCGGAGGTGAGGCTCTAAAGAGCCCGTCTTTGCTCAGCAAAATTGCTCGCTGGCAAAAAGGCTTCAAAGAAAAAGTCGTCGACAACCCCAAAATGAAGTGGTACCGTCGCGCGCTCTTTGGCTGCACGCTGACCTGGGCCATCCTCTTAGCCTTCCAGAGCGTGCCTTACTACAACGCCATTGCCGCTGGCGAAGAGGCTTTCAAACTTGGTCGCTACGAGAAAGCACGCAAAGAATTTGAAACATCCCTGGCTGTCTGCCAAACTTTTGGCCCCGACTGGCAAATCGACAAACGCACAGCCCGAGCCATGAACAACCTGGCCGAGCTTTACCGCATCCAAGGCCGTTACAGCGAAGCCCGCCCCTACTACGAAAAAGCAGCCGAAGCCGCCCGACTCAGCTTTGCCGCCAGCCGGCCCGAGCCCGCTGTAGCCCTCAACAATCTAGCCATGCTCGAGCGCGAACAAGGTCATTACCAGGAAGCTGAAAAAACTTACTTAAAGGCCCTAAATTTGTGGGAGACCCAAATTAAGCAGCCTGACTCGCCACAACTAGCCAGCATCACCAATGGCTTAGCCAAACTGAGGCGTGATCAGGGTCGCTACAGCGAAGCTGAGACTCTTTATCTCAAAGCTCTAGCCATCACAGAGAAAAAACTCGGCCGCAGTGATGTCGGCAACGCCTATCTACTAGCCAATTTGGGCGGGCTTTATCGCGATCTTGGCCAAGTTAAAAAAGCAGAAAAATACTATCAACGAGCTTTCTATCTTGACTTAAATGCCCTGGGCAACCAACATCCTGATACAGCAATGGACCTAAATAATCTCGCTGGTCTCTATCGCGAAGAAAATAAACTAGGCGAGGCCCGCACTCTCTACGAACGGGCTCTGGAGATTCGCTTAAAAGCTTTCGGTCCTGACCATCCACTAACAGCCAAAACACTGATGGGTATTGGCGATTTAGAGCGGCGCTTACAAAACTATGACAAAGCACAAGTCTACATAGAACGAGCCCTAGCCATTCAAAAGCGCTCTCTGCCTGCCATTCATCCAGATCTAGCTATCACTCTAGATAATCAAGGCATCTGCTACCTGCAAATGGGACAAGCAGCCAAAGCCAAAGAATGTTTCGCCGCGGCCCTCAAAATGAGACAAGCCTTGCTTAGTTCAGACCATCCGGATTGTTATGTCAGTGCCGCTAACCTGGCTGTTGCTAACGCCACCTTAGGTGTCGGCTCCCAAGAGCAAGTCAATGGCGCTCTTGAAAAGCTCACTGAAAGATTGGGGGAAAAGCACCCAATAACCAAGGCAGAGAAGGCTTTAGCAAGCAAAAATAAAGGTCTGGCAGCGCCAGACTTAAGAGAAGTTAGTGCTAGCAAGCCTCAATAATTTATTAGTTTACGGCCGCTCTTGAGCTAGAGCCGTTACTATGTGATTGG
>JAUPUU010000391.1 GCA_030917395.1 Cyanobacteriota bacterium erpe_2018_sw_21hr_WHONDRS-SW48-000092_B_bin.40
CGTGTATCTAAACAGGCAAAACGCTACGTTTCTTTTTAAAGCCAGAGAATTGCTTAGAAGAATAAGCGTTGAAGCGATTAATCAACTCTTGACGCAGAGCCAAAGGCTGAACAATATCATCAACTACCATCTCGGCAGCGAGCTTGTAAAGATCGACATCTTGACGATACTCGTTGCGCAGATTTTCTACATAAGCAGCGCGCTCAGCTTCAGGCTGTTCTTGAATCTTGTTGAAGTAAACAGCATTAACAGCAGCTTCAGGACCCATTACAGCGATCCAGGCAGTGGGCAAGGCCAAACAAGCATCGGGCTCAAAGGCGGGTCCACACATGGCATACAATCCAGCACCGTAGGCCTTTCTAACCACAACTGAAATTTTCGGTACAGTTGCAGCTGAGACAGCACCAACCATTTTTGCGCCAGCACGGATGATACCATCGCGTTCAACTTTGGAGCCAATCATGAAGCCCGGTACGTCAGCTAAAAACAGCAATGGAATATTGAAAGCATCGCAGAGCCAAACGAAGCGAGAAGCTTTGTCTGCTGAATCAACAAAGAGCGCTCCACCTTTTACTCGTGGTTGGTTGGCAACAATTCCAACAGCGCGGCCACCAATGCGTCCGAAACCTGTAATCAATTCGGGTGCAAAAAGCTTCTTAATTTCAAAGAATGAATCGGCATCAATTAGACGCTCGATCACTAGATGCATATCAAAAGGAATATTCTCCTTTTCAGGAATTACTTCTTCGATATTTTTCTCAAAGACTTTAGGCTCATGGGCTGGCAAAGCCGGCACTTTCTGATCGCAATTGACTGGCATATAGCGCAGGTAGTCTTTGCACAGTTGAATTGCTTCTTCTTCTGACTTGACTAAAACGTCACCACAGCCGCTCACTGAGCAGTGCATTTTGGCACCACCCATTTCTTCTAATGTGACCTTCTCACCAATGACCATTTCAGCCATGCGAGGAGAGCCGAGATACATTGAAGCATTGCCGTCATTCATGATGACAATGTCGCAGAAAGCAGGAATATAAGCCCCACCAGCGGCAGATGGCCCGAACAATAAACAAATCTGAGGCACATAACCGGACATTTCTACTTGATTGTAGAAAATGCGCCCGGCGCCACGGCGGCCAGGGAACATCTCAATTTGGTCAGTGATTCGTGCACCGGCACTATCTACGAGATAGAGCATTGGCACTTTCAACTTGCCAGCGGTCTCTTGAATGCGAATGATCTTCTCTACCGTGCGCCAGCCCCATGAGCCGGCCTTAATGGTGGAATCATTGGCCATGAAGCAAACAGTCTTGCCTTCGATCTGGCCAACACCAGTAACGACCCCATCAGCAGGAAGGTCATGCTGAGTGTTATTAGCGAAACGAGCATCTTCTATTTCAAAACCAGGGTCGAGCAGCAGGCGCAACCGGTCGCGCACGAAGAGCTTTTTGTCTTCTTTCAGTTTATGGTGATACTTTGGAGCTCCACCTTTCTTGATGCGCTCGATGGCGGCGGTCAGTTGCTCACTTTTACCAGTCACTTTGCCTTCCTTAACTGTGTCCATACGGCCTCTTTGGTCAGGATTAGAATCAGAATTAGAAAGTTAATTGTAACCAGAGAATTTACCAAGCATCGAAACCTAAAGGTTGATGCAAGATTGACTCACTTTACAACAGCCCCAAGAGTAGTTTTTTTTGTTGAAGCAAAGCAAATGCCTGGGCATAAACCTGGGCATAAAGAGGTACGACGGGGGATTTTATGACATTTGCGTCAATTGCGGCTTTCAACTTTATGGCTGGCGCCCTTGTCAGTAGCCTGATTCTAGTCGCTAGTTTAGCTGTGCCGACCCAGGCAGCACCAGCAGCGGTAAAAAGAAGCTGGGTCTACAGCCTCTCCCAAAAGCAAGAAAATTCAGAGGTTCTCAAAATCTGGGGTGTGCCAGCCTGTGCCGCCGTAAATGGAGCCAATCCCAAAGGTACTTACGTTACTGGTCTAATAGGATACGGCCTCGGTGAAGATCTGAAATTACAGGTTGGCGATGTACTGCTGTCAATCAACGGTCGAGTTATTACCAGCGCCAGAGATGCCGACCGGATTCTCGATAATATGCCAGGCGGAGAGGTTAAAGCCGTAGTGGCACGTCAAGAGAACGGTCGCGTCTTTCTGTTGCAACCCCGCACCATGTTTGCGCCGCGGACAAACAGGAGCGCCAGCTCTAGTTCGGGTTCGGGCTCTGGTTCTGATTCTCAAGATGTCGATGTCACTGCCAATTCACGCTCAGAAGGCAATGGCATGTATTCCTCTAGCTATAGGGCCGCCCGTGATATCAAAAAAAGCACTGTCAGCAACGAGTCAATGGCAGGGTTAGAGAGCTATATGTTTGAACTAATCAATAATGATAGGCAAAAATTTGGACAACAAAAACTACGACAGAGCTCAAGCTTGAGTCAAGTAGCACGAAAATTTGCCCAGGACATGGCCACCCGCAATTTCTTCGACCATACTGACCCCAGCGGTAACACACCTCATATGAGGGCACGGATGGCTGGGTTAAGCTGTTTGGTCTTCGAAAACATCTCTGTAAACTATGGCCCCCTTAGCTGGAAGGATATGATCAAAGGAGCACAGGCTGAAATGATGTCAGAGCCGGCGGGGGATCCCCATAATCACCGCGGCAATATTCTTAATCCCGACGCCGCCGTAGTAGGTGTAGGCATGGCAGTAGTCATGCCTAACAAGATTTACTGCGTTCAAGAATTCAGCCCCAGTGAAGTACCCTAGACTAAAGCACTAAACTGAAGCACTAAACTGAAGCACTAAA
>JAUPUU010000044.1 GCA_030917395.1 Cyanobacteriota bacterium erpe_2018_sw_21hr_WHONDRS-SW48-000092_B_bin.40
CGGGGGACTTCCAATAGATTTCTACTCGGATATACTAATTGCATAAGCGGTGAGCACCCACCAATAAATAAGTTGGGTACTTTGAGCCGAGGGGTTAAGTGGAAACGTCAGGTCTGCGCAGACCGGAAACTGTAGTGATAACCCGCTAGCTGTGGATTCTGACTTGAAGCAGCAATAAATATCGAGCCTACGCAATAGGCAGTCAGACGATAGTAATTAGACCACCGCAGAGCAATCTGGGTGGTCTTTTTGTTTGCACAAAAAACTACTGCTATGTTTCCTGCTCATCAAGAGTTTTTGTAGCTGTCCGATTTTCAGCCAAAAATCGGACAGTTTTGGCAAAACAAAAAACTACAATTAGCCACTTTTACTAAAAAAAAGTGCCGGTGGAGGCGCCCTCATGACAGATAGTCTAAACGAGGCAGCAAGCCAACCGCCGGCTAATTTTTAGAATACCCAAAGCACTTGGGTGCCTAAACCTTTTTCAAGCCAAAATCAAAGATTTTATTTGCCACTCTTAGCAGGAGTGCCTTTGGCCGGTTCGGCTTTAGGATCAGCTTTTGTTTCGACTTTTGTTTCGGCCTTAGTCTCGGATTTAGTTTCGGATTTTGCCTTAGGGTCAGCTTTAGTCTCTGGCTTAGCTTCTGTCTTCGTATCCGCTTTAGCTTCCGCCTTAGCAGGTGCAGCTTTGTCGGCGCCAGTTTCTTTCTTCGTTTCGGTTTCTTTCTTTGTTTCGGTTTCTTTAGCGGCGCCATCTTTGACGGCACTTTCTTTTGCAGCTTCACCGTCTTTAGCAGCGCTTTCTTTTACAGCTCCGTCTTTTACAGCGCCATCTTTGACAGCTTCACCGTCTTTAACTGCGCCATCTTTTGCGGCCTCGCCATCTTTAGCAGCGTCAGCTTCAGGCTCAGCTGTAGTAGCGGCTGGATCAACCTTTATGGTGCTGGCATGTGGATCATATTTCAGTGCTTCTTCAACGGCTGAAGCCGAGATGGAGCCATCATCAGCAACCAAGCGCGGATCGATTTTTACCCCAGCGAGCTTTTCAGAGAATGACTGGGCACCATCAAAGACTGGAGGAATAACGATCAGGCCTTTGGTATCGATATAACCTTGGCGAGCGTTGGCAACACCAACCAGAGCCAATCCTTCAGAGAAGTCTTCAGCATAAGTGAATCTTCTCTTGATAACAGTCTTGCCCTTCTTGTTCATGAAGCCATACTTACCGCGCTTCAAACTCAAGCCAAGCTCATCGTGAAAGAAATTGCGCGACTGCAGAGCGTCACTCATAGACATAGTGCCGATAGTATCTAAGATGACAAAGTCAGAACCGAAGTAGCATTCAGCAACCCGGTCATGGAACTGCTTAGCTTGGTCATACTTAAAATCAATGATGACTTTGCCAGTGGGATCAACATAACCCCATTTGCCCATTTTGCTTACGGCGGCCAGGCCTTCCGAAAACGGTCCAACAGCATCATAGGCAGGGCCAACCTTGGTATTGCCAGCTTTATCGATGAAGCCCCATTTATTTCCCTCTTTGAAAGAGCAGTAAATTATGGTGTTAGGCTCAAGAGGTCTATTAGCTTCACCGCACTCACCGATAGCCTCAAAGGCAGCAGGGCACGTTGGAGCACCGGTCTTATCTATCAGGCCCCATTTACCACCAAATGTTTTGACAGCCGCTAAGCCCTTGGAAAACCGGGTTACTTCTTCATACTGCCGTTCAATAATGAACTTACCGGTGTTGTCAATGAAACCCCAGCGTGATGAAAGGTCAGCTGCAGCCAGGCCATCAGAGAAAGGCAAGACTCGGCGGAACTGAGGTTTGATTACAAATTTACCTGTGTGGTCAATGAAGCCCCACTTTGGTCCTAACTCGATAGGCGCTTGAGAAACCTCTTCTTTCTTGCCGCACGCTCCCAGTGACATCACTAGCATTAGCGAAGTAATAATGTGTCTAGCCTTAGAGTGCTTAAAATTTCGCGACATCTTGAGTATTCTTTCTTCCTATTAGAGCAACCATACAAATAATAAGCTGTCTTCGCTACTATTGTCCAAGATCCTAAAAGATCTGCACCATTTACAGTGCAGAGTCTTTTCTGCTTGTGTTTTGTATGATGTGTTACTACCTCAGAGAGATACTACAAAAGATATAAATGGCTAACTACTTACTTGAAATTGGCGTAGAAGAGCTGCCAGCAGGCTTTGTTCCTGAGGCTGAGGAAAGACTTAGAGAACTACTCCGAGCCAACCTCACTGAAGCCAATATTGCTTTCAAGCAAATTCGCTCTTATTCAACACCACGAAGGCTTACCGCCGTTGTTGAAGAGATTGCCGCAGTGCAGACAACAACTGAAAAGAAAGTAAAAGGGCCAGCGGTCAAAAGTAGTTTTGATGCCAACAACAAGCCCACTCCTCAAGCCGAAGGCTTCGCCAAGAAGCACGGTTTGACAGCTGCTGAGCTTCTGCGCGAAGAAGTTGGTGGAATTGAATATTTACATGCTCTAGTTGTAAACAGCGGCAAAGCAACCCAAGAAGTGTTGCCTGAGATAGTAAACAAAGTAATTGGCCAAATTTCTGGCGAGCGCTTAATGCGCTGGGGCGAGTGTGAAGTTAAATTCTCGCGGCCGCTTAGATGGCTAGTCTCTCTGCTCGACGACAAACTTGTTGATATCACCGTGGCCAATTTCAAGAGCGGTCGCTTGACAAGAGGCCACCGCATTTTACATCCCGGTGAAATCTCCATAGCCCACGCCGACAAATACGAGGAAACTCTGAAAGAGGCCTTTGTTATTGTTGATCCGGCCAAGCGCCGCCATATGGTTGAGTCGCAGGTCAGTGCCAGAGCTGATGAACTCGGTGGAACTGCACCACAATTGAAATCAGGCCTGCTTGACGAAGTTGTCAACTTGACCGAATGGCCCACCGCACTTGTTGGTCAATTCGAGGATGGCTATCTCACCCTGCCAGCCACATTGATTGAAACAATCATGATTCACCACCAACGCTATTTCCCTGTAGAAGCAAAAGAGCAGAAGGATTTATCAAATCGTACGCTCTTGCCTTACTTCATCACCATCACTAATAACGATAGAAAAGAAGCGGCACCGCACATCAAGCAGGGCAACGAGCGCGTCTTGAGAGCCCGTCTAGCGGACGGCAAGTTCTTCTTCTTTGACGATAGCAAAGCAAAACTTGAAGACCGTCTGCCAGCCCTAGCAAAATTGACCTACCAAGAAGGCCTGGGAAGCTACGGCGACAAAACTGACAGACTGAGCCAATTAGCAACAGTTCTGACAAACAGCGAACCAGCCAGCAGTGTTCTTTCTAATCACGAAAAAGCAAACTTAGTGAGAACCTGCGAATTGATGAAACTCGATTTAGTCAGCAATCTCGTGCGCGAGTTACCCGAATTACAAGGGTACGTTGGCAGCTGGTACGCAAAGCGCGAAGGCGAGCCAGAAGAAGTGGTGCAGGCAATTCTCTCTCATTACGCTCCTCGCACCAGCAATGATGCCATCCCTCAAGATCGTCTGGGCCAACTAGCTGCCGTGCTAGACAAACTTGATCATGTGGTTGGACTTTTTGCCTTAGGCAAGAAACCAACCGGCTCATCTGACCCCTATGCTCTGAGACGCAATGCCCAGGGTCTTATAGATATTGTTGTTGACGGTCTCACAGATTTACCAGTCAACCTTACGACATTGACTGCCAGCTTGTTGATGGCCTTCGAGCCTCTGCTGGAGAATTCAGCCAACGCTGAAAAGAATGGCAGCCAAAACGGCAAAAAATCTGCTGGGCAGAAGTTCGATAACGAAGCTATTGCAGCTGAAGTAAAAGACTTCATCATGCAACGTCTCAAAGGCAAATTGCTCGATTGTGGCTACGGCAAAGAAGTTGTGGAAGCTGTGCTTGGCGCTCGCGACCCGCTCGCCAACATCAGCGATGTGATGGTGCGGATGAATACTGTCAAGCATATGGTGTCAGCTCCAGGAGCTGCTGACCTTATGCGCGTTGGTATCAGAATTGGCAATATCCTCAAGCCTGATTCACCAGATGTAGTGCAGGCAGATGCTTTGACCGGAGCATCAGAGAAAGCGCTCTGGGAAGCATTCCAAAAGAATGTTAAAGCCAATTGGGAGCGCAGCAAAGAAGGCTTTACTCTGCCAACCACAGAAGCTGAGTATCAATCACTACTTGATCTCTTGCATAAGCTCACACCATTTATTGATAGCTTCTTTGAAGACACCATGGTCAACGATGAAGACATGGCAAAGCGCAACAATCGCCATGGCATCCTCAAGAACATCGACCGTTACTTCCGTGCCCTGGCAGATTTCACCAAGCTGCAAGCACTCACCAACTAAGATGATTTTTGCGGCTTAGACTACTTCAGCTTTCAGGCATAACAATGACTCTGCAATTTGGCTACGAACTTAAAAGCGCTCTAGGGCAGAAGTGCAAACTGGGGATAGCCCGGTTCTTAAAACAGACCTTAACACCGGCCTTAGTGCTGACACTAGCACTACCATCTTTTGCACCAGCTCTTGCACCAGCTCTAGCCGTCAATTCAGATCTGCCACCAGAATCGATGCACGTGCCTTTGTTGGCAACAGAAAAATCAGTCAGTACCTACGTGCCTTCAGCGGCGGCTGAGGGCCAGGGCATAGCTGTCAATGTCATTTACACCGGCAAAGCACGGTTTAAAGATGGTGCGCCCGTAGCCGTGGTGGCACCTGGCGGTGTTGGCCCTGACGGTCTTTCTTTCAACATGCACGCAGCACAGGTTGGAGCAGTCGAGGTACGTTTTGCTTTTCCTGGTGGTGGCACCCCTCAATTCGGCACCAAAGGCACTTTTGATAACAGGGGCGCTCGCTCAATAGAAGCCTTTAGAGATGTGCTGCTATTTGCCGGCGGTCGCAAAAACGACTATAAGGGTCGTTCCTTTGAAGAGCTAATGGCCCCGGTTATTAAGGTAAATCCAGCAAATTTGGGCATTGTCGGTTGGGACAATGGCGCCAACATTGCCTTAGTGACCATGGCGAAATACGGCATCGATTCAAAGGAAAGTTCAGCTCAAGAGGCGCAACCGCAGGACGTTATAGACTTTGTCAAATGGCTAGCACTCTATGAAGCACCAGTTGGCTCGATGTTTTCGCCAGCCAATTTAGGTTCTTCCTCTGATCTGCTGCGCAATAAGCATTATAGAGAAGGCTCAGCAGCCACAGGCAATCTTCTCATTGATTATCGCAAGCTGAAATGGAAAGAGCGCGCCTTCCGCAATCCCAATAAATTTTCAGGCAAGAAACGGGGCTTGCCCGGTATCAAGGGTGTTCTATTCTTTGATGACAATGACAACGATATCTGGGAAGAATCAAGAGAATATGCTTTCAACCCCGCCCTCGATACAGAGCTAACCAAACAATATTTCCCACCGCAAGTGACAGCAGCCTGTCAGCGACTAAAGGTCTTCGGCGATGAATGGCCTACCAATGTTGCCACCGTGGCCCAGACAGAAGAATACTTCAGCGAGCGTGATGGCTCTTTGTACATTCCTCAGATCACAAGTCAATTTCCCAAGTTACTCGTCAGTATGTTTGCTTCAGCAGTTGACCATAATCAGCAGCAGCTTGACCATCCTCATATATGTTTTCTCTACAATCTCTTTCTCACCAATAAAGTGCGCTGGTTAAGACTGAACCCAGACCCATGCTACATGGGGGCTATTTCGGGATTGAGCGCCTTTAACTTCGTCAATAACAAGCCTAATAATCCCCTAGACCCCTCAACCTTGATCACTCAGCTTGAGCCTGAGGGAATAGTTCCCGACTATGTTTGTATGCAAGGCATGGTAGCTGAGTTAGTCGACAGGCTAAAAACCCGCAATTTGGTTTATCCCATCACCCAGCCCTTGGCTCCCTATAGCAGCGGCGCCGCTGAAGCCAAAGCTGAAGCAGACGCTAAGCATAAAGCTGCCATCGATGCTGCCACAAAGGCAGAGAAGCTCAAAGAGAGTGGCGAAAGCGGAGCCGAAATAGAGGAGAAGCCCGAGACTAAGGCTCAGCCCAAAGGAAATAAAGGAAATACTTCGGCGCCAACCCCCAAATCGCCACAAAAACCTCTCAATGGCGCAAACAAAAGTGGTAAAAAAAGGAATTAAAAGTCGCCTGTGCTAGTATCTTTACTAGTGTCATTGAGGAAATTGTCATGATAAATCCAGTCACCGTTGGCGTCTTATTTGGCATTGCGCTGCTTGTTTTTGGACCAAAGAAATTGCCTGAGCTAGGTAGATCACTTGGTCAAGGTATCGGCAACTTCAAAAAAGCCTTAACCGATGCTCAAGAAGAAGTAGCTACTGCAGTGAAAATTGAGCCTAAAACAATTGAAGCCAACCCAGTAACTGATAGCACGGAAACCAATAGCCAGACTTAATGGCCAAATTTGAAGTCGTATCCAAATTCTCTCCTGCCGGTGACCAGCCTCGCGCCATAGCCCTGCTTGAAGAGGGCATCGCCGCACAGATGCCCTATCAGACTTTGCTTGGTGTTACAGGCTCAGGCAAGACTATGACCATGGCTCAGCTTATTGCTGAGACCCAAATGCCAGCCCTTGTTTTGGCCCATAACAAGACCCTGGCAGCTCAGCTTTGCAATGAGATGAAGGAGTATTTCCCCAACAATGCTGTGGAATACTTCATTTCGTATTACGACTACTATCAACCAGAATCTTATATACCTTCAACTGATACTTTCATTGAAAAAGAAGCAAGTATCAACGATGAGATAGACCGGCTCAGGCACTCAACCACGCGTTCTTTGTGGGAGCGTGATGATGTGGTGGTGGTGGGTTCAGTCTCTGTCATCTATGGCCTTGGCCTTCCCGAACGCTACCTGGCGGCTGCTCTTGATTTAACCGTCGGACAAGAAGTTGACCGTCAAGATGTCTTGCGCCAGCTGGTACATATTCACTATGACCGCAATGATTTGGTAGTTGAACGTGGCCGCTTTAGAGCACGGGGCGAGATTCTGGAAGTATTTCCTTCCTACGAAGAAAGGATCGTCAAAGTCGAATTCTTTGGTGATGAGATTGAAAAGATCGCTTTGATCAACCCTGTCACGGGTGAAATAGAAGAGCTTAAAGAGAACATCAAAATCTATCCCGCTAAGCACTATGTGGCCGAAGAAGAAGACATAGAGCGCGCCATAGACGCCATTGAAGCCGAGCTTTTAGACCGCACCAATGAGTTGATTGGCCAGGGCAAATTGGTTGAAGCACAGCGTCTTAAACAACGCACCCGCTTCGACATTGAGATGCTAAAAGAAGTTGGCTACTGCAATGGTATCGAAAACTATTCGCGCATTTTAGAGGGGCGAGAAGCTGGCACTCCGCCTAAGACTTTGATTGATTACTTCGTGCGCAAATACGGTAAAGATGGTTTCATCACCTTTATAGATGAGTCCCATGTCACAGTTCCTCAAATTCGCGGTATGTTCCACGGCGATAGAGCGCGCAAAGACACACTGATAGATTATGGCTTCAGACTGCCCTGTGCCCGGGATAATAGGCCGCTTACACCAGACGAATTTTTCGAGCGAGTAGGCAAGGTTGTCTTCGTGTCGGCTACACCGGGCGACTGGGAAGTAGCAGAAAGCCAACAGGTTGTAGAACAGATTATTCGACCAACTGGGCTTGTAGACCCGATTATCGAAGTGCGTCCGATCACCGGCCAAATAGATGACTTAATTGGTGAGATCAAAAAACGGGCAGCCGCTAATCAAAGAGTTTTAGTGACAACCTTGACCAAGCGTATGGCAGAAGACTTGACCGAGTATCTCTCCGAGCTTGGTATCAAAGTGCGCTGGCTCCATTCAGATATCAAAGCTATCGAAAGAGTAGAGCTGCTGCGCGATCTGCGTCTGGGAGTATTTGATGTACTGGTTGGTGTCAACCTACTGCGCGAAGGCCTTGATCTACCAGAAGTAACTTTGGTAGCAATCATGGAAGCCGACAAAGAAGGATTCTTACGAGCAGAAAGATCACTGGTACAAACCATTGGTCGAGCAGCCCGAAACACTGAAGGGCGCGTGATTATGTACGCCGACAAGATGACCGATTCGATGGAAAAAGCAATCCGCGAAACAAATAGACGGCGCACAATTCAACTTGCTCACAACCAAGAGCATGGTATTACCCCTACTACCATTGTCAAAGACACAGGCAATTCTCTGTTAGAGGCTTTGCGGGGCAAAGGTGATGGCAACGACCTGGTCGAACGCCTGAGAGTGCCGACTACCAAGGCAGAACAAGAGAGAATGATTGCTGATTCGGTGATGGAACTGACCGAGAAAGATCTACGCACAGCTATCAAGCGAGTAGAAAAAGAAATGAAAGATTCTGCTCGCGAACTCAATTTCGAACTTGCTGCTGAGCTAAGAGATCAATTAAAAGTCTTACATGAAAGGTCAGCCCAGCTTCGAAAGTCAAGCTAGTAAAGCCTTTCGGGATATGCAATAGTTTTGCGTATGCATTTAAACTCACTTAACGAAACGGGCACAGTTGCCTGAGCGCACTTATACTAGCCTTAAGGCGTTGCCAAGCAATAACTTCTGAGGTTATTACGTATTTACCCCAATGGTGTTTCCCTGAATAATTACGGAAATGTGTAGATCCCACTTGGATACGTAAAACGCACTTAGGATGAAATTGTCGATCAAACCTTAACTACTCAAAACTCTTACCTCATCCATATCAAATGGTCCTTCCGGGGACATGAAGTCATATAAAGAACGGATGCACAGGTAAACGCTTTGACAGACTCGTTGGCACCAGTAACAGAAGCAATTCACGAGGAACCTCATGGCTAAAAGCAAGTCCCCGGATACCGAGCGCGGCATGAACAATGGCGTCCTAGTAGAGGACGAAAACATCGCTAAAAGAAACGAGCTAGAAGAGCTCGATCTCATTGACGAAGATGATAAATTCACCATTCTAGACGATGAAGAAAATGATCTTGATGATGATGATGAACCAGTAGAGCTGCCCTCTGCCAGAGAAGTTGCAACAGAAGATTCAGTTCGCTTATATCTAAGAGAGATAGGCCGCATTCAACTTCTTAAACCAGATGAAGAAATTGAACTAGCCCGCAAAATTTTGCAAGGCGACATGATGGCAAAACGTAAGCTTGTACAAGCTAACTTGCGTTTAGTTGTCTCCATCGCCAAGAAGTACATTGGGCGTGGTCTTTCCTTCCTCGATCTAATTCAAGAAGGCAACCTTGGTCTAATTAGAGCATCCGAAAAGTTCGACCATGAAAGAGGCTATAAGTTCTCAACTTACGCCACATGGTGGATTCGTCAAGCTATCACTAGAGCTCTAGCAGATAAGTCACGCACCATTCGTGTACCTGTACACATGGTTGAGACCATCAACAAGCTCAAGAAAGTAACTAGACAACTGGCTCAGGAACTCAATCGCAAGCCCACTGAACAAGAGTTGGCCAAGTCGATGGATGTATCAATCGTCAAACTGCACGAGATCATCAAAGCTGCCAAAGAACCAATTTCCCTAGAGACACCAATCGGCAAAGAAGAAGATTCACGCCTCGGTGACTTTATTGAAGATGCTGAGACAGACCGTCCTGAAACCACCGTCACCCATGAACTTCTACGCCAAGACTTGGCTAAGATGCTCAATGAGTTGACCCCACGTGAACGCGATGTATTGCGCCTGCGCTTCGGTCTAGACGATGGTCGTCAAAGAACGCTGGAAGAAGTTGGTCAACTGTTTGCTGTCACTCGTGAAAGAGTGAGACAGATAGAGTTCAAGGCTTTGAGAAAGCTTAGACAGCCAGGCCGCTCCTCAAGATTGAGAGAATACCTCTAAAAGTAAATATTAGGCCCGGTTAACCTAGACCGGGCCTAATACTTTTTTATCTTGATTGCTGATGGCTTCACCTTTTTGCCTTAGCTCTTATACTAGATGACAACTGAAGGTGCATCATGATTTTTGGCAACAACGACGGCTCAAACAATAACCCTGGCCAAGACGATAGTGAAAATGTCGGAGCTAATCGCCTCGACGATGATCTCGACTATCTCTATGGCGAACGACAAGAGCGTCCAATCTACGCCTCACGCTCAAGTTTGAGCGCTGAGCCACTGCCAAGCCACAGCGGCCAGAGAAATTATGATGACAGTGATGTAAGCAATTTACTTTTAGACAAAGAATGTCAGCTAGAGACTCAATCTGGCTTCATGCTGGTGTTTAAGGGTGCCAAAGACAAAGCCACTTTATCTGTTAGGCGCAAAGTTGGCACACCACCATCAAGCGCTGTCACCCTCACTCCGGATGAATTGCGCCGACTTTCCAACCTGGTGGGCGAATTATCTCCTGAACCAGTTTCCAGACAAAGACTAGCTGTAGGTTCCGACCGCCCACCAGCCGAGTCAGATTTCGATTCTTTTGTCGCCCGTGAGTATCCTGAGTTAGCGCAGCGGCGACGTATCAAAAAAGCTTTTCCCATCAGTCTTCCCGAAGCAATTTTTGAACTAGTTACACAAAAAAAGTTGTTAGTTCTATCAGGCTTAGCCCTTGCTGTTTTGATTACCACAGCAGTATCAACAGTGGTGTTCCTCACCTCTAAACCATTTGCTGGCGCCCCGATTGCAGCGGCACCAAGCCCAGCTAAAGTAGGGCTAGCTGGAAGCCTATCACTAGAAGAGACAGCTAGAACTTTCGTTTTAGACATGCTCAATTTCCGCAAGGATAGCTATCGCCAGGCGCAAATAAAAGCCATGGCGATGATGACGAGCGACCTGGCTGATCGCTATTGGAAAGAAACCAATTTCCCCCTCACAAGAAGCCAACTAAGAGCGCTACCGCAAGATCAAGAAGTACGCATTGAATCAGTTGTGCCCACTACAATTTCGCCAGGAAACTATCAAGTAGACGTTAAAGGCAATTTGATTGGCGCATCAGGTACAGCTCCAACAGCTGTGGTTATCCGCCTTTCGATTATTCAAGATGCTAGCGGCAAGCTACTCGTCAGTGAGCAAAAAGACATCACCGCCCAAGCTGCAGAGCCGAGTCAAGTGACCGCGCCTGAAGCGACTGCCGCTACGAGCCCCGCTACGGCCGCTCCCGTTTCTGCTCCTGTTCCTGTGCACTAACGACAAATCGGCGCAGCCAATAGACAGTGGTCAAGCCAATCAGGGCACCAATTGCGTCTACGCCTGAATCGAGCAAACTCGAGCTGCGACCAGGCACGAAAGACTGATGCCACTCATCAGACAAGGCATAGAGAACAGCGAGTATAAAAGCAAGCCAGTAGTGCTTGAACTTGATCTTTGCTTGCCCGTCAGCTTTTGTTATGGAACGAGCCAATGCCGTTTGATAAAGCACTGCTAAAACAGCAAACTCAAACATATGAGCAAGCTTACGAACCGGCACATTGGCTTCTTGCAAATAGGCTTCGGTGTAAGCTCCAGAGTTAGCCTGACTAGAAAAAGCAAAGATTACGGCCATCCAAATTAAGGCCAAGCCCCAAAAGAGAAATCGGCCAAAAGCATCTCCACTTGATTTACTTCCGCCTTGAAACACTTTTGTCATCCTTGAGATAGAAACGCCAGGGCCGGTCAACAGCTTTGCTAATACCAATGCGTGGGCTCACCGCCACCTCTTCATCACTGATAGTACGTCCGGGCAGTAGATAAAGCTGCTGCTTGTCATCAAAAAGAGGCAGTCCGTTAAATTTCAAATCTATCTGTAACTGTTTGCAGAGCTTACCGGGACCGCTAAAAAGCTTTTCATCGCCTTTTTCTTGCCGCGGGGCCAAAGCTCTAATCAACACCGCACCGGCTATACCGTCGATCTCGGTGACAACATTGAGGCAGTAATACATGCCATAAATGAAATAAACATAGGCATGACCGGGTGGTCCGAACATCACTTCGCAACGGGGGCGGCGACCACTATAGGCATGACAAGCCGGGTCGTCGGCCGTATAGGCTTCAACTTCAACTATTTCAGCCTCAAGACTAGCGTTCTCAAACTGGCGCACCAAAGTTCGCCCCAGTAAGGCCCGAGCAACAACCAGTGTCGGCTGCTCAAAAAACTCAAGGGGTAAGGTATGGGCCATTTCAGCTATGCAATCTATATCTATTTGACAATAAACTTCTACAAAACTGTAGAAAGGCTCAAATCTAATGCCCTATCGGCTCAAATACAGGACAATTGAAGGCACCAATAGCTCTGAGTTTAGGATAGCAATTATGTGCGGCATAGTCGGGTATCTCAATTTAAATGGTGAGCCACTCACAGAAAGAGACAATCACCTCGGTGCAATGTGCCATAGCATTGCCCATCGCGGGCCCGATGAAGAAGGCATGAAGCTGATTGGCCCAGCAGCTATCGGCATGACCCGCCTGGCAATTATCGACGTTTCGGGTGGGCAACAGCCAATCGGTAACGAAGATGGCAAGGTTTGGATTGTTTTCAATGGTGAAATCTATAACTTCCAAGAGTTACAAGAGAGGGTTCTCTCCCTTGGTCACACTCTTGTCACCAAGTCTGATACCGAATGCATCGTTCATCTCTACGAAGAATATGGCACCGGATGTCTGCAATATCTCGAAGGCATGTTCTCATTTGCCATCTATGATTCACGCAAACAAAGGCTTTTCATTGCTCGTGATCGCCTTGGTGAAAAACCTTTGCACTATGGAGTATTCGACGGCACCTTCATCTTTGGCTCTGAAATAAAGGGCATTCTTACCCATCCAAAGGCTAGGCGAGAACTAGATAGCCTGGCTATGCAGAAATATTTAAGCCTTGAATATGTGCCCAGCCCTCATTCCATTTTCAAAGGCATAAGCAAACTGCCGCCAGCACACTATATGGTTGTTGAAGGTGGTCAGATCAAAATTGAACGATACTGGCTGCCAGATATTAAAACTGAAAAAATCTCTGAGAATGAAGCCCAAGAAGAGCTTATCCGCCTACTTAAACGCTCAATTGAACTGCGCCTGATTTCAGAAGTACCGCTTGGTGTATTTCTCTCTGGTGGTATTGATTCTTCGTGTATCGCAGCACTGGCCAGTCAATTCTCCAGTTCGCCAGTGAAAACATTCTCTATTGGCTTTGACGACAAGTCTTTTGACGAGTCGTCCCATGCCCTGGCCGTCGCCAAACATATCGGAGCAGATCACGAGGTCGTCACTTTCTCCCCAGAGTTGGGCTTTGAAACCCTTTCAGAGCTTTGGGAAATTCTAGATGAGCCCTTAGCCGATGCCTCCATAGTGCCAACCTATTCCCTCTCAAAAATGACTAGAAAACACGTCACTGTGGCTCTAGCCGGAGAAGGCGGCGATGAACTATTTGGTGGTTACCCGACCTATCAAGCCCATAAATTTGCCCCAATGTGGGGTCTCATGCCCCAGGCATTGCGCCAGGGCCTGCTTGAGCCAGCTCTAAACTCACTGCCGGTCAATATGAATAACCTTAGCTTTGATTTCAAAGTTAAGCGCTTCATAGGGGCAGCGGCAGAACCTGCAGTGCGCCGCCATCTCAGGTGGATGGGTTCCATCAGAATGGCCGACCAACCACAGCTGCTTATGCCCGAACATCAGATTCTGGCCGAAACCATGGAAGAGAACATACTTGGTGACTTGCCCTTAGTGCACCTCAACGGTCATTCACCAAGAGGCAGCGTCCATGACGTCATCAATAACATCATGCGCCTCGACATGACCACTTATCTCCCGGATGACCTTTTGGTTAAGTCTGATAGAGCCTCCATGGCAGCATCATTAGAAGTGCGCTTGCCCTTCTTGGCTTATCCCCTGGTTGAGTTTGCCTTGAAACTGCCTCCAGAGCTTAAAGTTCACGGCTTGACAACCAAGTATCTCCTTAAGAAAGCCGTAGCTCCGTATTTGCCAGAGTACATAATGAAGCGTCCGAAGAAAGGATTTGGCATACCGGTGGCCAAATGGCTGCGGAATGAGTTCCGTCCCGTGGTAGATGAACTATTAGGAGAATCGTTTATCAAACGACAGGGGATTTTCCAATGGCCCTATATCAATCGTCTAGTGCAAGAGCACATGAGCCAAAAGGCGGATAGACGCAAAGAGCTATGGACCCTATTGATGTTTCAGTGGTGGTGGAAGAAATTCTTCGTCTAACGTCAATCAAGAAGTAAGCAAGAAAGAGACTATTTGTGGAAACCGAAAGCAGACAGGCCGAGCCAGCACCCGCTGGGCAAGCACCCAAGGAAGAATTCTTGGATGCCGTTCAGCGCCATATTTGCCAGGTTCTAGGTTTTGATTTCGGTTTTATCGATTTAGTTTCGGGACACGAGATAGTCAATGTCATTACCTTCTCTGGTGAAGACGGTAAAAGTGAAGAAGAAGCACGCAAGTCAGTAAAGAATTTGACTGATGAGAACAAACAACCACTCGCGGTGGCAAATTCACTGGTGGCCCAGAAGGTAAAATCGACTCTCAGACCTTGGTTGGGCCGAGCATTTTCCACAGTTGATGGCGAAACTCAAGAATTCCCCTATGCCATTGTGCCGGTGATGGCTGACTCTTCACAGCGGGCCGGTAATGTTAAAGGTCTAATTCGGGTTATTTCTTTTGATGCCTCCCGCGAAGTCACTAACCAAGATTTGCAAACCCTGCGCTTGATGGGCGAGCACCTGGCCAATCGCACCCAGCTATTTTTCCAGGCGGCTGGTGAGCACGAGAAAGTGCTGCAACCAACGGCGACAAAAGCAGAGCAACTCGACATTGATCATGTTTTGATTTTGCACTCAAACAGAGTAGTAAGGCGTCGTTTCTCTCGCACTCTGGGCGAAAAATATAGAGTACTTGAGTCAGATTCGGAAGAAAAATCGCTACAGATTCTTTCTGAAAACAGAGTTGATTTGATTATTGTCGACAGCAATATTTCTGGTTCAACTGGATTTGGTTTCTGCAAAGTTATCAAAGAATCTGCCGACTTCAAGCATATCCCAGTGATTATTGTCACTCCCGACAGCAACCCTTCAGCTCGCGTAGAAGGCCTTGTGGTTGGTGCTGATGATTGTCTCACCGATTCTTGCTTTGATTCTGAGTTAATGGCTCGCGTGCAATCTTCGCTGCGCCACCGTAAAATCGAAAAAGAATTAGCTGTCCAATTGCAGTTGCTAGAAGACTATGCCCAGCGGCTGGAGAAGGCCCACGAACAGCTCTCGCAAGATCGGCAGTCGCAACTACAACGCAATACTTTGCTTGAG
This sequence comes from Cyanobacteriota bacterium erpe_2018_sw_21hr_WHONDRS-SW48-000092_B_bin.40, assembly GCA_030917395.1. Taxonomy (GTDB): domain Bacteria; phylum Cyanobacteriota; class Vampirovibrionia; order Obscuribacterales; family Obscuribacteraceae. The sequence goes on from JAUPUU010000044.1 coordinate 15,275, forward strand.
CAATTGCGCCGAGAGTCAGACATCTTACGCAACCAAGAATCGCTCTTGCACCGCATTAGCAATACTATTAGGCGATCATTTACCATCAAAGAAAATCTCGCAGAAATGCTCGAAGAACTTTCTGGTTATTTCGGTCTTGATTGTTGCTTTATCGTCTTGCCATCTGAAGAAGAGCCTGAAGACTCACTTCGTGTCGAGTATGTCACCGATGATATTTACCGCATAGTTGAATATGGTCGAGATTTAAAAACCCTTGAACTCTACAGCAAACTTTTCCAAGCTGACCAAGCCATCATCGCCAACGATGTAGCAAACGACCGTAGGCTCGATCCTTTCAGAGAAGAGGTCTTGTCTGGCTATAACATACTTTCACTTTTCTATATTCCAGTGCACTATGGCGAAAAGCTGCTTGGTTTGCTGGTCGGCTACAAGGGAGAAATTCCGGCCAACTGGAACCGCGTCAATGAAGCCTTTATGAAATCAGTAGCAGACCAGGTTGCCTCGGGCGTCACCAATGCCAGACTCTATGCCAGAGTACAAAGGCAAGCCACCACCGACGGTCTTACTACTTTATACAACCACCGCACCGGACAAGAGAAACTGACCGAGCAGTTGCGTATGGCAGAGCGCTATCAAAGGCATCTAGCTGTCTTAATGGTTGACGTTGATCACTTCAAATCAATCAACGACAATTATGGCCACCCGGTCGGCGATACTGTGCTCAAAGCTGTAGCAAGGCTGATCAAGAACAATTGCCGCGACGTTGATACTCCCATCCGCTATGGCGGTGAAGAATTCATGATTGTCTTGCCTGAAGTCAATCAAGAAGGTGCACATGTGGTGGCAGAGCGTATCAGAAAGTCACTGGCCTCCGAAGTGATTCTGCATGACGGCATCAACTTGTCAGTGACAGCTAGCCTTGGTATTGCTATTTTCCCTGATGACGCAGCCGATCAAGCGCACTTGCTGGAACTAGCCGACAAAGCGCTCTATCTCTCAAAGCGCCTCGGTCGCAACCAGGTACACACTGCTTCAGATCTAATGTTCGAACCACGTGAACTAAAAGCCAGCGGAGAGAAATCGGCCGAAGAAGTCTTATCGCAAATTACAACCGACGGCAAACCGGGTCTGATGCTTGAAGATTTTGTCGCTCCCTCAGTGTCGCTTGAAGCGCAAAACAAAGAGGAGCTTGTACCTGAAGTTGTAGAAATGGTCAAAGCTCTTGCTCAAAATCTCTATGCCCGTTCTGATTACAACAAGGCTCATCACTTAGAAGTAGCACGCATGTCAGAGCTACTAGGAAAAGTCATGGGTCTATCTGCCACCCAAATTGAACAAATTCGTGTGGCTGGGCTGCTGCATGATGTCGGTACCTTGAAACTGCCGACCGAACTGCTTACTAAACCTGGCTACTTTACCAGCGAAGAACGCGACATGGTAAATCAGCACCCGGTGCTTGGTGCCGAGTTGTTGCGACCGATCAGAGCCTTAAAAGACATTTGCGAAATTCTAGAGAATCACCACGAACGCTGGGACGGCACTGGATTTCCTAGCGGTCTAAAAGGGGAGGACATTCCTCTTCCGGCGCGCATTGTTGCCATCGTCGACAGTTACCATGCCATGATTTCAGATCGCCCCTACCGCACGGCAATGACCCACGATCAAGCAGTTGCTGCCTTAAGACAAGGGGCCGGCTCTCAGTTCGACCCATTCCTGGTAGATATTTTCATAGCTGTGCTGACTAACCTAAGACAACAACAGTGAAGTTACTGAAGAGTAAAACATTGAATATCATCATGGCAGTATTGGCCATTCTTTTATTGGCGCTTTACTTGTTTTTGGCCCCGCGCTTTCACCCCGATATAGTCAATCAAATTGCTTTCTACCCAGCCCCTGAGCCAAAAGACGCCGAGGAATATCTAGGGCGCTATGGCGGCGAACGGCTAACAATAGACAAGCGAATTTCGGCCGTATTTTTCAAAAATCCAGATTCAAAGCTTGTTTGCATCTACTCGCACGGCAATGCCGATTCAATGGTCTATCGCGCAGACAAAGCAGACGCTCTAAAGGCAGCTGGTCTTTCGGTCTTGATGTACGACTACTCAGGCTATGGCAAGAGTTTGGGTAAGCCATCTTTTAGTGTCGTTGCCGAAGATGGCAAAGCTGTCTATGACTATCTAATTAATACCATGCACTACCAACCGAACCAGATTGTTCTCTATGGCGAATCTATAGGTGGTGGCGTCTCATCTGAAATCGCTCGCCACGGCGAAACTCGCGCTCTAATTCTCGACTCAACATTTTTAGCACCAGCAGTGTGGGCCAAAGATCGCATTGCCGCTTTGCATATTTTTCCAGAGCAACTGATACTAGCGCCATCACTCAGTGTAGAGGGATTATTCCCCGACTATAAAGGTGCAGTGTTGGTGCTCAAGCCAGGTCATGATCAAGTAATTCCCACTGTTCATTCAGATCGGCTTTATGCCTTGGCCCAGGGGGCAAAAACCCTAGTGACATTACCCCACAGCCCCCACGGCATAGTTGATGGGGCAGATTTCGACTTATATAGAAGCACGCTGAAGACTTTTGTCAGCCAGCATCTACTTGCCCATCATTAATTCCATGGCTTCATTGGAGCTACCTGACTCTAGAGTCTCTTGCATTTGTTTAGCTACTTTGAGGTTGCTTGGAATGGCGAAGTCAGACGCAGGTAGAGTAGTCTTAAAAGCTTTGGCGGTAATCAAATAACTAACATGTACTTCTTCTGCACTGTCATATTCGACCGTGACAGGAAACAAACCGACTTTAGGTAAGGCATAGAGTTTCTCCATCATTGCCGCCTGGTTCTTATCGTATGGAAGCTTATCGGAGCCAATAAAATCGAGCTTTAGAGGTGAACCACCACTGGTTTCATGCTTGATGAATTTGGCCTTTTGAGCCTTACAGAAAGCAGCGGTGCTCTCAAACTTCCGCAAAGGGAGTGAAAATTTAGTGGTGTTACCGGCAGGCTCTAACTTCACATCTTCAAGAGTGAAAGAAAAAAGAGTCATAGAAGTACTAAAGCAATTGCGAAATTTGTCAAAAGGCACGCGGTAGATTTTTCCAGACGGGGCACTGTAACAGACAACCTCTTTGTACGGTGGCAACAGCAAACAAACCAGACCCTGCTTTTTCACAATCATCTTGATGCCAATATCACTGAGATAGACATCGCAGTCGCCAAACATGCGGCAATTCTGAAAGAGCGCCAAAACATCAACCTTCTTGGCTGGTACTTTGCTCTGAGCTTTTGCCGCTGTCCCAGGCTTAGCCTCAGACTTCGCGTTAGAACCAAGAAACACGACAGCGTTCAATAAAAGGCAGACAAGAATCGACAAAAGCCAGCGCAACTGAGTATTCATGGATAAAATAAGAGACCAGCAGTGATGACAAACTACGAATAATTTTTGAATATCGCAGCTGTCCATAGCATAGATCATTTGCCAAAGAACATTAAGTTCTATTGACAAGCCCCAAAACCCGGCGTATTATTGGTTCACACTGAATAATTGCCCCCACAAGCCATTTGCCGGTGCTAGTGGCTCATTCGAGCTAACTAGTAGTAGTTACTTACTAATGCGAGCAACTTAATATGAGATTTCGCGGCCCAGCCTTAATAGCAACGCTATCCCTTATTTGTCAGGTAGGGCCAATGAGCCTACCCGCAAACGCTCAGAGCTTCATGGACTCAATTATCCCTGGTCAAGTAGTCTCCCAGGCTGTCTATAACATGTTGCCACCAAATTTAAGAGCACTAGTTAGAGTGGCCGGTGGTCCTGGTGGAAATCCGGCATTAAATGCCCGAGGCTTGCCTCCCACCAATCTTGACAGTTTTGTTCACCAAGCTGGTGGTAGAGCTGAAGAAATATACGGCGACGAAGGAGTGGATGGCCTCCCTCCCATTGATGGTTTTAACGCCCACAATCGAATTGACGCTGGTATTTTTGGCACGCGAAATGCAGGCCTGACCACTGGTCACGGCAGTCTTATGCCTTCGGCTTGGGGCTGGGCGGATGGCTATAGTAACGAGTGGGCATGGACCGGTGACAAAAGCGGCAACCAGTTACCTATTTACGTTCCCCAGAGCCCTCTTACTGCTGGTGGCATCTTGAATTCGGTCACTACCGGTCTTGGTGTAGGCACAGAGAGACCTGGTGAAATGGCGCCAGTGCGCATCGCCGACCCCAGCATCAATTACGATCGTAATGCTCCAGACTTCATTCGCAACTACGGCATGTGGGCCACAGCTGCTGTGCCTTATGCTGTTACTCCTGACATGAAACCAGTTCAGAACACCCAAACAAATCAGCTAATGGGTTGGATAGCACCAGGGGATAGTGTCTCAGACTTCCTCAGTGGCAGAACTGGTCGCTTGCTTCCCTCTCAGCAAGCTGCAGCCACAGCGATGCTTAACAACCTTAACGGTCAGCAAACGACCTTTACCCTGCCATCGACAAGTTCACCCACCGCTGGATTCTAGGCCAGCACCACCAGTGGTGGCACAGACGGAAGTATGAAAGCACACAATTTCTTGTGTGTTTTCTTTTTTTATGGCATAAGAAAATCTTAAGTAAGGCAAACCCCTATTAACATCTATGTCGGAAATGGAATATGTATGGCATCCCCTTTCCAACTATGCGAAGATTGTATTAGCCCTCGTAATTTCGGGATTTGAGCTTGTCTCCGGATTCAGCTAACGTAATTGAGACGGTGACAGAGCACCCTTTTCAGGATGGATTCAATGCTTATCAGCCTATCAATAGCCTTTGTGTGCTTCTATGTTGTGCACATGGCGGGAATCACTGTCGGATATCATCGACTCCTGGCACACCGCTCATACAAAACCAATAAGGCAATAGAGTACATTTTCGTAATGGCTGGTTACCTTGGTTTCTCTAGTTCACCAATGTGGTGGGCTACTCTACACCGGGCACACCACCGTTACACTGATACCAGACTTGATCCCCACGCACCGCGTTTTGGTATCTGGGAAGCTTACATTGGCTGGTTCTTGCACAAATCATATGCAGAACATCTCAAGCCTGAGACCTGTTCCAAAGACATGATCAACGACCCCCTGTACAAGTTTCTTGATGCAGGTGGAAACTGGCACAAAGCCCACTTGCTCAATTCTTTCATCAACTTTAGCTTGCGCGGAGTAATGGCCCTGGTCTGGGGCTGGGAAGTCGCAGCAGTTAGCCTTCTGGCCGCACTGTTAGTGCAGCAAATGCCGCTTTTGCTCAACGTTGTCTGTCACTTACCTAGAGCCGGCTACCAGAATTTCAATACAGCTGATACCAGCGTCAACGTTGGTTGGGTGGCATTTCTTACCTTAGGTGAGGGTTGGCATAACAACCACCATGCTTTCCCTGGCTCTGCTAGACACGGTCTCAAAGCCAGTGAAATTGACCCTTCCTGGATAATTATCCGTTTTATGAAAGCCATCGGCCTCGTTAGCTGGATGAATGAAATCACCATCAATACGAAGTACAAAGGGCCACACAAGCCAGTTGAAGTTGAAATTGTTTCTGATTTGCCAACGGCTGTTCCAGCAGGTCTTGCGGCCGCTCAGAGTTTAGCCAAGCCTGAGTTGACACCAGTAGCGGTGCTTTCGCAACATACACGCAGCGGTAACCATCGCCGGCCAAGACTCAAAATCAAACAGTAGCTAGCGCTTCAGCATCTTGCTTCTCGCTGCAATTTCTTGCATGACCTCAAGCAGGCCGCGAGTAGACAACGAATTAACTGACCTATCACCTGTACTCTCAGCAGCAGTGCCGATTCCTACTAGCTGGCCTTTGCGATTAAACAGCGGAGCGCCTTCCAGGCCTGGGTCGGTCGCCATTGTCACCCTTCGCAAAGGCAAAGTTTGAGCCCGACCACTAAAGCGGTCTAACTGGCCGACCGAAGCATGAAGTTCGAAGAGCTTGGCTGGATATCCCATTGCCACCAGGGTCTGACCCTCTTGCGCTTTAGCACCAATACCTAGCACTAAATCATTGAGCAGCGGTGGCTTACCATAAGGGTCAAAGCCCAAGCTTGGTTTCAGAATAGCTAGCCCTGACTCCGGAATAATTTTCACCACGGCCAGATGATGGCTCCACATGCCATTTTCATTGAGCTGAATTGACTTAGCACCTTCCACCAATTTGGCACTGGTGACGAAGTGATTCTGATCACTTAGCAAAAGCCCCGTGCCGTTATTTACCTGATCAGACTTAGTGACAATGGCTTTGATTTTGAAAACACGCGGGTGCTGACTAGCATAGATACTACTAAGATCGCTAGCAAAGCCACCATCAGGCTCTGGTGAGCGCTGAGCGTTCTTGATCAATGGCACGATACCCCGCCAAAACTCTGGAGTTCGACGTAGTTCACGATTGTGCAGGGAGGCAATGATGGCAGAAACTGGAATGTCATAGCTGTTAATGCCGCGATCACCAGCCGAATGCAGGCCAATAACTTCACCACTCTCATTTAAGAGTGGTCCGCCAGAAAAACCGCCCTTGGTGCCAACATTAGTGTGAACCACTGCTTGATCGGCGTGAAAGGGTGCTGGCAAGTCGTTGACCGTGATTGTGCCATCAACGATTTTCTTCACTTGCCCAGTGGAAATTCCAACATTTTCAACATCTCTGGCATAGCCCATATTAGCCACTTTGCTGCCAGCCAGGGGCAATTCGGAGCTAGCCAGAGGTAAGGCTTCCATAGGCTCTGTCACATGCTCAGAGCGACCAGTTAGCCGATCGCGCTTATAAACTACATTGTCGATTTTAAAGATAGCCAGGTCAGCTCCGGGATCTACGGACTCTAGCTTGCCATAAGCTTTACTGCCATCAGCGCGCAAGAAGCTGACACGCTCAGCGTCAGCAATAGCATGAAAGGCTGTGGCGACATGACCTTTCTCACTTACCACAAAGCCAGTAGCAAAGGTATCGCGGCCTGGTTTGCGAGCTTCAACTTTCATGATGCTTGGCCAGGCCTTCCAGTAGAGATCGGCTATAGCTTTATCCGGGTGGCTATCGATGCGGTTAACATCAAAAATTGGCGACACAGCTTCTGCTGACGGCGCCTTTGCCGGGCTGGCAGAATCTGAAGAGTGAAGGAAAATCTTGGCGGCGTTTTCAGTGTTATCCGCTAGCGGCCGCACAGAGCGCCAACTTGCGGCTCTCACCGCCGCTACCCCAGTTAAGCCTCCAGCTGTGGCTGCGACAAAGTCTGTAGTGAGTGAGCCCAAGGCGGAAGACAATTGCCGGCGATCTGACTCAAAGCCAGAGTTACTAGCAAACGTATTGCTAATAGCCCGGTATCCATCATGGGCGCGTTTTCCACCATCAATTAGTGCAGGTACTGTAAGAGCTGCGCCGGCAATCTCGGCCGATAAAGCCATCCACCCCGCTCTGCGCTGCAGAAGCGCCAAAGCAGCGCCCCCAACCGTTGAAGCGGCAAAAGTGGAGATCAAATGTTCTGGGTGCTCTTTTATGGCTTTGCTAGTAGAGCTGTACGCATCGGCGCTGGCAGTTGAAATTAAATGTGCTTCTCGTGAAAGCTTGGCGGCCAAAGTTTCTTGACCCGCCAAAGTACTCTGGCTACTAGCCATTGCATCACTAACTTGGCGATTGCTTTCGGGGGCAGGCAATTGGCACACTCACAAAGCGAATTAATTGCCAGAATAGACTTAGCTTTTGTTAGAGCCAATCGGGAGAATACGAAAAATTGGCAGTATTTAGCTTCTAAAAATCAAAAAGTGCCGTTGAGAGATAACGTTCACCACTGCTGCAAATAACAGTGACAATGGTCTTACCCTTATTTTCTGGTCGCTTGGCCAACTCAATTGCTGCTTGCACATTGGCACCGCTGCTGATACCGCCAAGAATTCCCTCTTCTTTAGGAAGGCGACGAGCCATATCAAAAGCCTGGTCATTAGTAACCGTAACGACATCATTGAGCAAGCTCATATCAAGCACCGCCGGTACAAAACCAGCGCCGATGCCTTGTATTTTATGGGGTCCTGGCTTAGCCGCAAGACCAGCACGAGTTTGAGTTAATACTGGGCTATCAACTGGTTCTACAGCAACTACTAAAAGGTCTTTACCCTGCTCTTTGCGCAATTCTTTGATTGTCTGTCCCACACCAGTGATGGTGCCTCCAGTACCGACACCAGCAACAAAAATATCGATGTCGCCGCCGCAGTCATGCCAGATTTCTGGTGCTGTAGTCAGCCTGTGAGCCTTGGCATTGGCAGGGTTAGAGAATTGCTGCAGCATGTATGAATTGGCAGTCTCAGCAATCATCCCTTCGGCTCTAGCAACGGCCCCTTTCATACCTTCAGCACCAGGTGTTAGGACCAACTCTGCACCTAAGACCTGAAGCATCTTGCGTCGTTCAATAGACATGGTCTCAGGCATACACAAAATCAATTTATAACCACGGGCAGCCGCCACAAAGGCCAGGGCAATACCAGTATTGCCAGAGGTCGGTTCAATGAGAACAGTGCGACCGGCTTCAATCAAGCCTTTCTCTTCAGCATCGAGAACCATGGAAATGCCAATACGATCTTTAACCGACCCCAGAGGGTTCATCGATTCGACTTTGACTAAAATTGTGGCATCAAGACCGCTAACCACGCGGTTGAGTTTGACTAAGGGTGTACGGCCCACCGCCGCAGGCAGGTTGGCAAACACATGTTTTTTCAATGTCATAAACTCTCGATTTTAGTCTTAACTATCAGCTCTGCTTATTCTGCTGCCTTTTCAACCGGAAGGTCAGGAAGCTTCTTATCTTCAGGCAAGGGGCTATTGGCTTTGAATTCGGCATACTTGCGCTCGCCTATGCCTTTAAAGACCTTGCCTTTTTTAACCATCTTGTCATCTTTGTGGGCTTCACCATCTTTTATCATCTTCTCGCCCTTGGCAATAAGACCCTGGCAATGTTTCAGCATCTCGCGATACTTCTTCTGCATGCGTTTCTCATCGCCAGACAAATCATTGGCGCCGCCACTTGCCGGCGGAGCGAAATCGGTAGGATTGGCCGCGGCTGAACCTCCAGCCGGTTCAGAAGGACCGCCAGCTCCAACTGGCAATGAGTTGCCGAAGAAATCGTTAGCACCAGCAAAGGCCGCAGTAGGATACAAAAGTGCTGCAACGACCAGAATCAGTTTCATAGACTTGAGCATTCTCATTTACTTCCCTTTAAATACTTTTTTGATTTCCCGGCAGTCAATTATCAATAGTCTATAGGCTGACAGCTGAAGCCGCTCTAAATAGGACTAATATTCTGCCTGCTGAAAAATTTTATCTAAGCTAACACTTTGGTCAACATTGGGGCGCTGCAATCAAGTTTTAGCGCCTGCTCAAAAGCATAGGCCACTTTTATTAGTACAGCATCTGACAGAGGGGCGCCAAGCAACTGCAGACCGACAGGTAGCTTGCCAGAGCTTGAGGCCGCTGGCGCTAGGCCACAGGGCAGTGAAATGCCTGGTAAACCTGCCAAATTTGCTGGAATCGTGGCAATGTCAGACAGATACATTTGCAATGGATCTCCCGTCTTTTCATCGAACTTAAAAGCGGTCGACGGAGCGGTGGGAGAAAGAACCAAATCATAGTTGGCAAAAATCTTGTCAAAGTCAGCCGTGATGAGGCGTCTGACCTGTTGTGCCTTTTTATAATAAGCATCGTAATAGCCCGAACTCAGGGCATAGGTGCCAAGCATAATGCGCAGTTTAACTTCAGCACCAAAACCAGCTTCGCGGGTTTCGTTATACATCGAAAGAATGTCGGTGGCTTCGAGATCTCGCAAGCCATAACGCACGCCGTCAAATCTCGCTAAATTAGCAGAGGCTTCGGCTGTGGCTAAGATGTAGTAGACAGGTAGGGCATATTTAGCATGGGGGATGGAGACTTCTTCAACTTGTGCACCAAGGGAAGAAAGAAGTTTCGTCGCAGACGAAATCGACTGCTTAACACCGTCCTCAATACCATCGCCAATCAATTCTTTGATGATACCAATCTTGGTGCCTTTCAATAATTCATCAGGCGATTGCTTGCTCAAACCCTGAATAAAGGGCAATGTCAGCTGAGGAAAGCCTTTCGAGTTTGCAGCACTAGCGTAAGGATTCTCTAGCGAAGTTGAATCTTTGCCATCATGACCGGAGATTGCTAGCAAAGTAAGAGCGGCATCCTCAACCGTGCGAGCAAATGGTCCGATCTGATCTAAGCTTGAGGCAAAAGCCACCAGGCCATAACGAGAAACGGTACCGTAGGTCGGCTTCATACCGACCACGCCGCAGAAGCTGGCAGGCTGTCTGATAGAACCACCGGTATCAGAACCGAGGGCGCTGACTGTAAATCCAGCGGCTACCGCTGCCGCTGAACCACCAGAACTTCCGCCAGGTACGTAGGCTGTATCAAATGGATTCTTAGTGCGTTGATAAGACGAATTTTCAGTAGATGAGCCCATGGCAAATTCATCAAGATTGGTTTTACCCAATATCAAAGCACCACTGCTCTTCAAGTTAACAACAGCTTGAGCGTCATAAGGGGCGACAAAATTCTCTAATATTTTGCTGCCGCAGGTAGTCTTAGTGCCAATGGCGCACATATTGTCTTTGATTGCCACTGGCACCCCTGCCAATACACTGTCTGTGGCATTCTTCTTAAAGTCAAAATTCTTGTCTAGCTCAGCGGCCTGGCTGCGAGCTTGCTCAAAAGACAAACTCAAAAAAGCTTTGATATCGCCTTCATGAGCTTCTATTTGAGCAATATGGCTGTCGAGCACCTCAGCAGCAGACACATCTTTTGCAGCGAGCAACCCTTTCAGTTGAGAAATGGTTTTGCCGACCAGAATGTCTTTTGCAGATGACATAAATTAGCCTTTGTAGCGTTTAAATATAAGTGAGCAGTTGTGTCCACCGAAGCCGAAACTATTTGACATAGCGATATCAACTTTGGCATTACGTACCGCGGTGTTCGGTGTGTAATTCAAATCGCAATCGGGGTCGGGCTCGTTCAAGTTGATCGTGGGTGGAATGATATTGTCTTGAATCGCCATGATGCAGACAATCGCTTCAATTGCCCCAGCCGCGCCCAATAAGTGCCCAGTCATCGACTTACTTGATGAGATGGCCAATTTATGAGAAGTGGCATGCTCACCAAAGACAGTCTTAATTGCCTTGGTTTCAGCCTTGTCGCCCAGCGGTGTAGAAGTACCGTGAGCATTGATATAATCGACTTCTTCGGGCGTGATACCACTCTGTTTCAGAGCGATTTTCATAGCTCTGGCAGCGCCTGAACCATCAGCACAAGGCTGGACGATGTCAAAAGCGTCACCGGTGCTACCAAAGCCAGTAATCTCAGCGTAAATATGAGCACCGCGGGCAATGGCATGCGAAAGCGACTCAAGCATCAAGACTGCGCCACCTTCGCCCATAACAAATCCGTCACGAGTTTTGTCAAATGGGCGACTTGCTTTCTCTGGCTCACTATTACGTGTGCTCAGAGTGCGAGCAGAGGCAAATCCGGCCATCACCAATGCTGCTATTGGGGCTTCGGAGCCGCCAGCAAACATGATGTCAGCCTCACCCCTCTCAATAATTCTGTAGGCATCACCGATTGAATGGGCCGAAGTGGCGCAAGCGGTGACAGTACAGGTATTAGGACCTTTAGCGTTGTGTAGCATCGATACCCAACCGGCAGTCATATTGACAATCAGCATAGGCACGGTAAATGGCGAACAACGGTCAGGACCTTTGTCCATCAAAACATGAAACTGATCTTCAATCGACTGGAAGCCACCAGCGGCCGAACCAACGGCAACACCTACTCGCTCGGGATCTTCTTTACTAAGGTCAAGCTTTGAATCGGCAACTGCCAACTTGGAGGCGGCAATAGCGAATTGAATAAATCTATCTGTGCGCTTTACTGCTTTGTGATCCATGTATTTGGATGGATCGAAATCATACATTTCAGCTGCTATTTTGCAGGATGGTCTGAGCTTTTCAGGTATACGTTGAACCAACTTAACGCCAGATCTACCACTGACGATCCCTTCCCAGAACTCATCCTTGCCTGTACCGACTGCGGATATGGGCCCCAGACCGGTAACGACTACACGCTCTTTTGTCATTACTCTACTTTATCTCTAGTTAATACCAATCCAAAGTGGACCACTGAACGTGGTCCACTTTGGATACAAAACCGTTCACTTTTTCGTGCGTATCACCTTTTAAAGCCTGGCTCTAAAGGTGACCTGCAATGTACTTAACGGCTTCACCAACAGTGGTGATTTTTTCAGCATCTTCGTCTGGAATTTCCATTCCAAACTCTTCTTCTAAAGCCATGACGAGCTCGACTGTGTCGAGTGAATCTGCGCCTAGATCTTTAGTGAAGCTAGCTTCCATGGTCACTTCTTCAACGTTAACGTTGAGCTGGGCCACAGCAACCTTCTTTACTCTTTCGAAGGCTTCCTTCTCTTCCATGAGTACTGTCTACCTCTTTTAAAAACTTTGAAAACCGCATGTAAAACTAATGGACCAAGTAGGCCCGATCCGGAGTGCATAGAATATCACGTCAGAAAACCAGTTTCTAATTGTGTATTTCTATATTACGTATAAAGACCGCCCGAAACCTCCAAGACTTGGCCGGTTACATACGAACCAGGACCAGCAAGGAACACCACTGCAGCAGCGATGTCTTCAGGAGTACCCATACGCTTAAGCGGAACCCGATCGAGTATGTTCTTTATAATTTCCTCACCCAATGCCTTGGTCATATCGGTGTCGATAAACCCAGGAGCAATGGCATTGGAAGTTATATTGCGCGAGGCATATTCAAGAGCAATAGTCTTTGTGAAACCAATTAGCCCTGATTTAGCGGCAGCATAGTTCACCTGACCGAAGTTGCCATGCACACCAGAAGTGCTGGCAATATTGACAATGCGACCGGAGCGCTGCTTTGACATCACTTTAATAATGGGCTGGGTCACTTTGAAGGCTGAGGTCAAGTTAGTATCGATAACTGCTTGCCAATGCTCCTCACTCATCCGCATAAATAGATTGTCGCGGGTGATCCCGGCATTGTTTACCAGGATGTCGATACGGCCCCACTTGGCGACAATGGCCTCAACCATTTTTGCCACGCTAGCAGAGTCTGTAACGTTGCAAGGAACTGCGATGGCGTCGAAGCCGTCTTTCTCAAAATCAGCTGCAGTTTGCTTACACAGCTCTTCATTTATGTCGCTGATTACTACCTTGGCGCCTTCTTTTGCCAAAGCGTGCGAAATTGCTCGGCCGATTCCTCGTCCTGAGCCAGTAACTACCGCCACCTGGTCGGCTAACATGCCCATGCTTTTTTCCTTCTAGATTAGATTCAAAAGTGCTCCCTTAATTTACCGGCTTAACTTCGAATTGAGATCGTCTCAAACGCTAAAAGCAACAGGCGTTTACCCGGCAAACAAGAATTCTCACGGCTATTTAAATAAATATTTCGCCAAAACTGGCCAATAGTGGGGGAAATACGAAGGCAATGAGGTTTACCGATAGTGACATTAGATATCTTTTGGCTTAATCTCTTGACATAACCGACGAGAAGTCGAAAAGCCATGCCAAACGTAGCTAGTTTCCACTAGCCGGAGGGCGGGCGGACCTTGTGCACCCCTGGCGAATTTCATTATTTTGGATCAGCCAAACGCTTCTCAAGTCGGCGCAAGCAGGTATCTGGAGAATCAAAATAAATGGCTGATGGCAAATTGGACCAATCTGTAGCTCCCAATGAAGACACTTCCAAATTAAAGGCCGATGTAGCAGCGAAATTACACGAAGGATTAAACCAGCCCCCCCAAGCAAAAGCTGAACCGGTTGCCGTTGCTCACACTGAGCTGACAGGGCTAACTGGTTTAAGTGGTTTAAAGGGACTAGTGGGCCAAGCTGCCTCAACGGGAGAAAAGCCCGACATCACACTACGCTCACTCTCCGATAACATTGCTCAAGCGAAAGCCAAAACTACAGATGGTGGCAACGTTTTCGACAATCTCGCCCGTGATTCAAAGGTGGCGCGCTACGGCATGGCTGGAGTAGAAGGTCTTGCTTACGCCGTACCTGGCGCGCTTAAGGCTGTCGCCCATGATATCTCGCACCCACTAGACCTGGCAGCGAAAGTAGCTGTAGCCGGTTCTATCGGCGTTGTGATGAAGACAGTTTTACCTAAGGCCGGTGTTGGCAAAGCCATTGTCGGTACAGTAATGGCCGGTTACATGGTTAAAGATGCCTTGCATCCAATCATGAACGCTATGAATCATTTAGAGACCTCTAGTCACGATATGGCATCGGTGCACCAGGCAGCCCAGATTATGGGAGATGGAGTTGGTCAATTTGCCTGGGATAGTTGGGTTGGTTCAAAAGTCGGTTTAAAAGCCGAAAAATGGACTGGCAATGTGCTAGAGGCAAAACTTGGCACCACAAGATATTCCAATTTTGAAAAGGCTAAAGTCGACTTCTTCTCATCAGATGAATATTTTGTAGGGCGCACACTAAACAACATAACACGGCCAATAAGCAG
>JAUPUU010000392.1 GCA_030917395.1 Cyanobacteriota bacterium erpe_2018_sw_21hr_WHONDRS-SW48-000092_B_bin.40
CGCAAAAGAATTGCCGACGCCCTGGTCGGCATCAAAAAACTTCAGCGCTCCTTCACTACCGTTGAATTGCAGAAGGCCGCTAAGTGCTCTAGGGAGACTCTATACAACCACCAGGACATTTGGCGCGCCGATTATGAAGATCTCGCCTCCGGCTTCTTTGCAATGTGTACGGACGATTATAACGCTGTGGTGGAGGCTGCTTGTCCGGAAAGCAAGCCTCCTTCCACTGTCTCTCAAAAATTTACGCCGCCGGGGCTTCTCGCCGCTCGCAGGATAGTCTATGAGCTGTCTATGCGGACCAAAAGAGATATACAGACTAAGAAGAAGGTCAGCCTTGTTTCTTATGAGGCTGCCGATAAAGAGTGGAGGGACAAAGTAGCATCTCTCACAGGCGAAGTTTCTTTAGATTTGCCTGTTCCAAATTTGAAATCGTACCTGTTTGTGTTGGCAAATTATCTCAGTATGGCACCCTGCGAGGAAGACGCTTTGCCGCTCCAGGGCTTCATTTCCAAGATAAGGAGTGAATTAAGTGCGCGGTCCCATGGACCAGAGCCACCACTTTTTTGCAGCTAGATCTTTTTTCTTCGAGTTAGTGGTGCTAAAATATAGCCACTGTATGCGGTACTGAAATAGATCGCTTACTTCCCGGTTTTAGAAGTTGCAAGATGCACTTCCTGAGCCGGATTTTTTTGTTTCCGCTCTTTGCGCGAAGCGACAGATCTCGACGCTACTAAGTGTACTTTCTTGACAATACCTTTTGCACTTTTCTTGGGATTTAATGTGTGGTTCGAGAATCAAGAGTCCTAACTATTCGACATTTAGGTTTGCAAATAGCCTACTTAGCTAGATTGATATACTTATGGACCACTCTATGTCTTTGAGGACACTTAAATGTTGCCAAATCCAATAACCAACAAAGCGCGAGAGCAAAAGCTCGGTCGATTGGAAAAGGTTGATTTACGTACCGTTTGGATTTCAGAGTCTTCAGATTTCACACCATGGTTGGCTAATGATGAGAACATCTCACTTTTAGGCGAATCAATCGGTATCGAACTTGAAGTGGAAGCAAGGGAGCAAAACGTTGGTCCATTTAAAGCTGACATTCTCTGTAAAGAGCCTAACAGCGGCAATTGGGTCTTGATTGAAAATCAGCTAGAAAAAACAGACCACTTGCACCTTGGTCAATTGTTGACTTATGCCGCCGGTCTAAATGCTGTCACTATTGTTTGGGTAGCACAAGCTTTTACAGATGAACATCGCGCTGCGCTCGACTGGCTTAACACCATTACAGGGGAAGACATACGGTTTTTTGGCATCGAGATTGAACTATGGCGTATTGGAGAGTCAGTAATTGCTCCGAAATTTAACACTGTCTGCAAGCCAAACAATTTTGTCGGTCAGGTCTCTGAAGCCGCACAGCACATCGTGCTTACTGAGACAAAACAGCTCCAACTTGAATATTGGACAGAATTTTTTAAATATGTGAGCAAAAACAATAAGCTATTAAAAGCAACGAAGCCGCTTCCACAGCACTGGGCTCATCTTGCTATTGGTACCTCTGAGGCAGCGCTAAACGCAACAGTTAATACCAGAGAAAAACGTATTACCGCCACCTTAATACTCCAGACAAATGCTAAGGAAAATTTCGCACTACTCCGAAATGAATTGCCCGAAATTGAGAAAGAAATTGGCTCTTCGCTTGAGTGGAGAGAATTACCTGACAATAAACAAAGTTATGTTGTTTTGACCAAGCAGGCTGATCCTGCTGATAGAACAAATTGGCTCGTTCAGCATAAATGGCTTTGCGACACATTAGATAGCTTCTATCGCGCTTTCTCTCCTCGATTAAAGCAAATGCGACGATCCAATGACAGACAATCAGAATAAGAGGGGCGGCAACGATTCGCGTTTATGTGAAGCTGAGCATAAACGCCAATCGTTGCTGTAGGTCCTTTAAGCTTGGAGTGGCACTTTTTCAGTTTGATCTATCGTTCTTTGGCGCTACCATTTAGGCGCTGCGCCGCTCTTCGCTTGCATTAGAGAATTACTGGACCAACTGCTTCAGGTGGGAAATGGCTACACGGCTCTTGAATTGAGTAAACCGCCCTATTTGGTTTTACTGTCATTCTGTTCCCATCGTAAATGAGATAGAGGCTTTGCTCCGCAGCACCTGTCCAACCACTGATTAGATTCATCGCCATACTAATAGCTGTTGATGCTAGTACTCCATTACTCCAGACTACCTGTGGTCTGCTTCCTATGCCACCATAAAGCGCCTGCTCTTGAGCGAGTTTTTCATCGGTTAAAAATCCCATGCAGCGCATACACAAACCACCTGGGGCTGAAATTATTGCCTGCCCGCCGATAATTGGTATTCCATCCTGGCCGGTGTGAACATCCATGCCGATATCGACAAGTGTCATAAGGTAGCGACGAGAGCACTCTTCAAGCTCTTTTCTCCCTAGATAAG
Organism: Cyanobacteriota bacterium erpe_2018_sw_21hr_WHONDRS-SW48-000092_B_bin.40; assembly: GCA_030917395.1. Taxonomy (GTDB): domain Bacteria; phylum Cyanobacteriota; class Vampirovibrionia; order Obscuribacterales; family Obscuribacteraceae. Next base: position 2,471 of record JAUPUU010000392.1, read on the forward strand.
TATCCAAGGCACCGAAAATCAATTGGCAAGTTTTGAGGTCTTCAGGTTCATCTTGCCACCGAGATTGGTGGCTTCGAATGATCGCATTTGGTTGGAGTCCTTTTATAAGTCGTTCTGCGACTTTGACTTTCTTTTCTTTTTTTTCGGCATCTTCAACCGTTGCACCGACTAGTCTGTTCAGATTAGTGAAACTAACCGTATCAAAGTCATAAAGCACGTAGTGTTGAAAGCCAACGTGCGCAAGCTGTTGAATCAGATGAGAACCCCCTCCGCCCAGTCCTACTACACCTACGGTGAATGCTGTAATTTGCTCTTGTGCGTTGCCGCCCAGGAATTTCTGTCTGTCAAATCGATTCGCTACGTTGTCTTCACTCATCATCTTCAGCTCCAAACGCGCATGTATTTTCCGGTAAGTACAATCGATGAACTCTCAGGCCGGTCAGGAGCAGTCGGTCTCCATACCTGCGCAATGCCGTTATTGTGACTGAGCAAAATCAGCCCATGGACACCTTTTGGCGCCGACCTAAGAAACCCAGGGATTAATGGCGGCAGGCCCTGCTGATCCTGCCTACTGAAGGAGGGTCTGCCTTTGTGTTCATGTGTATGTATGTGGAAGACGCAGCCTGGCTCTGCCCGCTTTACTCGAACAACTTGCATTGCCTTTACAATCGATTCCGAGTTGATGGCAGCAGCGTAATTGTCGTTTTCAATATAGTCATCATCGGCTACCGCAGTGTATTGATGAAGCAGCACCACTGATTTATCAGAGGTTAGTTCATCGAATTTCCCGAATACAAATCCAACCCTCTCTAGCGCGAATTCATGAGGCTTTTGCAGGTCTTCTACAATATGTGCATAAAGATCGGTGGGCAGACGAATTTCAATCATTTGTTGCTCTTTAACCCCTCAAAATGACCCAGTAGGATCTGAAGCAAAGAGAGCCCAGCTACAGGATAGCGCCAGGAAAATGCAGCCCAATTGCGATCAAGGATTCTGATTTCAGTCCAGTTCCTGGGAAATGGCGTGACGACTTTTTGCTCAAATCCCATGCGAGATTCATAACCGTCACGCGGACTGGGGCAGAAGATCGCATTGGTTGACTGCGGGCTGCAACCCTCTGGCAGCTTGAGGTTTTTGAAGTGTATGTACTCAACGCCACCCTCAATGTGCAGCGATAATTCATCGCAGTGTTTTTTTAGAGGTTCCAGTTCTTCGTTAACCATAGCGGCCCCCTTTACTCACGAAGAGCCGCCAGATTGGGGGACTGACTCAAAGCATTCGCCGCCTTTGATTTCGACAATGGCATTGTCGTCCAGAGGCGTTAGGTGTCCATGTTTGTCTTCAAACAAACGATAGCCATCAGATACGCCACCTAATTTCTTCAACTCGACAACACTGTATTTGCCGCGCTTGAGGTGAACTGGCTTACAGTCGATGTGAATTTCAACTTTTCCATGGTGCAACGCTGCTTCCAGCAGCGCCTCTTCTTTGAGGTGGGCCTTATGCAGGCTCTCCTCTTCATTCACATGCTCCAGATGCAACTTTTCTTCCTCTTGAATGTGCTGTACATGCAGCTTTTCAATGATTTCTTCGCAATTATCGTGATCGGCGTCTGCCATGGTGGTCTTCCTCTAGGGGGGGGGTGTAAGTAAAGTATTGATCATCATGACGTATGTGTCAAGGTGTTTGTTCCAAAACTTTTAGGTTTGGTATTCGGCGGGCGTACCCTATATAAGGGCGATTTTTGGGGAGGATGACATTTTGTGTCCGGGTTGTATATCTTGCGCATATTGGTAGATTTTATGATTTTGTCTAAGTTTTGTACTTTTCGTCAAGGTGGTGGTATCCTTGCTTGGTGGGTCAGGGGCGATGTATCAATACCTTTCGCTGGAAATAGGTGAGGACGTCAATTAGTGAGACAGCGCTTCGTTTTAAACCATGAGTTGTTCATGTCTTTGATAGAAAACAGCCAGAAGTACGACAGTCCGGACATTATTGCTCCGAAGGTCTTGTTACCATGGTCTGATGATGGATTGCTTCCTTTTGTTGAGATAGAGATGTCTCCAGCTCAATTGCTCGACTGTTCATTAGTCACCGGAACAGAGACCTCCTCCGATGCTTGGGACCTGGGAAAGAGAAAGCGTATGGCTCGGGATTTGCTCTTGGCCGCTCAAGCGCTCTCTAAAATTGAATCTCATTCAATAATAATCAGCGGAGAATTCGTTGAGCGTTTGGCTGATCCAGTCAGTATTGAAGGCTACTTTGAAGTTCAAGGTGATCGGTTTGCGCTCCCTGCTCTTCATGAGTATTTGTCTGTTTTGGAACCTCGCCTCGACTGGTCATCCCTGCTGGGACGGCAATCTGAGGCTTTAGTCAAGCTTTATCCAGTTTTGGTTTTTACTAACGACGGAACTGTTCTAAAGGCGCCAACAGCGCCTATTGAGCGGTTTCATCAAGATTCTGAAGGTCGTCAAAAGGGTGTGGTGAGACTTACTTCTCAGAGGCTGTAAAAAAATAACGTGACAAATTTGTCTGGATGGGCATATATTTGGCAACTAAGTCAATATATATCCGTCGTACTTGCTACAGTCTTATGCTGGGTTTCTCAGCATCAATTTTGCGCCAAATGGTCCAGGCGAGTAGACGAGGGAGCGTGAGGAATGATCAAAAGCGATAGAGAAAGGGCAAAAAAGCTTCAGGAAATAAATGAGTGCAAAAAAATCATTGAGCAAAATCGAGCATTGCTGACTCGAATTGGCTTACCTGAAGACCAGATTGAGGCCAACGTGCAACCTACTGTTGCAATTTTGGAAGGATTGAATCAAGAAGTAAGAGAATATGACTCTTTGACTGACGGTTCAAAGCCGCCTCAAGCCTCAATCGAGGGCATTGGAGATCTGCTAGTCAAATTGCGAATTTACAAGAAGCTCACTCAAAAAGCGCTTGCTGACAAAATTGGAGTTGACGAGACTCAAGTCTCTAGAGATGAACGCAATCGCTACAAGGGTGTCAGTTTGGAGCGTCTACTTAAGGTTGTCCATGCATTAGAAGTACAAGTCAACTGTACTGTCAATGAAGCCGACTCCGAACACTTTGTGAGCGCGTAATCGCCAAAATACAGTCTAATTGAAGCGTCCTAGCTATTGGTTGGGGCGCTTCTTTATGTCTGCTTGATAGTTTAATCACCTTATTGCCCGCCCCATTTTGCAAAATTTTGCCGCGCTGTATCTCCCCATTTTCTCGTCTTGGCACCACTATCGTCGTAAGCCTTGGTGTGACTTTGCATGCTGCTCCTGATACGTCCACCCACTGCCCCGACCGGACAATAGTCGGACTATTTCGCCGCTACCAACCCACGCAGACCGGCGCATGGGCGGCGCAAAGTTTCTTATCAGCCACAGGCGGGCATATTAGCCAGTACTGGATTGAGGGTAGGCGCCAATGTCAGATGCCAAAGCAAAAGACCAGGGCGAGCAGCTAAACCGACAGCAGGCAGAAAAGCCCGCGCTAGTTAGCCCAGAGGCTCAGCAGGCACGAAACGCTACATCCGATCAGATTGAAAGTTTCAACGCCGCTAATCCAGACCGAAGCGATGGATCAGCTACACCAAAGAACAGAGCCGCCAGCTTGCAGGCTTTGATTGAGCAACAGGATAAAAGTATCGAGCTGTTTGATGGAGATCAAATAATTGCTGCCAGAGTAATCGAGCGCTCAAGACCAGCAGCTACAGCTAAAGAGACAGTAGAGCAGCAATCAAAGACGATTGAAGAGCTGACCGAAATGGCCAAGCATAACCCAGTGTTTCAGCCAATACTAGGCTTAAGGCAACATGCCGAAAAACTACCACCAGGGGAAGAAAAGGACCGGTTTATCAGGCTTGCAAAAGAGCAGGCGACTGACACTAGAGCGCAGTTTTTACAGGCAGACAGTCAAAGTGATGACCAGGAGTCATGTGGAAGCCACGTCTTTGAGTCGCCGCTAAAAGGGCATTTAAGCTACCCAGAGCAAGAAATAGCAGGCGTGAGACAACTGACGCCGCAAGATTTGAAAATGATAGCTAGAGCATTTGAAGCCGGGCCAGAAGCTGCTAAAGAGTCGCTAAGGCAAACATCAGAAGAGATTGTGAGGCGTACCGGTGAAGCTTCCCGCGACACTCTTTTAGCCGGTATTAAGGCAGTTTGGACCGTACTTGAGTATGACCGCGATTTGTTATTCAATCCAGCGGAAGCTAGAAAAAAGGCAGCAGAAGCAGGCGAAGCGGCTGCCGTGCTCTTGGTGGCAGGAGTGCAACTCACAGCCGGTGGTATTGGATATGCAGACAGGGCAAGGCAAACAGGTGATTACAGCTTGCCTCTAAAAAACATATCAGAGGGTCTGAACCGCTGGTATGAAAAGCAGAGTCCCGCTGATCAAATGGCTATAGCTGCGGAGCTAGGCTCAGGATTTGGTCTTGCCTCGGGAGCCGTCGAAGCAAATAAACTGCGCAAGCCAGGGGCTTTGATTGCATTTTTAAAAGAGGGATTGGATGCACTGCCGAGAAATCCCGAGGCAGAAAGACGAGCAATACACGCTATTAGCAACCTGTTTAGAAGAGCTGAGCCATTAGCAGATGCTGGAGTGGGAGTAACTGTAAAGGCAAGCGATGTGGTTAAGGATGCCCATGACAAAGGCATAGGCGGCCACATCATGGAGATGGTGCAGTTCTTTCCTGAGCGTGGTAGTGAGATACTGACAGATAGGAAGCTGCGTCAGCAGTATGGATTGACTAAAAAGGAGATGCTCACAAAGACAGAAGCAGAGTTAGCAGCGTTACGAATAGAACGTATTGAAGCTAGCTACAAGACAGCATTTTTCAGGGCACATCCTGAACTTAAGGGTCTGGACCTTGCCATACATCACGCCTTGCCGCAATCACTGAGAGACAAGTATCCTGGGCTATTTAAGGCTAAAGAAGTTCATTCGGAAAAGTATCTTAGCGGTATTCCCAGAACAGCAACACACAACGGGAAATGGGTACATGACTTGATTACAAGCAGTTGGGAGAAGTTTAAGTACGAAAATGCGACAGCCACCAGGCAGCAAGTAATGGAACACATGCACAAGCTAGATGAAGAGTACGGGCGCTATTTCATACCGCCACTGAAGAAGGGAGAGAGATGAAGTTTTACAATTACATACCTCATTATTCGGGCGTATACGGTGAAAATACTGTCTATGTAGGTAAGCGTTCTGATCATCCCTGCGTTGTGTCACACCTTCACTATGAATTTAACCGCTGGCCAATGGATGATTTCTTGGGTTGTACGTTTCACTTCATTGGAACAGAAAGACTAAGGCAAGCCCTAGAAGCCTTACAGCCGCCAGTAACAGGCATCGAATTTGATCAAGTAGAGATATCGGGAGACGAGCAGGAATTTAAACGTGTATGGCGAGAAGGTCGTCCAGACTCAGCTTTAGGGAAATGGTACTGGTTCAAGATAACCGGACAAGCTGGGCGGGATGACTTCGGAGGCAAGCCGTCAAGGGATTTAGTAATTTCTGAAAGAGTTTTAGACACCTTGAATCGCTACACTACCGAAAAATCTGTCAGAGAGTTTTGTGAATGGAATAGTCAGGGTGTTACTAGCCACCCAGAATAAGGACCCCCGTTGACTAATTTTGTAAAAGCGGACAAAGAAATTTTGGTAGAAGGTATGATACCGAAGCGTTTCTTGAGGATTAAGTAATGAGCGTCTTAAGGCTTTTCCACAATCAAACTCTAATTGGCACAATAACTAATGTCTGCATGGTAGAGCGTGAAACCCAAGACGGTGACATCGCTTTGACGCCAGAAAGTTACCAGTACAAACC
>JAUPUU010000393.1 GCA_030917395.1 Cyanobacteriota bacterium erpe_2018_sw_21hr_WHONDRS-SW48-000092_B_bin.40
GCTCTGGCGTTGGCGGTGCACCAGCCGTCAACCTTTCTGTTAGTCTGGCCAATTTACCTTTTGCTTGATTGTCGTCAGCCATTGCTAGTAATCCTCTCTTAATAGGCGCAGACAATTTGGAAATCCCTTTCTCATTTTAAGTGAACCTGGATTGTTATTGCTCGACTCGATCGCTGCCGAAAGGGCTTGACAATCCAGTCTAGTTTTCATGGCTTGTGCAGCATAGATTATAATTGCAGCGAATTGGCGCCCTACAAATTGGCAGAGGCGATCTTGTCTGACCTAGAATCAAAACCTAATACAGACAAAGCTGAAGAACCGTCAGAAAAGCACGCCGCTAGATCATTGGACGCAACAGAAAGAAACGTTGACGCCTCCAAAGTAAAAGAAGCGCATCTCGCCAACTTCGATCATCACAGTGGAAGCGCTGGCGGCGACCAGGATCACTCGTTAGAAATTGTGGGAGCCTATGCCGTAGTTTCGCGCAAAACAAAGCTAACAGAAAAAGACCTAAAAGAACCGATGCTGCTCAAGGGTCACATAGAAGAAAATACTATGTCGCAGCAAGCAGTGCTGGAGACAATCGCAGCCCTTCCCCTAGATAAGCAAGCACAAATAATAGGGGCAGGTGTCGCTGCATTTCAAAATGAGTTAGAACATCAAAAGTTCCGCATATTCGTCGGCGCTGTAGCAGGCATTGGCGACGGCACGGTCAGCCTAGTAAAAGGCATCGAAGACACCGGTAAAGCCATCTGCGAAGTGGCACAATTTAGCCGAGAAATAATGGCGAACGACCCAGTTGCTGTAGACAAAGCCGGAAAGGTTGGCGAGACCATAGGCAAAACATTGGTTGGCGGGGTCCACCTATTTCAAGTTGCCGACGCCTATCTTGGCAATATTGGAGCAACTGGCGACTATTGCAAACCTTTCAAAGACATTGCTTGGCTCGGCCAAAAGATGAACGACAGTTGGCAGGCCATGAGCCCAGAAGAGAAGACTCGACTGACTACTAAGCTAGCTATCGAGAACCTAGGGGCCATGGCTGTCGGCCTAGGCACCAACAAGCTTGCCAAAAGCATGGACGTAGCCGGAGCCCTAGAACAGCTCGGAACTGACGCCAGTCAACTAGGCGGCGCCGCCAGAGAGAAAGCAAGTAAATTTATTTCGCGCATGACTGAAGAATTGGCGCCTCAAGAAGTTGGGCTTACAGCTGATGGTCAACTCGCTGCCATTCCTAAGCACCCGCAAGTTAAACCAAATGCGGTGCTCAACGAAGCAAAGCGCGACAACATGATGCTCTCGCAGGCCGATGACTTAGGAGAAGGTGGTGCGCCGCGCCTGCGAGATGCAGATGCTGAGATTAAGGCAGCTATTGAGAAGTTTCCACCCTCTGAGAGATTTGTGGCACACCTAAAGCGGGCACTCGATTCGCTTGATCCTTTTGAAGCCGAGTTTTTAAGAGACCAAAATATCAAAGTCAAGGCGGTTCGAAGGATAGCAGATCTTGAACAAAACATAGACGCTGCTGCCATAGGCATATACAATCCTGGTGACAGAACAATCTACTTAGCAGAAGAAGTACTAGCGCACGGACATTGGCGACAAAATGACGATATCTGGTTTGCTCTTCGTCATGAATTCGGCCATGCCTTCAACGCTACAGCAGACAAGTTCGGGGAACTGATGTCAGATAGTCCACTATTTCGAACCGCATTCAAAAAAGACTACGACCTAATTAGCGCAGAAGAAAAAACATTGCTAAGACTGACGCTGAAGCAGCGAAACTCAATAAATGAGATACGAGATGAGGTTTTTGCAGACGCTTACGCTCACTCCACCGGCCAGAAATCAAACAATCTCTATTCACAGAGACTAAAAGCTGCGTTTCCTACTTGCGTGCGCCTTATTAAAGAGGAATTCTAAAGATGACGGATGAAAATCAAGCAGAAAACAGACTAACGAAACTGACAGAACGGCTGCTTTCTGGCCCGCGAAATACGCCCGACGAAGTTGCTCAACTAAAGTCAGAACGAGAAGCACTCAAAGGAACAGCTCGCCAATGGGCTGAGATGCAACCTGATCACACAATCGCCCGACACATAGCGCAGAGCCTTCCAACTGGAATGAATGCCAGCGCCGACTCGGTATCGGCTCCAGGTGACCCCGACTACGAAGAGCTTTGCGAACTGCATAACCTGAAGAAACCAGGTGACGCGAGCACAATCTTCAAAAGACTGATCGACGGTGCTTGGGTTGTGGTTGATGACCTTGAGTAGGGTGTAGAAAACTGCATTTCCGTTATGCCTGAAGTAAGATAAAGACTCTTCAACGCAGGGCTAGCCTGCTATTGCACTTTTCAAGAGCAACGCTATAATGAATTTGCCGCCTTTGCGGTGACCAGGAAACCATTTACTAGACTGACAAAATAATAAAGCATGTACACACGTGAGTGTGTGCTTTTGCATGGGAGGAGTTATGTACCGAGCCCTTGTTCTTCTTTTGCTGATTTCCACACAGGTGGCGTCAGCTTCTACACTGAGCGGTGAGGCCGCTTTTCAAAAGGTAAAAAGTGACAGCGAGATGCGTTCTATGCGTTTTGAGAGACCTATAAGTGAAACAGATTCACTGTACAACCAAGCGCTCTCGTATCAGAACTCAAAATTTGGAGCAAACAGTCTTGCTACCGGAATACAGCTTTCTAAATGGGGAGAGGATTGCGCAGATCGAGGTACCTATGCCAGCGCAGCTTTACTTTTTAGGAAAGCCGCAGCTATCTTGGAACGGTATCCAGGAAAGGCCCCTTCTGAACTAGCCGATTGTTACCGGGGTTTTGCCTACAACGACGAAGATAATAAGCGCTGGTCTAGCGCCGAGACTAACTTCAAGCGGGCCTTAGAGCTTGAGAAGACGGTCCCATCATTGGCCAACAGTGAGCGTCATGCCATGACCTTGAACATGGTAGGTAAAGCGCTGTCCGAGCAAGGAAAATGGAAGGAAGCAGAATCATACTTCTCTCAATCACTCAAGATGCGGGAGAAGACCTACGGTCCGATCAATTCTACAACCTTATCGGCCATGCGGGACCTGGCAGATGTGCAAAAGCATCTAGGCTCCACTTCGCTTAAAGAGAAATGGAAAAGATTGTCCGTCGAGAATACGAAAAAAGATATCGGCCCCAAACTTGCTCCAGTATACGAGCGCCTTCACAATGAAATGCAATCATTGCCTAACTGTTGCGTGTTGCCTTTAACCAAAAGCCTCGTCAGAAACAAACCTTTTCAGCAAGCCATTGTGGAAAAAGAATTGGATCTTGAGTTTGGAGGAAAACAAAATCTACGGTACAAGATTCCAAACTGGTTGGCTGGGCTGTGGGGCAAAATTCCAGCCAATACTGCAACCGTAGAAGTTGACGGCTGTCTGGTATCACCTAACTGTTTTAACCCTCATATGGGCCCGGGCCCTTATGCTAGTCGCCACGGCAAGGAATTCACTGGCAAAAGTTGGTTTGATCTAAAAACACAGAACCAAAATATTGAATGCTGGGGGCCCACTGAGCCTGTAGATAAAACGATAAAATATATATTCTTTCGCAGGCACAATGGATTTATAACTTCGCATGACGACCTGATTCTTCGCTCCTCGTTAGTAAATGTACTCGTTAAAAGCGGGCGCATAGTCACCGTCTGGCAAGAGGATCAAATCGAGGTCTGGAGCCGACTGGAAGACGGCAACGCGGCTGTTTACAAAGCAACGAGGTTATTTGACAGTAACGGTAAGGGCATCGACGAGGCTCCTGACGGCTCAGGCGGCGAGCCAAGAAACGATATATCTGTGATAAAAAAGGTCGGAGGTCCTCATACGTATTAGCGGCCCTGATACCAGATAACGAGTAAATGGCAGTATCTATTTTGGCAGCTGTCTCTTGATCAGTGCAGAAAAATAGCTTGCGCTAACGCAGAGCAGGAATTATCTTAGAGCATATGAATAAGTACCTAACTAGCTTTGTAGCCTTTACAGCCCTCTCAATATCAGGCGCGACGGCGCAGGGCCTCAAGGGCGCACCAGCAAGCCAAGGAAAGCAAAATCCACCTCCTCTTGTAGCAGGAAAAACTACGGCGGAGCGCTGGGTGAACATTGGCAAAATTGCCCCTACGCTGGTCGGTCAAACCAAGGCTCAAGTAGAGGCTAAACTCGGCAAAGGTATGTTTAATTCTGCGACCAAAGTATTGGCGTATCGAATCTCAGAAAATCCGACGGCCAAAGTTAGCAGATACGACAATCTTACTATTTGGCTTGACAAACAAGACCGGGTCTATAAATTCGAAGCTGAAGACAGACCGTCGGAGTGAGAACGTGAGCAGGCAAAATTTGCAATTGGCATTAACCAGCTTGCACAACCCACTCACCATTCACTGACTCAATTCCACTCAATCTAAATCTTCTACCACAACCCAAGACCCATCAATAAATCGCTTGTAGATTGTGCTGGAATCGCCAGGCCTCTCAAGTTTATGCAAGGTACGAATTTCATCGTAATCTGAATTACCTGGTGCCGACTGTGATGCGCCGTGACTTTTGCGCCCATCTGGAGAGCATTGCGAGATATCGATAGCGATGATATTGGTTGGCAGCATTTCGGCCCACTGTCTGGCAGTGCCGAAAAGAGCTTTCCTAGTACGCTGTGATTCTTCAATTTGCTCTGGCGTTGGCGGTGCACCAGCCGTCAACCTTTCTGTTAGTCTGGCCAATTTACCTTTTGCTTGATTGTCGTCAGCCATTGCTAGTAATCCTCTCTTAATAGGCGCAGACAATTTGGA
>JAUPUU010000394.1 GCA_030917395.1 Cyanobacteriota bacterium erpe_2018_sw_21hr_WHONDRS-SW48-000092_B_bin.40
GGAAATCACCCGACCTAACTTACTCTTTGAAGAGCAAAACTGCACAACTCCAAGTCGCGTAGCCCAAACCAATACTCAATTCAAAACAGAGTTTAGCGGCAAAAGCGGCAAGATTACTCTGAAGCGAGAAGATTTCTCAGCCCTGGGAATCTATCAGTTGCGGCTCTGGCCAGTATTTAAAGACGGCAGCAAAGGCCAGGCCAGCGACCACATTGTTGTGGCTGTAGATTCTTAGCTAATAAGCTCCCCTTTTAGCCATAGCCAAAGGCACAGACTAGATTAATCTGGGCAATTTCCTGCCTCCAATTTCGTTGTAACACAGTTATAACAATGCCTCGCTTATTCTCAAGGCTCGTTGAATTTGCAAGCAGCTCCAAGGAGCATTTACTATGAAATCAGCATCCTCCTATATAAAGACCCTGCGAAAGACATGGATACTATGCAGCCTCGCTCTCATGCTCTTTAACGGCAGCGCGGCCCTTGCCAATCCATCTTCCGCACTACCGCCATGCCGCCTGGATAGCTTCGTTGCTCAAGCAGGAAGTCGTGCCGAGTCTATTTACGGCGATGAGGGCGTCCATACCCCACCTCCCTTCTTCGGTTTTACTAAAGATCACAGAATAGCCACTGGCATCACGGGCCAAAGGGATGCCGGGCTAACAACGGGTCACGGTAGCTATATGCCGTCAGCCACCGGCCGAGACGAATTCATTTCAGCCCCTGGTGAATGGTGCTACAGCGGGCCCAATGGCGGCAGAAATGCCTACTCAGCCATAGAAGATCAAGGCTTCGACGCCAGCTTCGGCAATCACATATTTGAGAAGAAGATCGCAGATCTCTATGTCATTCTGGGCGATCTTGACTCAAACATAAAAAGCCTGCGTGAATTTCAAAAGACCCTCCCTGCTGATGCTGCCCGGTCGATAGATCAACAAATCCTGAGAATATACAACCAGAGAAATCAAATTGTGGTTACCATCACCAATTTGAGAGAAGACATGCGGTCAAGCTTTGCCCAACCGGTAGCAGATGAAAAGGAGTAATCGCTAGAATTTCAGAACTGGGCTCGTCAATATTCAGATAGACTTATCGCAGGTGGATAAAGTAATGAGATGTTGACATGCGCAGCTTCAAGCTTCCTCAAAAATTGATGATTCTTGTATCTGTGCCTCTTATTTTTGGATTGCTATTCACAGCCATCCTTACGGTTTTGCTAAAGAAAGCTGACCTAGAAATACGCCAAGAGCAGCGCGCGAAATCTCTAATTTCGCAGGCCCAACTTTTAACTCTGTGCACTAACGATGCTCTGATCTATATGGGCGGCTACTCAGCTACCCACAGCAAAATTTCCCTCAGCCATTACGAGCAGTCTTGTGCAGAAACAGTAAAAGTTCAAACTGAACTGCATCGGCTCGTTGGCGATGATATGCAACAGAAGGAGATTCTAAAGCGAATAGACAGCAGCATTGCCGAGCTGATTGAAATCTTCAAACAAACCAAAGAGGGCAGTGATACTCCTCAAGGCTACCGCGGTCATATCATTGCCTTCAAGCTCTACGGCATGGTACAGAAGAATCAAAGCAAGTTGCGAGGCGAGCTTAATGAGCTAACTGCTGACGCAAAAAAGCAAGAAGAATCAACCAAGGCCGATATAAGAAGCGCCATCAATGTTGTGCTGATTGTCGGCACGCTTCTAAATATCCTGCTTACAGTTGTGCTAACCCTTTATCTCGGCCAGAGCTTTGGCAAACGCCTGAATATTCTCACAGACAACGCTATGAGGCTAGCTTCCGGTGAGGAACTCAATCCTCCAGCGAAAGGTAACGATGAGATTGCTGAACTTGATGCAATATTTCACAAGATGGCCGCGACTCTTGCGGAAGCATCAAGAAAAGAACGTGCCACCATCGAGAACGCCTTAGATGTTATCTGCTCAATTGAGTCTTCCGGTCGATTTACTAATGTCAGCCCTGCAGCAAAGACAGTCTGGTCCTACGAACCAAGTGACCTAGTCGGTCGACGATATATCGATATTTTGGCAAAAACAGACGCAGAAAGAATACGCCGAATCATCGAAGATACTGTTGCGAAGAAAGCAACCTGTTCATTTGAAGCCGATGTGGTCAGACCAGACGCTACTGAAGTAGCAATGCTATGGACCGCGCGCTGGTCTGACATTGAGAAATCGCTATTCTGTGTTGCCCACGACATAAGTGAACGCAAGCGTGCTGAGAACTTGATCAAAGCCAGCGAAGAGCGTATTCGCTCAATCATACGACACCTGCCTGTAGGTACAATCAGTATCTCCCCCGGTGGCACAATTGAGTCAGTAAACCCCAAGATTGAAGAGCTTTTTGAGTACTCAGAGAGTCAGTTGGTAGGCAGCCCAATCACTAAATTGCTGGCAGCAGAGGCCCTTAACCTAGAGGAATTCGGTCGTTTCACAGAGAGAGTAGGTCAAAAAAGTAATGGCAATACTTTTCCAGTTGAGCTGACCCTAACAAAATTTGAGGATCTTGAAGCAAAGCACTTCCTCATTAGTCTTCAAGATATTACTGAGCGACGGAATATTGAGCAAATGAAGCAAGATTTCGTGGCCATGGTCAGCCACGATCTGAGAACCCCGCTAGGATCAATTCAAGCCGTTCTAACACTGATTGAGGAAGGCGTTTATGGGCAGATAGAAGAACGCGGCTTAGTGCGCATACGTAATTCCCAAAAAAGTTTGCAACGCTTGACCGGGCTAGTAAATAATCTCCTAGACCTAGAAAAAATGGAATCTGGCAAACTGACAATCGTGCCAGAGCCGACCTCTCTCAAAGCAATTGTTACCCAGTCTCTAGAATCTGTGAGCCCGCACGCCGAGCAGCAGAAAGTTAGCATCGAACTCAACTGTGAGGACGCACAGCTAACAGCAGATGGCGACAGACTAGTGCAGGTTGTAATAAACCTGCTCTCAAATGCCATCAAATTTTCGACCGAGAATTCTACAATTTGTCTCTCTTGCGCGTTCAAAGACAACTGGGCCGAAGTGAAAATAGTCGATAGTGGGCGCGGTATTCCCAAGAATATGCAAGAACTCATTTTTGAGAAGTTTCAGCAAGCGCAAACTTCAGATGGAAAAAGAGGACGAGGCACCGGCCTCGGCTTGCCAATTTGCAAAGCCATAGTGGAAGCTCACGGGGGTCAAATTGGGGTAGAAAGCGAAGAGGGAAAGGGAAGTAATTTCTGGTTCCGCATCCCTCTAATCACCCGAGTATAATTAGCTACATGGCAAAAATTCTTGTTGTTGAAGACGATCTTGAGATGGCGGCTCTGGTTGGCGACTGGCTCACCCACGAGAATCACACCATCGAAATTATGCACAACGGCAAGGATGCCGAGTATTTTCTACAAACCTACAAATGCGACGTCATCATTTTAGATTGGGATCTGCCAGACAAAAAAGGCGTCGATATCTGTCGAGACTTTCGCAAAAAGGGGGGCTGCACCCCTATTTTAATATTGACCGGCAGAAGCCATATTGAAGAAAAAGAAGAAGGCTTAGACTCTGGGGCCGAGGACTATTTAACAAAGCCTTTTAACCTAAAGGAATTGTCTGCTCGCATCCGCGCCCTCCTCAGACGAAGCCCTCAGCTATCCGAGAATGAGCTTCATTTGGGCGGAATTACTCTCAACCCCCGTGACCACAAAGTCACGCACAAAGGCCAAGAAATTAGCTTATTCCCCAAAGAATTTGCCCTACTAGAATTCTTGATGCGCAACAACAAAGAAATTTTTGACAGCCCTGCTCTATTAGATCACGTCTGGACCGCGGAAGCTGGGGTAGGGCCAGAGACTGTACGCCAATCAATACACCGGCTGCGCCAGCAACTCGACACAGAGGGCGAGCCTTCAATGATCGAAAACATTCGCGGCGTTGGCTACAGGGTGCGGCGCGTAGACTAGGATTTGCATTGCCCTAAACTGGCTTAGAAATAGAGTTTTGGACTTGCCTTGGAACCACCAGCTTAGCCGTAAAGATCTGTACTATTTTCTTCTCTTGGTTGCGCACGCGGCTTCGAACAGTGACGAGGCCGCTGGTTGGCCGGGTTGGCATTGAAGCCAGCTCGAGTACTTCAGTCTCAACCTGCAGCACGTCGCCAGGACGGGTAGGTCTAGTCCAACTAATCTCGCCACCAGCTCCGATTAAGCCGCCAGCAATAGGCAAACCGCCATCCACAAGCAAGCGCATAGTAATCGAAGCAGTTAGCCAACCACTGGCAGCAAGGCCACCAAAGAAACTGTCTAATGCGGCCTCTTCATCAAGGTGAAAGGGCTGGGGGTCGTACTTGGCGGCAAACTCCTTTATCTCAGCAGCTTCTACCCTGTAGGTACCACTGAGAAAGCGCTGACCGACAACTAAGTCTTCGAGATAAAGAAGAGGACTACTCATCATCACTCCAATGAGAATGCTATGTCACACAGTTATAACAGACCCTAGTCTATTGTAATGACACGATTATTTTGTAGGCGCGGCCAAGATGCAAGGCAAGCAGCATTTCCAAAATTTCACCGGCGTTTGCTAAAGAGAAAGCTCACCAAGAGGATTCGTTACCATGGAACTATTTTCAGAAGGTCTCTCCGACAAAGTAACCAGCAGCCCAATAAAATTGGAGCAAAACCCAAATCTTCTTAATTCTGCTGACTTCTTGCAAGAGAAACCAGAGCCCGCAAAGGAAAAATCTTTACCACCTCTAGAATTGACTAAAGAAAATTTCGCTGCCACTGCAAAAGAAGCATTTAAATATGTAGATGCCGACAACGATGGCAGGCTGACCTACAAAGAACTCTCAAGAGCCAATAAATATCCAGCGGTTGCTCAGTCAGATAAGGTTACTGAATCGATCAAGATCATGTATGAAAAATTCGAATTCCTCTCTGAATTAGGGCAGCGGGAGGACGCTGTATTACCGAAGAATCACACACACGAAGATCACGCACATAGCCCTAATGAGGATAAAGCCTATAGAAATAGCATCTCTGCAAAAGACTTAGATAGGGCGCAAGATGTCCTCAGCGGAAGAGTCGGCAATGAACCTTTGATTAGACGCCATAGAGAAAATGGCAAAAGCAGTGGCTTCCTGGTCGGTGTCCTACCCGCCTTCCCAGGATATATTATCGGCGCTTCAGGCGGCATAGCCGCAGCAGAAGCAATTGGTGCTGGAACAGCTTTGACCTTTGGAATAGCCACGGTAGGAGGCGTCATCGGCATCGCAGTGCCGGTCTTGGCAGTGGGCGCCATAGGGTATGGCATCGGTTACTTAAGGGATAAGGCGGAAGCTAAGAAGCATCAGACCCTTGAAGTTAACTCTTTTCTCAGTGCATTTGCTAGGTAAGTACAGCACAACAAAAGCATTTCGACAGCACCTGCTGCCGAAAAAGCGTATCGATCAGGAGCCGTTACCATGGAACAATTTTCAGAAGGTCTAACAGGCAAGGCCAGCGGTAACTTAGGACAGCTAAATCGAAACCCTTTGCTGCTAAATTTTGATGAATTCAGTCGAGAAAATTCAAGTAGCAGACAAACGAATTCTCTTCCCTCTCTGGAATTGACTAAGGAAAATTTCTTAGCCTCTGCCAAAGAAGCCTTTAAGTACGTAGACCAAGACAATGACGGGACCCTCACGAAGAAAGAACTGGAAAGAGCCACTAAGTATCCGCTTGGCGACCAACCAAAAAGAGTTTCTGAATCGATCAAAATTATGTATGACAAATTCGAATTCCTCGTTGACTTAGCACCAATAAACAACCGCAGGCTAAAGGGATACTATCCAAACGGCATCTGGGAAGCCGACCTAGAGCGAGCACAAGATGTACTAGACGGCAAAATCGGCAGTAAGCCACTGAGCTGGCGTCATAGAGACATTGGCCTGAATACCGGCGAGGCAATTGGCTGGCTAGGCACTTTGCCTGGGATGGCTATAGGAACCTCAATCGGGGCCAGCGCAGCGAGAGCAATTGGAGCCGGAGAGGCTTTGGCTCTTCGTGCGGCATTCACAGGTGCAAGCGTCGGCGCCTTTCTACCTGTCATTGGAGCAGCTGCAATTGGCTATGGCATTGGCTATTTGTGGGACCGACATGAAGCGAAGAAAGTGCAGGCCAAGCAAGTGAAATCATTTCTAAGCGAATTTGACAGGTAATGTATTCGCAGCAGCACTCGGCCGATTAGCTCTAAAACTAAATCTACGTCTAAGCCTAAATCTACTCTGGCATTCTCAGTAGTGCTCGGCCGCCGCTGACGCGCTTGGTTACGCCCTTTTCGTCGAAATGTGAAAGCAGAGCCATGGCATATTTGCGGGTGGTGCTGATGCCTTCTCTGAAATCAGATGGCGAGATGTCTTTCTTGGTTGTCCACAGTTTGTGTAGTA
>JAUPUU010000395.1 GCA_030917395.1 Cyanobacteriota bacterium erpe_2018_sw_21hr_WHONDRS-SW48-000092_B_bin.40
CCATCAACACCAGGATCTTCTGGCAAGAAAGAAGCGCCTAGAACTATCGACGTCACTCCATCTGAGCCTAAAAACGGTAAGAAAAAAGATGAGGGCGGCACAATCAAGTTTGGTCAAGCCGACAAAAACGGCGAGACAATTGACACGGGTAAATCTAAGAAGAAGAAGAAAAAGCTATGATGAATCTAAACACCCTGGATGACAACGCCAAAGACTATCTCGAAAAGATTTTGGCCATTCTCGACATCGATGCTTCTGTAGAAAAATTAGAAGTAGATGACAGTACTTGCTGTTATCGCATCGACTGTAAGAGTGATGACGCTCGCATGCTAATCGGTCGCAATGGCCAAACTTTAGAGGCCTTACAGTTTGTTTTGCGACAGATGGTGAAGAGCAATTCTCTTGGTCGTGAACACTTTATTGTTGACGTCTTAGACTACCGTACCCGTCGCAGACGCACTTTAGAAGAGAGTGCCAAGCAAGGTGCTGTGGCTGTCCTCAACGGTGATAATGAGCATTATCCTTTGCTAGCGATGTCGGCATATGATCGCCGCCTGGTGCACAACTATCTGCAAGAAGCTTTTCCTGAGCTTGCTTCAGAGAGTGAAGGCGAAGGTCCAGATCGTCACATTGTAATTAGCTACAAGGGCTTGCCTGATGGCGAACGCGGTACTTCACCAGAAGACGAAGAGTATGGCTCCGAAATCGGCGATGAAGACGATTTGGATGAGATTGACGCTGATACTCAGCCTAAGCCTTAGCTCTTAACGCTTAAGTCGTAAACAGATAGAAAAATAGAAATACTTGAGTACTCAAGTATTTCTATTTTTTTGCTAGTTGAGTATTTCTGGTTAGAAGAACCCACAGAAACAATTGAGAAACAATTTGCCATCAGACTGCAAGCAGGGTCGAAAGTGAACGTGTCTAGCTTTTAGTAGTTGCGGATAGATACTTTCACTGAAGCTTTCTGGCAGAGTTTTCTTAGTAGGTGCAGAAATGGGTGATGGCAGATTAGGTGGCCCACAATTAGATAAGGCAGACAATAGCGAAGCTCTCAGGCGCTTTTTATTAGACATGGACGGCGAACGCAAGGGTCGTAGCTTGGTTGCTGACAAAGGTGACTCTCTTGCCTCAAAAATGGGCCTTAAAGATGGCTTTTTGCGTTTTGACGATCCTTTTGCAAGCAAAGAAGAAAAGTCAAAAACCGCTGTTCAGGTTGAACAGATTACCGATTTGGTAAAACAAAGAGCAGCGGCCGAGCGTGGCTTAAGTACTGAGCAGAAAGATGATTTGCGCCGGGCGCGGCGCGATTATACTTTGGCAAAAACTCCCGAAGACAAAGCTAAGTTTGTTCAGCAGATAGAAGGTCTGGTGCCTGGTTCCCGTGATTTGAACACGAAAATTAGACTTGGTTTGATGACGATGGAGCCTGAGGTTAGCGATTTTTCTAGATTTCAGAACCTATCTCGACGGTCTATCTCAACTATTCAATGCCATGCTCGACCTGAGCCATCTTATTTCGAGCAACAAGAGCAGTCACGTATTCGCACTGAATTCTTACTGAGAGATCAGGTTAAGGGCGCTGTTGACAGCTTCTACAAGCCACGAGCAGAAGATCAGTTTGAAGCACGTTGGGCACAAATTGCTCTGGAGTCTCCTGTTGTGAAAGCTACAGAAGCTCTAAAGCAACTGCCTCCTATTAAGATCAGCACTGATAATGCCGTTGATGTGATCAAATATGGATTGACTGTTTCGGGTGTAGAGATGACTGCTCAGAGTAAAGAAATGTTGGAGAAAATAGCAGGGGGCATTAAGTCTATTTCTAAAGAAGGAGCCAATCAGTTTGTTATTGAGAGAGATACTAAGCGCGAGATTCTATTGCCAGAACAGCGCGACGTTGCTGCTGGAATTTCTATAAAAGGAATTGAAATTGATAATTTGCGTTTTCAAATTGGTCAGGGTAAGTATCCAGAGTTGACGAATATAGAGGGTTTGAAGGTCAAACTTGAGGTGCCGGCCATACTCAACAAAGTTGCGCAAATTGACAACGAAGCCAAAATCAAACGGATATTTATGACTAGAAATGAAGGCACCGGTGATTTTACTGTGAATGCTGAGGTGACAAATCCAGTCCCGAGTGTAGTTCGCAACAGCTTGCGTCTCTTTAACAGCGAAGTTCCTGTGACTGAAACAATAGTGGCACCTATTGCTGTTTTAGGACCGGATGGTAAGCCGCGCTAGACTGATTTGGTAGAGTAAACCAGAAAGTACTGCCTTGGCCGACTTCGCTAATGACACCAATTGTGCCACCATGACGCTCAATGATGTCTTTGCATATTGCCAGGCCTAAGCCAAAGCCAGATGGTTTGTTGGGCTCTTCATTTCTAGCCTGTGTGAATTTCTCAAACAGAGTGGGAATATCGTTTTTGCTAATGCCATTGCCGTGGTCTTTGACTGCAAATTTAGTTGCATTACTGGTTTCTTCTACGGCGAGAATAATAGTGGAATTGGCTGGTGAAAACTTGATCGCATTGGTCAGCAAATTTTGTAGAACTTGAATAATTCTGGCTTCGTCACAGTGCACTATGCCAACTTTGCTAGAATTTGTACTCTCAAGATTGACTTCTATTTTGACCAGTTGTTGGTCTGCTAGGCCTTGTACCATTTCTAGACTGGCCTGGAGAATGCTTTTTGTATTTACATCAGTTTTGAAAATTTGAAATTGACCTGATTGCATTTTTTCAATATCAAGTAAGTCGTTGACCATGGCCACAATGCGATTTAAGGCGCCGCCGATAGAACCAGCGCGTGATTTACCAGAGTCGTTTAGCTCGCCATAGGCGCCCTGATCAAGCATGTCTAGAAAAATTGTCATACCGCTAAGGGGAGTTCTAATGTCGTGACTGACCATGTTAACGAAGTCACGTTTGGCATTTTCAACACGACGTAACTCAGAGACATCGTGCGCTACACAGAAGAGAAGCTCTTCATCAGCCGACCAAATGACGTTCCAACTAAAGGTTCTAACTTGTCCCGTTTTGCAAATAATAGGAATGTCTGCTGATTCAGATTGACTTGTGCCGCGAACATTCGAGAGAAAACTATGGGCATCTCCTTGAAATTCTGCTGGCACTAGTTGCATAAGACGCTTGTTCAGTAATTCTTCGTTACTGTAGTTCCAGTGCGTTTCTGCTGCTTTGTTGATAGAGCTAATCATCAATGATTTGTCGAGACATAAAATAACGTCGGCGGCGTTAGATACAAGAGCCCTTTCTCTTTTTGATGCTTCTTGAATATTTCTAGCCATATTGTGTAGCACTTGGTCAAGTCTAGCGATTTCGTCTTGGCCAGCCATGACGGGCTTCATTTCTTGGCCGAGGCTAACTAATTCAGCATTCTTAGAAATGCGGTAGAGCCTGAAGACAATGTCGCGCAGAAAGTAGGCGGCTGAAGCAATGGCCACAAGAGTACTGCAAACTAAGCCAATCATCAGTATTTGCAATACAACTTGCGTACGCTCAGCATTGAGGGGATTGGCAGCCAATCGGCGTTCTTCTAGTTCTCTCATGGCTGTTAACTCGGCATCACCAGCGCCGTTCTTTAAGGCGCTGTGACGCATTTGTAGGCCCGCTAATGTCAGAGCTGTTTGATCGTCTGCTTTGATGGCATTGGTGACCCCCTCTATGCCTTCTAAGAACTTGCTGAGCTTGTCTTTGAGTTTGTTGGCATGGATAGTTTGTTCACTGTCATGGCTAACTAGTTTAATTAGTTCGTTCTGTTCTTCTTGTAGCCTGTTTTCAGCGATATTGAGCAGTTTTATGATGCGAACGCTCTTCTCGACCGTGAGCCTGACAATATTGAGTGAGATGTCATAACAAGACGATTCGATTTTGCTTAGAACAAGCAGCACTTCTTTTGAGTGTCTTTCCTCTTGCTGGGCTCTTTCAGCACGACTTTCCATCACAGCTAAGCTGATGCCAAAGACAAGCTGAAACAGTGCAGGAATAGCAATAATCACCAAGCCTTTGGCCACAAGTTTGGGGATTTGCACTGTGTTCTTCCTCTACAGGCAGCTCTTTTGCGTAAATCAAGTCTGCATAGAAATTTTTAGCACAGATAGCCATCAATGAAATCGCTTTAAGATTGTCAAGAAGTTGAAACATTTGCTCCATATGATGCTTAGGAAGGCAGCGATGCCGTTGCAGTTTAGGAGGAAGTGAAATGAGTGATTGTAGATCGGGTAGGTGTTCTGACCGGCAAGTTATTCCTCAAGCACAGGTCTGGCAGCATGAAATACCCATGGTCTCGCCTTGTTCGGGTGGTAGTTGCTCACCCCGTAGTTTTGATCGCATGCCTACACGAACTTTGGATATGCCACCAGCCCCTTATGGTCGCTCGTGCGATGGAGGAGTTTGTCAACCAAGCGATGCTAGAGCCCTTGTCTTGAAGCCCTTCGATAAGAGTCAGCACGAAAACAATATCAAAAACAATTTTGATTTTACCGATGGAGATTACTCTAAAGCCCTAGCTAAGGCTGCTAGAGAAGGCAAACCCTTAGTAGTCGTTTTTGCTTCAGATCGCACTCCAGGGGCCATGAATTCTGTCGATAGTGTCAAATCTGCTCAGAACAGTAGAGTTGGTAATGAGGGCTGGCCAGTCAAAGGCAATGCTGTGTTTGTTTATGTTGATAGCGATAAGGCCGCTAACACACCTGAACTGCGCGATCTGATGAATCAAAAAGGCATAAGTGGTGACAGAGCAAGAACGATTGTCTACAACGCAGAGATGGGCACTGATGGCAAAGTAAAGGCTGTAGCGACGGCTCTGAATAACGATCGCAGTGATTTTTCTGGCGCTCAGCTTGCCGCTGATATTCACAGCGCTAAGGCCTATAGTCGCCCTCTTAACGTTCCGGAAGGTAAAGACGCTAAAGACGCTTTCCTGAAGCCGCAGGAAGCTACTCCGGCACCCGCTGATAGAACTGGCGATAAGTCAACGCATAGTCAAAAGCTTGAGACTAAACTTGCCGAACAAGCTCAAGAGTTGGAGAAGATGAAACAGGAACTTGTTGCACTGAGGTTAGAACTGCTTGAAGCAAGAAAAAATAGTGGTAGGCCGAGATGGCCTGACAATGAACCAGATTTTTATCCACCTCGGGCTCGTCCACTTTCACCCTTGCGTCCTATCGATGATATTGTCAAACCACTAGGACCACAATTAAAGCCCCATGATGTACTTGTCAAGCCTCCTACGCTAGGTCCAATACCGCCAGAAGTTGTGCCAAATCCAAAGACTAGAGATGGCAAACCTGTCGAACCCGATTCGAATAAACCAGGGATAAATAAGCCAGAGGTGAAAAAGCCAGGAGCTCAAGTTGAGGCCCCTCCTACCGCTAAAGCTCCCGAAGCCCCTAAAGTTCCTCAGAGTCCTAAAGGGATTGATCTGTTGAAGCCAGATGCTAAACCCAAAGAAGTAGATCAACCGAATCAATTTGAAGATAAGCGCAATCAAATTCGGGCTGCTTTCAATAATTTCTCGGAGAGTGAAGATAGAAGATTGAACGGCGCTGTAGCGACTATGAAAGATGATCATCCAACCGCTACAGCAGAGAAGACAAAGTGGCTGCGCCAGCAGGAAGATATGAATCTCTTAGCCGACGGTGATATTCGAGAAAAGCTAAATAATCTTGGTACTTATTGGACTGGAAGTGGTCGCCGGGCCGATGAAGATGCACTGGTTGAGAAACGTGCTCAGCAGTGGCAAGACTTGCGTTATCAGGCCGCAAATCCTGGTGATCCCAATCATAAAGCTAAGCAGTTCATGCTTTATGAGTTTATGACTGGCAAGCACACCGACGGTTTTAATTTTGGCACGGAGAATGATTATAGAGTTGGGCACGGTGGTAGTGCTCTTAAAACCGATCGCGAAGAGTGGCAGAAGCAAGCTGCTAAGGCTCTGGTTGAGGTCATTAAGAAACCTGGAGTGGAACATGAGTTGGCTGCCAGGTTGATTATCGATGGCTTGAATAATCCTAAGGTGCCGGTGTCTGCAAGAGTAGAGTTGTTGGCCGGTATAGAGCACATGGCTGCGGATACAAAGAATAAGTATCTAGATGGACATCCTGGTCCAACAGCTGTTGCTGTAGTAGTGAGATCTCTTCTAAAGAGCCACAACGAGAAAGAAGACAATGGTGACTTCCAGAGAGCGGCCATGGATAAACTAGTAAAGATGAATGCTGAGGCGGCTTATGGTGTGATTGAGTACCTGGCACGTGAGGGTGGCAGTGACAGAACCCGGCAACATGCTCGTGACCTTATCTCTAAGGTTTCGGCAAAATCAGGTAAGTAAAGAATGCTGCGGGCTAGATTCCTTTATCGAAGTCCGCTAGCTTTGCTTGGTCTCGGCGTACAGCCTGGAGGTCGTGTAATTCTCTACATGCATTCATGTGACAGTTTAGGATTGGTCTATCCATAGGCATGTTAAGCAAGGCTTTTTCAAAGCAAATTCGAGCCTGCTTAAACTCTTTCAAGTGCATGTGAGCATTACCTTTAGCCGCAAGACACCGGGCGTATATAATTGACTGACGAGCTGGTTTGTTGAAAGCAACAGCGGTTTCCATCTTGTCTCCTGCTTTAACAGTAGCTTGCCAATCAGATAAATCACGCGAGATATCCATGACATTAAGCCAAACACCCAGATTTCGTGGCTTCTTTGTTAGATAACGTTCAAATAGACTTCTACTCTCTCTAAGCTTACCGACACTGCGAAGATTTTCTGCGTGGCAGGCCCATAGCGCTTCGCTTTCCGGAAACTTGATCATTGCAATTTGCGTAATATCAAGCGCTCTTTGGAAATCTTCTAGGTCGCGGCTAACTCTTATGATATGAAAATAGTTCTCTAGTTTTATATTTGGTTCTTTCAGTGCCCGCTCTCTATAGCTTATAGCCTCGTCCTCTTTATCGAGATACATTGCCAGCAGACTGGCGTGGCAGAGTAACCAGGTGTCGTGAGGAAATCTATTCAGCCCCTGTTTTACAGCAGCAAAGGCTTTGTCATAGTCTTTTTGTTGCGTCGCTTTATCTGCATCTTTTTGAATGGAGGCGAGGGGCGAGTCAGCTAGAGCATCCTTACCAAAGAAGCTCGACAATACAATACAGCTGCAAAACAACAGAGTAGCTAGGCTCCACAGAGAAATACCATTCGCTCCTTTTGCGAGATTGCGCTTGTTTCGCATACCATATTTTCTATTCGGCGTCGTCCAGCTTATAACCAAGGCCATAGATGCTTTGCAGCATCGATTTTTTGCCTTCTACGTCAATCTTTTTTCTGATTCGAGTGATGTAAGTTCTCACCGCACCTTCAGTAGCTTCTGTCTCTGAGTCCCAACAACTGCTCAATAGCTCTTCAGCGCTGAATACTCGACCCTTATGCCTGAGGAAAAATTCTAATAGCTGATACTCAGTTTGCAGCATTTTAACCAGGTTGTCGCCCACTCTTACTTCAGCTCGGGCTGTGTCCATGGTTATTTCGCCACAGGTAAGAACATTACTAGTGCTGTTAGCCGCTCGTCGCAAAAGAGCCCTGACTCTGGCGCAGAGTTCGCGGATGTCATAAGGTTTGGTCATGTAGTCGTCGGCGCCGGCATCGAGGCCAAGTTCTATCTCGGCCGCTTGATTTTTGCCAGTAAGAATTAGCACTGGCGAGGTTTGACCTTTGCTGCGGTAGCCCTTTAAGACCTCAATTCCGTCTAGGCCCGGCAAACCCAAGTCGAGAATCAAAAGCTCAAAGTGAAATGACAAAGCCAAATCAAGGGCGTCCTGGCCGTTGTGAGCTAGCTCCACCTTGTGCTGATCGAGCTTGAGGCGGTCACGTAGCAGCTCTGCTACGAGTCGATCATCTTCTACAACAAGGATTTTGGCCATTGGTTATCTGTATTGGGATTTCTGTTCAGGAAGGATTGGTTTAGTACCGGTGTTCAGTATGAGAGTTTACACTCAGGCCGGTCATTAATGCCACCTTCCCTCTGGTTTGCTTTCAACTTTTGCCGGGCATGATTGGTTGAATAGGTCGGTCTCTCGGTTCTTTAATTTTTCACCGCCAGATTTACCGGGGTCAGTTAATGTCTAGTCGTTTGCAGCTTGCTGTAATTTTACTCTTTGAGTTAACTGCTAGTTCATTGCTTCAGTGCGTCGCAGAGACGCCAGAGGAGAAGCGAGAGATAACTGAAGCCAATGCGCTTTCTGATAAACAAGCGATGATCAAGCATCTCGATAACTATTTATTGTCCCATCCTAATTCGGCTAGAGTCGTGGGTTTTCGGGCCGAAGTCTATAACTGTCTTGGTCAAAGCAAAGAAACTATTCGAGATGCTACGCGCTATTTTGAATTAAATAGAGAGTCAGCGCTGCCTGTAATATACAAAGTTAGAGCGCACTCTTATTATAAATTGGGTGAATACACTAAAGCTCTGCCTGATCTTGAAGCTGCAAATAAAATAGACGCAAAAGATGGCGCCACAGTCTTTATGATCGCTCTGAATTTAGATCGATTGGGCCGTGCAAAAGAGGCTGTAGTGCAGTATTCAAAAGCTATCGAACTGAAGTATAACGAGGCCTATTTTCACAAGGCTTGCCTTGAATACAAAATGAATGATAGAGCCGCTGCTACGGCTGATGGCGTTGCTTATATTCGTACCAGCAAAGCAACAGACGCTCAAGAACGTCTTGTTGGCGAAGTAAGCAAAGGCGGAAGCAAGAATTTATTGGCTCTTTATGATGGTCTCATTGAAGCAAAATTAGCTAAACCATTTGTTTATTTCAATCGAGTTGATTCTCTCTATCTGCTAGGCAGGTTCGAAAAAGTTTTGCATGAGCTAGATTATTGTGAGGAAAAATTTGGCAAAAAGGTAGAATCTGGCACTACCAGGCGATTTGAAGAATTACGCTTCAACAGCTACTTTAAGTTAGGTCAGATCGATAAAGCAATGATTTATGTAAATAAGCTAATTGCTTTATCACCAAATCAACTCAGTCTCTATTTGCTTCGAGCAGACGCTTATTTGAGTCAACAAAACTATGATTTAGCATTGGCAGATTTAGAGCGTGCTGATGTTCTCGTGGCCAAAGATAAAAATGCTCTGCTGAAGAGAGCGGAGTGCCGTTTTCGCCTGGGTCAACATGAGAAAGCCGAGGTTGATTTAGCTAAGATAAATAGTGCAGATGCTTCTGTTAAGTCATTGACTTTTGCCGGACTGAATTTTAAAGCACTGAAGAAGTATCGTGAGGCAGAGCAGTGTTTTTCCCGTGCTTTGAAGCTTGCACCGTTGTCGAATAATTTGTTTGCTTTTCGTGCCGATTGCTATTTTCGTATGAAAGACTATGCTCTTTGTGAGCATGATTTGAGTGATGCCATTACTCTAGATAGCAAAAACCCTTCTTTCTATCTGGCCAGGGGCTCCTGTCG
>JAUPUU010000396.1 GCA_030917395.1 Cyanobacteriota bacterium erpe_2018_sw_21hr_WHONDRS-SW48-000092_B_bin.40
AGCATGAACTTTGTTGCAGCGGCGGCTTTTCTTGCGCTAATGCCTGGGCTTTTTCGGCATTAGCCTGTGCAGCCAGGAGTATTGCTGCTTCTATTTGCGCTGCTGATGGCTTGAGGATGCCCACTTCAACTTCTTTTGCCGCGGCCGCTAACTGCTGACTGGCCTGGGGGGCAGCTTCGCCTGGTTCGCTGCTTGTTGCTGCGTTTGAAGTAATTAACGGCTTTTGCATGCACGAGGTGTAGAGCCCACGTTTCTTTTTGCCGCCCTCTTTCACCCTTATTACCGAGCCGTTTATAGTCGTCTCTGTACCTGGTTTGAAGGTTGTGCCTGCTAGTGGAGTGGTGTTACCAGCAATACCATGTTCTGGTGGCGCTTGATGGTTTGAGGAAGCGTTGACTTCGCTCTCTTTTTTGCTGTCGTTGCCGTCCAGTAGACGCGAAAAAGCAGACTCACCAGTGTTCTTCTTGGCTTTGGCTAGCAAGGAGGCGAAGCCGGTAAATTCGGGCTTGGCTCTTTGTGAATCTTGCGCGTCTTGAGCTTCGCGACACTCTCTTGCCTCTCTAGCTGCGACTACTTGCTGCTTATGGAGCTCGATGCTGGGGCTGTCTTTTTGCGGTGAGCGCTGTGGTCCTTCGTCAATTCCTGTCTGGGAAAAGTTCTCGATGAATTCTTCGCTCACCTTGTCGATGGCCCGAGTCAGGGCTCGTGCTTGTTTGCCTCTCGGAGTGAGAGGGCGGGGACGATTCATTTCTTCGGATTTCATTTTCCGACCTACCTTTTCCCGACCTACCCTTTTACGAAGTACCAAGAATGCAGAAGGAGCGCTTAACACGGCTGTTGTACTAAATTTATACCAAAGCTGAAGCTGATTCAAACTGCCTCCGGGGCCGTTTGTTCTACATTCAACTATTTTAAGTCAGACTATAAAATGTAGTAGAAAAATTGAAAAAAGAAACTGCCACTGCCCAAGCTGAAAACCTACGCCACGAGGGCATAAGCTTCCAGCCTGGGACAGTGACAATCTCTAGAACTACCGATTTAACTCGGCATTAACCGCTGTTACCAGAGGTCGCAGCGATCGGCCGGGGGCAGCATCATCGGGCAGTCATCGGGCAGTCCGAAGGCTTCGGCGAACTCGGCCAGGTGAGCCAAGGTGCCGTTGACGCGGAACTGTGCCGGCGGATGCGGGTCAGTTGCCACCTGCTGCTCCTCGTACTGAGGAGTGACCTTCGATGCCCAGATCTGGCCGAAGGCGATGAAGAACCGCTGCAGGTCGTTGTAACCGTTCTCGTCGATGGTCATGCCGTTCTTGGCGATGTGCTTCTTCAGCACCCGCAAAGCCAGCTTGATACCGCCGAGGTCGCCAGCAGCTTCGCCAGCCACCAGGTTGGGGTTGACCTTCTTGCCGCCAGCCACAGTGAACTGACCGAACTGCTTCTTCAGCAGGTTGATCAGCACCATGAACTTGTCCAGGTCGCCCTCCGCAAACCAGTTGCGCAGATTGCCCTGGCCGTCATAGCGGCAACCCTTGTCGTCGAAACCGTGCGACTCTTCGTGGCCGATGACCACCAAGATGCCGCCGCAGTTGAAGGCGAAGTCGGCCTCCGGGTCGAAGAAGGGGTCTTGCAGAATCGCCGCAGGGAAAACGATGCGGTTGGATTGCGGCGAGTAATAGGCATTGACCGTCTGCGGGGTCATGTGCCATTCCGACTGGTCGACCGGCTTGCCGATCTTGGCCAGGTCTGCCTTGTGCTCGAATTCGTCCGAGCGCAGGCAGTTGGCGGCGAAAGACGTGCGGTCGATGTGCAGCTCCGAGTAGTCGCGCCACTTGTCGGGGTAGCCGATCATGGGCACGAAGGCGTCGAGCTTGGCCAGGGCGTTGGTGCGGGTTTCCTCGCTCATCCAGGTGCGCTCGTTGATGCTTTCGCGGAAGGCGTCCTGCAGGAGCGCAATCAGTTCGAGCATCTTGGCCTTGGCCTCCGGCTTGAAGTGCTTGGCCACATAGAGCTGGCCGAGAGCTTCGCCGAGGGCGCTGTTGGTTGCCGAGATCATGCGCATCCAACGCGGTTCGCGTTCCTTGCTGCCCTGCATGGTCTTGCCGTAGAACTCGAAGGAAGCGTCGCCGAACGCCGCAGGCAGAGCCGACGACGAGCTGCGAATCAGCTGCCAACGCAGATAGACGCGCCAGTCATTGAGCGAGACCTTGGTCAGGAGCTTGTTGAGCGCCTGGAAGTAGGCCGGCTGCATGACGTTGAGGGTTTCCATCGGGGGGCAGCCGATGTTGCTGAAGTAGCGGGTGACGTTCAGCTTGGGCACCAGGGCCTGGAACTGAGCGATCGTCATCTTGTTCTTGGTCTTGTCCGGGTCGCGGCGGTCTTCCTTGCTCATGAAGGCCTTGGCCATGGCCGTCTCGAGCTTGAGCACGGCTTCGGCATGGCGGCGAGCAACCGTCGGCTTCTCGCCGATCAGCTCGAACATGCGGCAGAGCATGTTGACGTACTGCTGGCGCAGTTCCTTGCTCTTCTTGTCGCGACCCAGGTAGTAATCGCGGTCCGGCAGACCGATGCCCGACTGCAGCGCATGGCCGATCATCTGGCTGGAATCGTCGGCGTCCGGCGAAGCGCCGAAAGCGAAGGCGCCACCGACACCGACAGTGTGCAGATGGGCGATGACATCACCAAGGCGGCGCAGGGAGCGGATGGTGTTGATGCGCGCCAGCTCGTCCTTGATGGGGTTGATGCCGGCCGCTTCGATGGCTGCTTCGTCCATGCCCGAGGCAAAGAAGTCGTTGACCTTCTGCTCGATGCTGCCGGGGGCGAAGGTTTCGCTGCGGGTGGCCAGCTCTTCGAGGATGACGCGAGTCTGCTCGAGGGTCTGGTCGCGCAGCATGAGGAAGGCGCCCCAGCGCGGATACTTGGCGGGGATTTCGGTAGTGTCGATCCAGGTGCCGTTGGCGAAGCGGTTGAAATCGACGCCGGGGCTGACGCTCCGGTCCATGTAAGCGGGCTTGATGCCATGATTCTTTGTCATAGTGTTCTCCGTTTTAAGTTTGCTGTTGAAACGTGAATGAGCACCACTGGTGCCCACTAACAAGAAGCTCTTTCTGCAAAACCACGCTAAAAAGCAGTATTCCGAAACCAAATGCTATTCAGGTTGGCCTCTCGCAAAACTGGAGATGCAAACTCTGTGCTACTACCAGACAGCCGAAGCGGTTGCATGGAGTGAGCTAAAGGCTATGGGTATTGGATTTGACTGCTTGTTATTGTTGTGTTGAAGAAAGAAGGGTTGGAACCTTCACCCTAAGTTTGGAGGTCTGTCAAAAGCCATACTTTAGGGAAAGATTAGTTCGTACCTTGAGGTGTATCTAAAGTGGTTTAATCTAAAGAAGATAGTTAAGCTCGCGCGAGCCTCCGTAGCAGAGCTATCGGCCTGCTAAACTAAGCCCACTATGGCAGCCGATATTGAAAGCGAAGTTGAAACAATTGTCTCGGTCGAGAAGTTGCACAAGTCTTTTGGGAAGGCTGTGGCTATCGACGAGATTTCATTTCAAATTAAGCGCGGAGAAGTGGTTGGGCTTCTTGGTGCAAATGGTGCAGGAAAATCGACCACCATTCAAATTTTGTTAGGGCTGATTGCCCAGACATCAGGGAAAGTTTCAATTTTTGGCATGGACCCCTGGAAAAAACGAGTAGCAGTTCTGCAACGTTGCAATTTTTCCTCGGCCTATGTGGCATTGCCGTATAACCTCAAAGTAATTGAGAATCTTGATGTTTTTGCACAGCTCTACGGTGTGAGCAATCGCAAGAAGAAAATTGAGGAATTGCTGCAATTGTTTGAAGTCGATCATTTGGCCCAGAAAATGACTGGGGGCCTTTCTTCTGGTGAATCAACCAGAGTGAACTTGTGCAAGGCTTTGCTCAATGACCCAGAGTTTTTACTGCTGGATGAACCAACTGCTAGTCTCGACCCTGATATTGCCGATAAAGTGCGTAAGTTATTAGCCCAGGTGCAAGCTGAGCGGCACATGACCGTGCTCTATACTTCCCACAATATGAGAGATGTGCAGGAACTGTGCCAGAGAGTGCTATTTTTGCATCAGGGTAAAATAATTGCCGAAGGTAGTTCTGAGGCTATTCTTTCGCATTTTGGCCAAGAAACTTTAGAAGAAGTATTTATTGCCATTGCTCGCAATCAAGTAACTACAAGCCTATTGA
Source organism: Cyanobacteriota bacterium erpe_2018_sw_21hr_WHONDRS-SW48-000092_B_bin.40 (assembly GCA_030917395.1). Classification (GTDB taxonomy): domain Bacteria; phylum Cyanobacteriota; class Vampirovibrionia; order Obscuribacterales; family Obscuribacteraceae. The sequence goes on from JAUPUU010000396.1 coordinate 4,215, forward strand.
GCGGAGAACACAATTGATTCTTGTTAGGCCCGATAGAGTCATGGGGCTCTGTAATCGCTATTTTTATATCTACACCCGCAGTGGCTTTAGATTGTTAGACGTCATATTTTGGCCAGTCATGGACCTTGTTGTCTGGGGCTTAATTGCCAAATATTTCATGCGCCTCAATAGTGACAATCCAACCGCTGTGAGCTTTCTGCTTGGGGCAATTATCTTTTTCAATATCCTCAACCGTGCACAGCAGTCTATTTCAGTTTCGTTTTTGGAAGATCTTTGGTCGCGCAATTTGCTAAATGCTTTTGTTGCACCAATTACGGTGGCGGAGTTTGTCGCCTCTACTTTTGTCGTTGGCCTAACTCAGATTTTTGCTGTTAGTTTGATTATGTCTGTCCTGGCTTTTTGTCTCTATACCTTTAACATTCTTGCTATCAGCTTTGCCCTAATTCCACTATTTCTCAATTTGCTTTTTATGGGCTGGTCGGTTGGTATGTTTACCACCGCTTTGATTTTTCGCTTTGGTCACCAAGCTGAGGCACTGGCCTGGGCTGTACCTTTTCTCATTCAGCCTGTTTCGGCCGTTTTTTACCCAGTATCAGTGTTGCCTCAATGGCTGCAGCCGGTAGCATATATGGTGCCAGCAACCTATGTTTTTGAAGGTATGCGGGCTGTGCTTTCGGGAAATGTCGATATTACTAACTTCCTGCTTAAAGCTGCTGGTCTCAATATCTTCTATTTCATTGCCATTAGTATTTTCTTCGGGGCTATGCTCAACAGTGCACGGGAGCGCGGCGCTTTGGCTAAGCTGGTGCTTTAGCCATTGTCTAACTGATTGACTAATCGGCTCCGATTTCCTTGGCAATGCCACGGCTGTAGATGTCTAGAGCGGCTAAATCGGCTTGTGCCAAAGCTTTATTGCCTAACTTCTCGTAGCAAATTGCTCGCTCTTTATAGCAAATGGGCAAGAGATAATTGCCGCCCTTTTTGGCATTTTCACGATAGTTTTTGCTTAGCTTTACTGCTTCAGTTAGGCTAACTACAGCTTCTTGCCAGTGGTTTAGTGCCATGTAGCAGTCGGCTTGCGCTAAATAGACATTGGGTGAGGCTTTGCCGCCGGGAGTTTTAATTGCTCTGTCCAAAAGAGCTAGACCTTGCTCTGACTTTTGGGTCTTGTTGAGCATCATTGCTGCTTTTGTCAGAAATCTCCACGAGCTGCTAGCTTCGAGGTTAGCGCATTTCTCATAGTCGCGGCTGGCTTGCATCAAGTTGCCAGAGCTGGCAAAACAGCCAGCTCTTAGCTCGTAAGCCTTCAAATTATTTTCTTTAGCGAGAATACTATTGGCTATGGCTATGGCCTTTTTATATTGCTGATCTTCTGCATAGGCCGTCACTGCCATGAGCAACACCTGTGTTGGTGCTTGTTGTAGCGATTTAATTTGTTCAAATTGTTCTAGTGATTCTTCAAAACGTTGTTCGCGACAGAGGCAGGCCGCCAGCCACCATTTTCTTTCGTCTTCATCGCCTGGGTGCTTTGCTGTATTTTGCAAAAGCTTTCGTGCCTCGGCTGCTTTGCGCATATCTATGAGGTAGCTCAGCTCTTCTTCGGGCAAACCATGTTTGTTCAAAACAGTAGATGCTCGGTGCTGCTCGCCTGCTCGCCCAGGTGCTGGCTCGATTCTAGGGCCCGGCGCCGGGCCTTTGCCCAGAGCCGGAGGAATCAGGCCCATGTTCTGGCCTACGCTAAAGACCAGGCATAAGGTCAGGCAAAAGGTTGGGCGAAAATTCCGGCGAAAGGTTAGCCGTACAGCTGGGCCAAAGCTAGTTAGCGTCGCTGTGTGCATGATTCTGACTGAAAGAAGAGACCGAATCGAAGCCATAATATTGCTCATGGAAGTAGGGCAATTCTAATATAGGTGTTGAGTATAGGCCATCGAGTCGCAACTCGAGCTTGCCAAGGAGGGGCGAGCTTGGCTGAACAAATTCTGGCTAATTCTTGATAGTTCTGGGTATGTATTGGATGAGAAACCCAGGGGAAACGCGATGAATGGAATCACAGAAAAACTTACTAACGCCGTAGCTGATTTGCTAAGCGCTTTATTGGGCGTCTGGGAAAACTATCGCCAGCCTAGGCAGGTCGTGCTTCAGCCCGTCAGAAGTGACGATGAGAGAATCTTTCGCGCCTGAGCGTAGTATTTGTCAGCTTCAGACTCTCGTCTCATGCGGTTCAGTAAAACCGCATAGTCTTTGAGAATGGCTGCTAAACGCCTTTGTGTGAGGCGATTGAGCGCTCCTTGGTCGCTGGCACCCATCAGCTCACTGGCTTTCTTGAAATGCTTTTCGGCTTTGAATAGCAAGCTTAAATGACAGTAGACTAGGGCCAGGCGGTGATGGCAGAGGGCCACTAGCCGATCGCTGACGTTAGGAGACGCTTCTAATATGCTTAGACAGCGCTTCAGTAGCTTTTCTGACTGCCAGCTTTTGCCTTGCTTGAGGTAGAGACAAGCGAGGAACATCAAGTCTTCAGGCTGCTTCTCTAGTATGTTTTCGGCTGCAGAGATGTCGGCTGCGACCTTGAGCATATCTTCTGATTCAATTAGCTCTTTGCGTTTCATCATGACGCGGCCGAGGCGAGAATAGGCGTCGCGGAGGCTCTCGTAAAATTCAGGTCGATCGCCTTGAAAATAGGCAAAGTTAGCGGCAATGTACTCTTCTTCAGATGGGAATGATTCCTCACTGGGTAAGAGTTCTGCTGTTTTGTTTGCTTGTTCAGTTGCTAGTGATTCAGTTGCTAGAGATTCATCGGTGCGATTAGCAAGGTTTTGAATCTCTGCTTCTAGTTCCGCTTTAGCATCTAACTCAGCTTTTGCTTCTAGCTCAGCTTCAATGCGGGCTTCTAGCTTTGCTTCAAGTTCACCTTTGAGTTGAACGCTGGCTACACTCTGTTCGGCAATCAGGCTTTCTAGCCCGGGCTGGGGCTTGTGAAAACTCAAGGCCGGAAGCTCTGTAACAGTGGCTCTATTATCGGGTTGGCTTTGAGTTGGTTTGCGGCCCGGTCTTACTCTGCCCCCAACCGCTTCGCTAGGTGTTTGTAGTTTGAGGAAATTGAGTTCTAGTAAGCACTCAGAAACAGCTTTGTTGCTATTAAAGACTTTGACTAAACAGGCTGTAGCCTCGCCAATGCTGAGGTGTGCTGCGGTAATCATTTGCTGTAGCGATAGAGCGGCATCAAGTAAGGCACGAGAAACAAAACCGCGAGCAACAAGCATTTCGCCAATAGGATGGCCGTGAGCTAGCGACAGCTCTAGTGCTTGCAGCACATCGCTCTGTGAGACAATGCCCGCACGCATTAGTAGTTCGCCCAGGCGAATTGCCGCTTTGGTTTTTAATTTTAAGCCTTCATCGGCTTTCATATTGGGCGCAATCATATCGAGCAAACGGCGAGGATCTTGCTTCAGGGCTGTAATAGCCTGCTCACGCGAGAACATGCCGTCGCGCACTCTAACTTGAAGTTCTAGGGCCGCGTCTAAATAAGATTCAGTCAGTAAGCCTTCGGCTACAAGCACCACCCCTAGTGGCTCGCCACGTTCAAGGCTTTTGCGGTGGGCAGCTTCCATTTCTTCTTTTTCAATAATTCCAGCATCGATAAGAAGCTCACCAAGCTTGCATGTGCTGCCTCTCTTCGGAGCCGTAGCAGATGACGCTGTAATTTCTTGCAGAGCCTCTTCAAAGGGCTTATCGAAATTACAAGCAATACCGAGGGCTTTGAGCGCCTTGAACGAATCGACAATGCCGTCTCTTAATAGCGATTGTGCTTGCAATGCTGCGCGCAATTGTTCTGGTTTGAGCCATCCGCGAGCTATCAGTGTCTTACCAATCAGCCGCTGGCGTGTACCGGTATCTTTAACAGCTTCGTCGAGCTGCCCCTGTGATACCAGGCCGGCCTGGATGAGAATTTCGCCAATCGGCAAATCTGAAATATATGTGCTCACGGACAACGTCGGACCTCTATGAGGAGTACCTTGCTCAAGGCAGGGTACTTTTGAAGCTTAGTTTGGGATTCCTCGAGAATCGGCAAATTGGCTCTACTAGTGAAGAGATTATGCTGCTCGTTCTTGCGACCTAGAACTTTAGCATTTGGTTCCATTTATTCGAGCAAAAAAATAGGGAATTTAAATAATTGACTTCTTCAACAATTTGACTGTGCCTTGATTCTATTGGCCTGTAGCGATTACAAACAAAAAAGGTCGCTGCAATAAAGAGCGACCTTTTTTATTGTTTTGCAACCTATTGGTTAGCCTAGCTCGGAGAGGTCCGCCTTAGGCGATGGTTACCTGTTCACATAGGTAGACATCTTGAATGGCGTTAAGCAATTCAACACCATCTTGCATAGGCTTCTGGAAAGCTTTGCGACCAGAGATAAGGCCTGTTCCGCCAGCTCTCTTGTTCACAACAGCAGTCATGATTGCTTGCTCTAAGTCGTTAGCGCCTGAGGCACCACCGGAGTTGATCAAGCCTTGTCTGCCCATGTAGCAGTTAGCTACTTGATAGCGAGTCATGTCGATTGGGTGATCGGTAGTGAGTTCGCTGTAAACGCGAGCATCAGTTTTACCGAATTTCAAAGCATTGTAGCCGCCATTGTTTTCTGGCAATTTCTGTTTGATGATGTCGGCTTCGATGGTGACGCCGAGGTGGTTTGCTTGCCCTGAAAGGTCGGCAGCGAGTGAATAATCTACATCACCAACTTTGAAAGCGCCGTTGCGCAAATAGCACCAGAGAATGGTAGCCATACCAAGATCGTGAGCTTCTTTGAAAGCTTTTGAAACTTCTTGAATTTGTCTAGTTGATTCTTCAGAACCAAAGTAGATTGTTGCTCCAACAGCTACAGCGCCCATGTCCCAGGCTTGTTTGACAGAACCAAACATAATTTGGTCGTAGCCATTTGGATAGCTCAAGAACTCGTTGTGGTTCAGCTTTACGATGAATGGAATTTTGTGAGCATACTTGCGAGCAACAGAGCCAAGCACGCCAAATGTGGAAGCAACAGCGTTGCATCCGCCTTCGATTGCTAGCTTAACGATGTTTTCGCCATCAAAGTAAATTGGGTTTTTAGCGAAAGATGCACCGCCTGAGTGCTCAATGCCCTGGTCAACAGGAAGAATTGAGAGGTAGCCAGTATTGGCTAGACGGCCGGTGTTGAAAAGTGTTTGCAAGCTCTGTAGTACGCGTGGTGAACGGTCAGAGATCATGCCGATGCGGTCTACGAAGTCAGGACCAGGTAAATGCAGATGCTCTTTAGGGAAGCCTTTGCTCTGGTGCTCGAGGAAGTAAGAAGCCTGTTTGCCCAGGGCTTTTTCGATTTTTGATAGTTCGGTCATAGTTGGCATGGGTTAGCCTCCAATGGTAACAATTGGTTGTAGGGTCAACGCCAAGTCTGCCCCGGCTTGATTACAAGGGCCAAATGTATCAGAGAGGGGCCAGAGAGCGGCGAAAACGTACAAAAACATCAATGTTTTTGATACCTATTGTAATGTCAGGCTGAGGTCGACTAAGGCCGATCGCTAGCTAGGCTTCGCTTGGTTGCGACAGCTCTAAAAGTACTCCACCCGTGGCTTTGGGGTGCACAAAGGCAATTTTGGCGCCACCGGCACCGATTTTGAAGGTCTCGTTTATGAGCTTGGTGCCGCTACTTTTCAACTTGCTGAGATCGGCTTCTATGTCTGCCACGCCGATGCAGATGTGGTGAAGGCCAGGGCCTTTTTGGGCCAGGAATTTGCCCACAGGAGTATCGGGAGAGAGTGGCTCCAGTAGCTCAATATGAGTGTTGCCAATATCTAATTTGGCTACCTTTACGCCCTGTTCTTCAACGATTTCGACCTCAAGCTTTTTCAGGCCTAAGCCCTCGTAAAAGGGCAGTGCCTCAGCTATGGAGTGAACCGCTATGGCGATATGATCTAGTCGTTTCTCGCCACATTCGCCAGGGCTCACAGGCTTCATTTGTTTTCTCTCTTTTGACTAAGGACCAAAGCCAGAATACTTTTCAAGGAATTTGTTCACACCGTTGAATTTGCGATAAATACTAAATTGATCGTATTCGGGCCAGGTGGACATCAACCTAGTCGCTCTCTCGATCAAGCTAACTTGGTCAAAGGGAGCCCAAACCTCGCCTCTAAACTTAGGATCATAATAAAAGCCATTGATCTTGTCGGTGAGGTTGACAGTAGTATCGATGTTGACAAGAAAAGGCTGACCGTCGGGTCTAACAGGAAAATATATTTCTTCTCCTGGTGGAGTCACCAATAAGTCGACCGGTGCTTCTACCGCTGGTGGTTCCGGCAAGTTATCGCGACGGGCTTCACCGGGCTGAGCCCATGACATTTGTAAGGCGGCAAAGCTAAGCAGGGTAAGGGCTAGCTGGGTCTTCTTTGACTGACTGCGAAAGGGCATTGAATTTTCCTGGACCGGCCGCTAAGTGCTCAACGAACTGCTACATGATACGGCTATAGTCTGAAACTTTAAATATGGCCTAACTTAAAATACGCTTGGTTAAGCAGATCGCCTGCAAAAGAGGACCATCTTTTAGGTAAACTTTGCCAGGTGTAGAGCTGAGAAAATGTGGGGACGAAATGGCTGAGAAGAAAAATTCACCAGCATCTGGTCGGGTAAGTGAAGCTCCAGTTAGAGAACGACTCAAATGCGAGGTTCTCAAGCTGAGTTTGCGATTGACTCCAGCTTTAGTTTTTGGTCTTGCCATGACCATTGGTTTGACTGGCGGTTTTTGCCCCGCCGCTCACGGACAGGCCGCTGAGACAGCATCATTGAAGAAGATCTCAGTCGATCCCAACCATCGCATTATTTTTGAGTATGCCAGCGGGGGCGTAAAGGCTCCACCACAGCTCTTTGAAATGCCTTCACCAGATCACCGTTTGATCATCGATTTGCCTGGCGCTGCAGTTGATACGGCCACCATGCCTAGCGCCGATGAGCTTTCAGCTGAAGTCAATAGAGTTTTCCCGGCCATCAAACGGGTGCGCTTCCTTACTCCAATTAAGGACGTTCCTACAGTTAGAGTGGCCTTTGATTTGGCTATCCCAGCCAAAATCAAAGCCGAATTGCGAATCTTAGACGGGGCGGTCTCCCTTGGTCTGAACGAAGAATATACTCAGCCTGTCACTGCTGGCGCTGCAGTAGAGAGCGAAGCGCCAGCCCCGGCAGCTGCGGCGGCCGATGTCTATAGTCAGTACCAAAAGGCATTGGAGGCGCAGAAACCGCAACAACCAGATGATAAAGGTGAGTGGGGCCCGCGTAAAGGGAGCGCTGATGAACTAAGAGGAGTGACCCAAGGTTTCAAGCCATTGATTAGCTCCGCTGCTCTGAACACACCTCTAATCCAGCCAAACTTGAATGCTGTTCTGCCAACCGCCAAGAAGTCTACAGCAGTAGAAGCTGCAGCTCCTGCTGCTGTGCCTAGTCGTGCCGCTGCTAATGAATCAGCTAGTAGTGCTGACGAGACGAATTCGGCGCCATCAGCTGCTGGTGATATCGCCAATAGTGGCTGGAACTTCGCCACTGGTGATAGCCAGGCTAAAGCCGATGCCGCGGCACCATTGCGCGATACCACTCCTGATGTGCAGATAACTGCTGCGGCAGCCGCTCCGGCCCCAAGTACAATTGATGAAGCTGCTGCTGCTATTGAACAAGAAGCAGCACCGGCTCCAGTGGTGAAGAAGGCTGTTGCCGCTCCTACCCCTGTTAAGAGAGTTGTTGCTGCTGTCCCAGCGCAGAGAACGGTGCAGAGAACTGCTCCGGTAGCAAGAGCTGCGGCTCCAGCTGCTGAAGCTCAAAGCGAAGTAGCCCAAACTGAAATGCCGGCTACTTCTCAGACAAGCGATGAACCCGAGAAAGCTAGCTCTGCTAATCCAACCGAGACCGCAGCGGAGCAACCAAACAACGCCGATAGTAATGAAGGCGGCAACAATCCTAAGATTCAGGCTCGCCGCTTCTTCAATAAAGCTGTAAAAGAGCATCTCTCCGGTCAGGTTGCTCAAGCAATAGCTGACTACAAAGCTGCACTGGTGATTGATCCTGAACTGGGAGACGCCCACAGTAACCTTGGTCTGGCCTACAATCAACAGCATAACTACGCCAATGCTCTGGCTGAGTTCCGCAAAGCCCTGGCTGTTAACCCATCTGACGCAATTACCTACAATGGCGTGGGAGCCGCATTGCGGGCGCAGAAAGACGTGCCTGGTGCCATAAAAAATTGGGAGACATCAGTTAAGCTCAATCCTAAGTTGGCAGTGGCTCACTATAATCTTGGCACGGCTTACGAAAGTCAGGGTGACCTTGATAGGGCCATGGTTTCGTATGAGAATGCTACTCGCAACGATCAACGTCTAGGCGAAGCTTTTTACCGCATGGGCTTAATCATGATGAAGAAGCACAAATCGGAAGAGGCTAAAGAACAGTTCAAGCGTGCTTTGAAGATCTCAGAGAATTCTGACTATTCTGAAGACGCTCGCTTGAAGCTGGCTTTCATTAGCAAAACAAAGTAGATCGCTAGTGCCAGCTTTGCTGTTGCTTGGCTTTGTATTGGGCTAGCTCACGTTTGTCGATGCGCGTGGCGTCAATATCGCGGCCATTAGGGTCAGCTATAGAGCTATATTCTTTGCTGATTTGGCCAGAGAGTTCGCGGATCATAGTGCTAGAGCCATTGGTCTTCTGACTTTCAAAATGGTTTTGGGCTGACACACCGTATTGATCTAAGTTGCCGTAGCGACCACCGGCTGCACTCATTGCTTGCAGCGTGTTATCGAGGTAGGCCACTTTGAGCTTTTCGATAGCATGCGGGTCTTGTTCTAGCAGGGCTTGTTTGACGGCTTGCCAGCGTTCTGTTGATCTCTCTAAGGTTATTTTATTTGCTGTTTCTTCATCAAAGCCAGCTCCTCCGCGATCTGCCGGAAGCTTAAGGACGAGCTTTGATTCTTTCTCAAAGGCGGCCAGATCTTGCCGCATCAGCTTGAAGGCGCTTTCGGGGCCATCTTCTTTGTAGGCTTTAAGAGCTTCTCTTACAATTAGGCTCTGGGGGGTGTCACCGCCATTGGTGGCGTCGCCACTTCTCTCAGGTTCTGTTTTCTGCTCTATTTGCAGCTGAGGTAGGAAGTTTTTTGAATCACCAGCCAGCTTAGTCATTTCTTGCAGGGAAATCCGCTGCGACTCTGGTGTGGCAGTGAAATTGAGCGAAATATTGTCGGGGAGATTTGATTCTTTTATCAGGTCAGCTGGTCTTGTTGATTCCATGATTACTAGCTCCATGACTACTGTGGAAACGCTTTTACTCGGGGGCGGAAGGAGATTGGCTCAATCTCCACAATGCCAAGGTAAAAGGCGAAAATTACAGTGTCGTGGCAGTCTAGTTTTTGATTTTTTCTACTAATGCTGTGGTGCTTTTCATTGGTACCAGGGCAAGCAGTTGCACCTTGCCACCAAACGATTCAACTACCGGTGTTTCGGCCAGTTGCCCTGTGGTGTAGTCGGCCCCTTTGACGTGAATATTTGGTTTGACTTCGGTGAGAAACTCGACTGGAGTATCTTCAGGGAAGATGTAAACATAGTCTACGGCTCCCAGGCTGGCCAGAAGTTCGGCCCGGTCGGCCTCGCTATTGATGGGTCTGTCCGGCCCCTTTAAACGCTTCACAGAGGCGTCAGAATTGACTCCGACAAAGAGGCAGTCACCCAGTTCGCGGGCTTGTTTAAGAATGCGAGCGTGGCCAACATGCAAGATGTCGAAGCAACCATTGGTTGAAACAACTTTACGCCCTTGTTTTTTCTCTTCGTCAGCCACGGCGGCCAGCTCAGATTGGCTCAGTATGCGACCCATAAATCCTCAAGCTATAATCTATCCTCAGTTAGTCTAACAGAGCGCTGCCCATATTATTCTTAGCTAGTGAGGCCGGTGATTTGCTGCTGCAGAACCCCATCAACAATCGCTTCACTTTAATATTTGCCCTATTTGTTTGCAGTTTGGTTTCGGCTTTCTGGCTTAAAGGCGAGGCTGCACCACGGTCTGGTTCGGTCTTTGCTCAAGAGTTATTGCTTAAGTCTAAGCAGTGTTTGGGGAGAGAAATGTGGAAGCCTGGATATGGCCTTTCTAAGGGCACCCTGGGCTGTGCTGCTGCTGTGAGTAATGTCCTCAAAGCTAGCGGAAATTCGTCTGTTCACAGTGCTGTGGTGACGGTTATGCGCCGTCAGCTTTTAGCTCCGCCAAATTCGTGCCGGGAATTTGTTATTCGCAATGGTGAAGGGCGTGCCATTGACGATGGTGTTCTTTTGCGGTGCTGTCAGCCTGGCGACATTTTGTTGGGTTTTAAGGCTCCACCCAGCGCACTCAATGGAGGCGCCAATGCCCATTGCGGCATTATGGGGCAAGGTACTCAGGTGTTCACAAATAACTGGATGGATGGCATTTGGACTGAAGTAGAAATTCACCAGATGTTTGATTACTATCCCTATATTCGATTGCTTAGATTTTCTGGGGTTGAGAGCAAGAAAAATGCGGTGAATTCAAACAAGTAGCGCGACCGGCGCTAGCGCTTGGTAACCTGCTCTTTCGCCATAAATTAGTAGTATGAGCTGTAATTAGAGAGAAGCTAAGCTCTATGAGATTCAGTTTCTTGTTCTAACTCACTACGCCCGAGTAAGTTGTAAAGATACCTTCTCCTCTCGCACCAAAGAAAATTCCTAAGCCTTCAAACTAAATCAAAATGACCATCTGTCAGACTCATGCGGCGCTCACCCGAGTGTTGTTGAAGTCTAGATTTAGGGCCGAGGTGATGGGAATAGACTTGATGCGATAGACTCCACAAAGCACTGCCAAGCTTTAACAAGTCATAGCCGCTGTCGCTGGGAACCTGTAAACGTAGTAATCGTAGTAAATCTCCAGCGCTGTGCCATTGACCATAAGGGAAAATCTTATGAAAATGTCGTTTAACCTCCTCGTGCTTGGCACAGATAGCGAAAGCCGGCTTGTCCAGCTTCGTTCCATCTGCAGCCAAAGCAACGTGCCCTTGACTGAACTGGTTCAATTGCGCGCTCTAGCGGCAGCGGAATTGGCTCAGCAAGTCGTTCTTATCGCCGGCGATTGCAGTGGTGAATCTCTCGCTGCGATTGTTCACGAGCTGGCTGATGCCGGTGCGGTGCCAATCTTGGTTGTCGATGCCCTGCATTGTTCGCCCACGGCATCCCCGGCCTCTTTCCACTCCACCCTTGGACATCTGGCTGAACTTCCGATTCAGTCCACCGTGGTGGCTCAGGTCAAAGGTCTGGTGAAGAGCGCTAGACTAATGCTCTATCGCTTTCCCAAGGCTGATTGCACCGCTACCATCATGGTCATTCTTGGCGCTGGCACTGCCGCCGCTCGAGTATTGACCATCACGCGCCTGCTTCCGCCCTACCAAGACCAGGAGTCGTTTCCTGGTGGTTTCCTTAATCCCCACTTTGAGAGCCTTCCTGGCTGCGGTGCCCGTGAAGGTAGTGAGGAGACCCACGTTGTCGTGCCTGAAGCTGAACTGCAGCTTCTTGATGTGCGCTCGCGACCCGAGCGTGACGAACGCGGACACGTGGTCGATCACGGCTACATGTGGCTGGTGCCCCAGCATCTGGCCGCTCAGGTGGAAGCCTCTGTACGGGCCGGCGACGATGCCAAAGCTGACAGTGCGCGCTTCGTCTCGGTATCAGGCTTGCTTGATGCCGGCTCGATGGCTTTTGACCACTACGACCTCTTGCTTGCTGCTGTGCGCAGCGGCAAAGTGCTTCCTCCGGCTCGTTTGATTGTGCGCTTACTGCGCGCTGTTGAGAGCCTCTGCAACCGACTAGCGCTCTACTTCGAGCGCAATGACCGCGTCTACGGTCGTCACCGCTAACTAGCATTTATACGGCAGGGCCTTCGGCTCCTGCTTACCTTGGCCTGCGCCAGAGAAGCAATTCTCTGGCGCCCAACCGGATATAAAAAACATGGACAAAACGCCATTGCAACTCGATGCGGGCTTTGCTCATCACTTTGAGCGTCGCCCCGAATTTCTGTTTGGCTCGCATGTCGACGAGGTTGTCGACGCCTCAAGCATTCGCGAGCGCACCATTCAAGATTTGCGGGTCTACCGCATTTCTGACCTCTTCGCTGGCAAGAACGAAATCTTCCTCGGCTTCGGTCTGCCCAACGTTTACCTGACTGTGCCTGATGGCAAAGGCGGCTACGAGAAGTTTGCTGCCAAGTCACTCAAGCGTGCACCATCGGTGGTGGAAGATACACGCAATTTTGTGCAGTCGGGCATCATGCTGCGCCTGCTCAACTTGCCCGAACATGCAGCGGAGAAGCTGCGTGCGGCCATGCGTCTGCACCACGGCAAGAAGTACATGACCTGCGTCAATGCCAATTTGCGTGTGCTCGAAGACGCTGGCTTCAGCTCAGGCCAGCGCAAGCTGAGCAGCATCTACATGCCCTATGCCTTGCTCAGCTACCTGCTCAGCAATGGTCTTGAGTTCGAGGGCAAGCCCGTGCAGTTGGAAGTGGTGCGCACCACCCAGGCCAACATGGAGAGCTATGCTCGTCAGATCATTGCTGCTGAACTGATGACTTTCTGCCGCCATGGCGAGCGCATGCTCGAGGTCAAGTCGCAGAAGAGCAAGCTCTGGAGCGCTGCCCGTGCCGCCGTTACTGCACCTTTCAAGCTGATTGGTGCTGTGGGCGGATTGGTCGGCTTCAAGTCGACTCCCGCCGTGATCTCGCGCGAAGTGGCACCGGCCCTGCCTGCCAGCGTTGACTACCAGCATGACTTCCGCGTCAAGCTCTCTGTGCCCTCTTCGGCCGGCACGATTCTGCGTCAGTTCTGGGGCGCTCACGCTCTGTTCACAGGGGAGCAGACGCGAGTCAATCCCCTCGACTATCTCAAGGCGCGTCTCCAGCCGTTCCCCCAGAAGAACCCCAACTTTGTCACACGCGTGAAGAAGCGGGTGCTGTTCTCCAAGTTTGTCATCAAGCTCATTCACAAAGTGCTGGCGCCGGCCTATGCCGACCTTGGCCTCAAGAGTGAGCGCGATGTCTACGACATGCTGCGCACTGACAGCGCCAAGAAGTCGAACAAGTACAACCTGGTGATCACGGTCAAGAAGATCATCGTGGCCCGCACCACTGTCGGTGTCAAAATCATCGACTGGGTGTTGAGCAAGCACGTGCTCGCTTCGGGCTACGACCCTGATGTGCTCTTCGCTGGCGAGGTTTGGAAGGACTGCGACGGGGTGATCCACATCAACGGCAACTCTGGCACCTATCAACCGACCGACGAAGAAGTGCTGGCTGCTGGTCGCTACATGCAGGCAGCTTTCCCTCATCTGCGTGTGGTCGTCGACCTCATGGCCCACGGCGCTTAACTGCTACGGAGAAAACGTATGGATAATCAAACACTCTTGTTCATGACTGCCGTGGTTTTGGCAGTGCTGAATGCCCTGTCGCTTCTGGCTAAGGCCGAATCGATTCGCGGTCTCGGTCGCGTCATCGGCGGCTTTTCCTGGATTGCTTTTGGCGTTTTTGCTTTGCTTCTGCCGGCTGCTCAAGCATCTGGCTTTGCTGCTGCCAGCTATGTTTTGGTTGGCTGCGGCGTGCTTGGTGTGGGCTCTGGTGCGCGCAAGTTCGCCCGGCGCAATCAGGTCAGCTAAGGCCATCGGCCTAGACCATTAAGGGCCGAGAGCGAGAGAGGGGCCGGAGTAATTCCTGTCTCTCTCTTCTCTCGGCTCTTCTTGTTCTTCTCGCTCTTGATGCGGTGACTCTTGTAGTTGTAGTTGTTGTTGTTGTTCTTCTTCTTCTTCTTCTTCTTCTTCTTCTTCTTCTTGCCGCGACTGCACGGAACTAAAATTTTTTCAGTTTTGTACTATGGCTGCTAGTAGTTATAGGGCTGTCGCTGCTGATAGCTGCGCTACTTCCTTAACTGAGGCAAGACAAGGTAAAGTCGCTTGGCAGGCTGTTTTCAAGAAGGTGCCGTTTGCCCTAGAACAGTAGCTTTGCGGCCATGCTCAAGACTTTTCGCCTATTTAAGTGAGCTAATGCTTTAGTAAAACTTACTAAGCTCTAAGTTTGTTCTTGATACTCAGAAGCTTGCAGTGTTGATATTACAGGCTCTTACCAACTAAATTTCTACAGTCACTTTACTTCTATCCCCCATCACTCCCACGGCTTTTAATCCTCCGCAGCGCCAAACACTAAACCTCCCCGGCGAACTCCCATGCTCATTGCGTGGTGCGTCGTTCATTGGGCTGATGTTTGCTGTTTGTTGGTCTTTCAACTGTTGGAGATTTCTAGCGTTCATAACAAAAAAAGGAGATCTCAATGTCTCATCGTTCAATCGGGCCCGACGACCCGAACTATCCCCAGATGCGTCGCCGCTTACTGGTCACCTGGCTGAAAACTTTGCTTGGCTATGGTGCCATGGGCGCCCTGGTCTTTGCTGCCTTTGCCGGATTTGGCTACAGCTACCGCTTTCAGCTGGGCTTCGGCTTGCTTTGGTTTCTGGTACCTGTGCTGAGCTGGTGGTTCAGTGCCAAGGTCGCCCTGGCCATGACCAAGTCTACCCCTGCCGACCCTAGCAACCCTGAGCATCAGCGCCTTCTGGCCATCGTCGACAGGGTCTACGCCAAGAGTGGCTTGAAGTTCAAGCCGCCGGTCTACGTCTCGGACAATCCGCTGCCCAATGCTTTCGCCACTGGGCCGATTCACCGCAAGGCGGTAGTCGCTGCCACCAAGGGTCTCTTTCTCACCGGTATGACCGATGCTGAAATTGAAGCTGTTTTCGCTCACGAACTCGGCCACGTCAAGAACTACGACGTTGGCATCAACTCGATGCTCTCGGTTTTGTCGATGGTCTTCTTCATGATCACCGACGCCGGCGTGCGCATTTTGCTTTCTGGTATCCGCATCTTTAAGCCCAGCTTTGGCCTCAAGGTCAACGGTCAGAAGAAGTCCCAGGGCTTCTTTGGTGGCATTCTCGAATACATCGTCATGTTCCTGATTTTTCAGGTCACTGGACAGATGACCAAAGTGGTGCAGATGTTCGTCATGCGCTCCCGTGAGTCTGCTGCCGATGCCACCGGCTCTCTCATGACCGGCCAGCCTTGCGATCTTGCTACGGCACTGCTCAAGCTTGTTGCCTATGTCGAGAAGAATCGCCCTCAGGGTCGTGAAGCTGAGCTCTATCGAGCCCTTCGTCCGATCATGACCATCGACCCGCTCTTCGACGTTCGTGTGGAAACACCAGCCATTTCGATCTGGCAGAAGGTCAAGGCTTTCTGGCGCTCGCTCCAGCTGACGCATCCGCCTGTTTCAGAGCGTGTTGCTGTGCTGGAGAAGATGAACGGCAGCGCTTGTTCCTTGCCGAAAGTCTGAAGTTTTTTCTTCCAGAAGCTACGGAGCTTCATCTTTCAACAATCTCTATACCTATACTTCTAGGAGATTACCATGCCTAATATTTCGCTCAAGGCGCTGCTTCGCGTCTTGGCACTCACTTTTGTTGCTCTCGCCGTCGTCTGGATGGTGCAACGCGGTCCGACGTTTTCTTTCATCACCGGTGGTGTCACACTTTCTGGTAACACACCGGAAGTGCTCGGTGAGTCGCAACTGGTCAAACACGCCAATCCTGAAACTCGCCTGGAGATTCTGGTTGGTCTCAAAGTGCGCGACGAAGCCGATCTTGACGCCTTGCTGGAGAATCTGCAGAATCCAGATTCACCGCAGTATCAGCAGTTTCTTAGCACCGATCAGTTCATCGCCCGTTTCTCTCCGGCCACCCAGGACGTTGACGAGACCGTGCGTTACCTCACTAGCATGGGGCTGAAGATCAAGTCGGTGCCGAAGAACCGCTTGATGATTCATGCTGAAGGCACAGTCTCGCAGCTGGAAAAGGCCTTCAACGTTACCATCAACGAGTACTCGGTCGACACGCTCATGAACCAGTCCGCGGTGGGGCAGCCGGGCTCGCCCGACGCCGCCGCGCCTAAGTTCTACATGAGCAACGACCGTGATCCGGTTCTGCCGATTCACCTCAAAGATGTGGTGCAGTCTGTCATTGGCCTCAACACCTATGCCCAGATGGAAAGTCGCATCGCCCACAGCAAGGCTCCGGTCAAGCGTGCTTTGGCTCCGGCTCACACGCCGCAGGACATCGCCACGGCTTACAACTTTCCCAACAGCAACAACCAGAATGTGGGCACCAAGTCTTACAGCGGCAAAGGTGTGAAAGTTGCTATCGCCACCGCCTATGGCTACGATCCCAAGGACATCGAAGCGTACTGGAAGCGTCATGGCATTGTTCGTGGTGGCCAGCTGATCGACAAGCCCATCAACGGCTTGAGTGGTAAGGTCGAAGAGGAAACCACTCTTGATTTGCAGTTGCTTAGTTCTCAGATTCCCGACGCCGATGTTTTGATGTACATCGCTGTCAATCCTAGCTTCGTTAACTTCGCCCTGACCTTTAACCAGGTGGCGGTCGACAACGAAGCCTCGGTGATGACGGTAAGCTGGGGGTTGTGCGAGCGCAATACCGGCTGGCTGATGATGAAGACTGAGAACATGGTCTTCAAGCAATTGGCTGCTCAGGGAATCGCTCTCTTCGTTTCTAGCGGCGACGATGGCGCCTATGACTGCAAGGTCAAGAGCAAGGGGAAAGAAGTGCCCAAGTGGGCCGTTGATTATCCCTCCTCGAATCCGCGCTTCACCGCTGTTGGTGGCACGAGTCTGAGTCAGCAAAACGGTGTGCGCACTGCTGAGCCAGCTTGGAGCGGCTCTGGTGGCGGAGTTTCCGACCACTGGTCGCGGCCGAGCTGGCAGGTTGGTTCTGGCTTGCCGGCTGGCGACAAGCGCGCCAGTGCGGACGTGGCTATGAACGCCGACCCGTACACCGGTTATTCCTTCTACTTCCAGGGCAACTGGTCACGCATCGGCGGCACTAGCGCCTCGGCTCCGACTTTCGCTGCCCTCTGGGTCTTGACTGTCGAAGCTGCTGGTAAGCGGGTTGGCTCTGCCAATCCGTACGTCTATCGCCTCGGCAATTCGGCTGACTATGGCAAGCATTTCTATGACGTCACCAAAGGCAACAATGGTGCCGGTCACGGTGCTGGTTTCCCTGGTTATCAGGCCGGGCCGAAATGGGACCATCCCACTGGCTGGGGCGTGCCTGACGGTGCTGCTCTGATCGATTGGGTGGTTAAGGCTTCGCCTTCAGTAAATGCTGTTGGCAATGCTTCTGGCAGTGCTGCTGGCAAGAAAGCCGAGCCGCAGAAGAGACCATAGTAAAAAGCCCTCAGCCCAAGGGCTTTTTCTGACAATGCCATGGTGGGAAGCGGACAATTCGTTTGAATTGTTCGTCTTCTCGTCCTGGCATTGTCATTTATCTCCTGGTCTATTCATGCATATAGTTGTCGAGAAGTGAAAAGTTAGAAAAAATGCTTGCCAAGCCAATCTTTTACCTTTAAGGCGATGTTTTTATACAACAAAACGTTGTTACTGAGGTTCAGCAGGGTCAGGGGTGGCTTGTTTCAGTAAAGTCGACCAATGCGGTAGCTGGGCTGGCGGATTCTTCCGATGTGCGAGAACTAAGCGGCTATGAGGCTTTCGGCACCTAAGCGCTTTGAGCACGTTCGAAACGTTTTTGCAGCGTGGTAACTTTGGCTGATTCGGAAGTGAACGGTGTGTCGATTTTCTTGGACTCGTACCGCAATGTTGATGAAGTTTCTTTGGAACTGAGCGATACTTGTGCGCTCTGGAAGCCGCTGCTGGACTTGGTAAATTAGAATATATGCCAAAGCGTGAAGCAGCAGTCGAAAGGCGTTTGCTTTAAATTGACTACAGCTCATGCGCTCGCAGCGAGTTTCTTTGACATTTTTGATCCACATTTCGCACAGGGCTCGTTTGCAGTAAATGTTTTCGTAAACAAGCCTAGCAACGACGTTTTCGATGTTCGTCACTATGTATCTAACTTCCAATCCGGAATCTGTGTAGTCGCAACGAGCGATGACTCTTCGCACTCTGTCCCAGCTGTCGGCTTTGTAGCGAAGGTCGCCAAAGGCGCGAGCACGCCTACCGTTGAATTGTCGTTCTGCCTCGAGACGGTCTGTACGTCTCGGTATCGCACGGATTTCTTTCATCCTTTTAATTTTCTGTTTCTTGCCTGGCTTGCCCAAGAACTCGGGTTGAGCGTACTTTCGTTTAAATTTGGTAATGGCATCTGCTCTGCAGAACCTAGTTTTTGCCAGCAGAGCATTGTTGTGTTTTATCCCCAGGGTGTATTTTACAGAGTTGTTGTCCAGCCATTTGTACAACTCATTGTTTGTGAATGCGCCATCTGCTCTAACCACGATCTCCACTTTAGGCCAGGCTTTCCGAAGCATTTTTACAAGACGTTTTAGAACAGGCAGAGCTAATTGAACCTCACCGTGGTCACCTGGACGCAAGGCTGCAACAAGGAGAGCACCATTTTCATCGAAAACAAAAAGAGGAAAGTACATGAATTTTTTGTACGGACCGCTACGGTAGAAGGCATTTAGCTGTACCCCGAAGGTTTCGATGGCACTACCGTCGAAGTCTAGAACTATCTTCTTTGGCGGTTTCTGATGGCTTTCGATGTAGTATTCGACAAGCCACTTGCTCAACGAATACAGTTCTTTAAAGGAGCGATTATTTTCCAGTCGACTTTGAGTTGGCTGCGAGGCAAGATCGTCGCCGCTGAGTGGATTGCGTCCCACGGCGGCTTTGAGGACCGGATCGAAACGAAGGAAGTCGCTATCGTCGGCGGCAGCAAAGCCTGCAATTATTTGGTAGACGCGTTGGGCGACTTGTTCAAAATTGTTATGTTTAATGAGTGACTGTGTGCGATGGTCTGAGAGTCTCTCTGCAGCTCCTTTTAGGAGCCCAGTGGCCTTTTCGGCCTGAGCGGCGAGTAGAAGTCCGCCGTTGGCGGACACATCCTCGCCGTCAAAAGAGACCACCACGGCCTTTTTCGGAAGAATGTCGAGGCCAAGTTGTTGAATTCTTTGATTTGCGGTAGACTTTTTCACCTGAAAAGGTTCCTTTTTGACTCGGTTTGTTTGCTTCGTAACCAGCATTCTGAGCCATTTTGCGGACCTTTTCTAGCTTTAAAACCTCTTTTTTGTGTTAAAGATGATCAATCTGGCACAGTAGCGGCAAGGCACACGGGCAGCGCGTCGCCGCGATCATTCCGATGCCTAGAGAACGCCTCTGTGAATAGTTCAGGTTCTACGATTATACTATATGAAATAGCTGATCGAGGAAATTTTTTATAGAAATTGCCGCGGAGCCTTTTTATAACTATCTGCGCAGTAATGCTGTTGACTAAGTCGGATTCGCCCTAGGGCGAATCCGACTCAGGGCCTATGTCTGAGCTCCCATTAGCTCAGGCATCTAAGACTTACACGACTTACACGACCTATTCGTAGTCGTACAGCAGTTTAGGGGCGCCGCGTTCAGTCAGGCCTGGCTCTGGAATGGGGCTGCTCACTGGTTCCACCAGGTAGGCCGGGTTGGCCACCTGCACGCCACTTCCATCCTGACCAGCGGCATTGATGCCATCAGGCTGGCCATTGCTGAAGGTGACGATGCGGTAGGGTCTGCCCTGGCCGCCGCTGTAGAGTGCAACCGACGATAGTGTCTTGTAGGCCGGTTTGCCATCGTAGGTCGGGCGCAGTTTCCAGAACTGTACAGCCACAAGGGGTCCTGCTGTGTTGCCGGCACTTGCATTTGCAGTGGTGGTGGCAGTGCTAGAGCTGGCGGGCGTGGTTCCGTCTGCGGCGAAGAGGCTAATCGTCATAGAGCCATTACCGGGGTAGGCCAAGCGCTTTTGCCAGATCTGGCCAGCGCTGTTGTAGTAGACCTCTTCGATTGCCCAGTAGGAACGGTAGAACTCGCAGACTACAGTGACGCCGTCTTCGGCAAAGAACGTGCCCCTGGCTCCGTTGACGAGGTTGCTGCTGTAATTAGCCTGGCGTGCACCGTTTGGCCAATAGAGCACAATTTCTCGCTGATCCGATTGCCCTTGGACAACGTCGGCAAGAATTGAACCATCTTCGCGAAAGATCTTCTCCGAGGCGTAAACACGACTCTGGTTGAAGATACGCTGGCGCGATAATGTTTTACCGTCGCTCCAATAGTAGCTAGTTTGATAGCGGCCATCGCTAAGCAGCTCACCGGTGCGCTCTAGAGTGCCATCAAGACGGTAAACCTGATGACTGGTATAGAGCTGACCCGTGCGATGATCGAAGGTAGCTTTGCTCTTGACGCGTTTGTTCTGGTTGCTTGCAGCCTGCTGAGAGTCATCCTCTTTGAAGTATTTGACCGAGGCCCGGCGCAAGTTGTTGTCTCCCCAGTAAGTGATTTGTTCGCTGGAGCCATCGACATACTCGATGTCAGTGACTGTGCGGCTTACGCGGTCTGCGGCATAGCGCTCATAGCGGATCTTTTCGGCGCTGCTATGGTCAGGGAGGAAGATTCGCACGGTGGTGCCGGGAGCAAAGTCTGGCTGAGCGGGAGGGGCTTGCAGGTAGAAGATCAGGCCGGCGATGCTGCAGAAAAAGATTGCGGCGATACCGCATATGGTGATTCGGGTCATGTTTGACCTCATGGTTATATTTTTGGTTGGCCGAGAAGAGCCGCAAAGAGCCTTCTCGTCAAACTTTCCTTCAAGATCTCTACAGGCATAGAGCGGCAAGCGGGTCAACAACATCACTGCAGCAGCGGCTGAGGTGTGCTATGTAACTCGCTATGGTGTTGGCTGCGCTGGTAGCTTTGATCTTTATTTGAGAAGGAAAAAATGACACTTAAGTCTATTGTTCAAAGGCAAAAGAAGTTGCCCTAATTCTGTTAACTAATGTAAGTTACAAAGCTTAACTGGGCTGGAAAGGCTTGCTGACATTGGATTTCGCTGGCAGACCGTGTTGCCAAGATCGCGCAAGCTGAGCGCAACTATGTCGTTATGGAAAGCTCATTTGCGCAACTTTTGGCAACGGCGCGAATCTTTCACTTCTTTTTTACTAGTCTTCGCCTTTGGCACGATTGAGCATCATTTTTGTTATCGCTTTAAGAGTGGCAAACACGCCTTTGCCTTCAAGGGCTACAGCCTCAAAGGCCGGTACTCCCATTTTGTTCAATTCAGATTCCATGCGTTCAACAGTCATCATGTTGCTGATATCGCGCTTGTTGTATTGCAAAACCCAAGGAATATCTTGCAGCGTCAGATTGTATTCTTTGAGGTTGTCCATCATGTTCTTCAAAGATGCTTGGTTTTCTTCCGAGCGCACCACGCTTGAATCAGCGACAAAGACAATGCCGTCTACATCGCGCAAGATCAATTTGCGACTCTTGTTGTATTCTTCTTGGCCAGGCACTGTGTACATTGAGATACGAGCTTTGAAGCCATTGATCAGACCAAGGTCAAGTGGCATAAAGTCGAAAAAGAGAGTTCGTTCTGTTTCAGTGGCTAGGCTTACTAATTCTCCGCGCGTCTGCGGTGAAAGCTGGCTGTAGATTACTTTGAGGTTGGTGGTTTTTCCGCCCAAACCTGTGCCGTAATAAACGAGCTTGAATGTTATTTCTTTGGTGCCGTAATTGACTAGAGCCATCTGTGGCTTAATTACACTCGCTTAGGGGTTATGGGTAGGAGGCGTTCGTCTCTTCGATTTGAATGCCTGCAATAGTACGTCAAAACATCACTTTACATGCCGGTTGCCCATATGTTTTTAAGTCATGGCTTTGTACTCCACAATGGCAATACTGGTTTTGCGAGCATGCTTTTTGGCTTCGGCTGCAGCTGCCATAAGAGCGCCTGCTGTCTTGCCATCTTGCGGATAGGAGGCCATGCCAAAAGCAATGTTGATTTGGCTGCTGCTTCCAACTAATGATGCGATTGGTTCTCCATTTATTCTCTCTAGAATACGTTGTGCCACAATTCCAGCAGAACGCGTTGCTGTTTGCGGCAAAATGATGGCAAAATCGAAAGTTTCGAAATGCCCCAAAATATCGATATCTCGTTTTACGCCTTTGACCCTATCTAGGGCTATTTTTGCGGCGCTCAGTGGCATTGACTCTAGGCCGTTGGGTCGCTCTACTAATAAGTCGAAGACCATAATAGTAAAAGCCTTGGCATCAACGCCGTAGCGAGCTATTTCTTGCTTGAGAAAATATTGAAAGACCGGATAGGTGAAGACATCTGTTTCCATTCGCGCTAAAGGTTTTATGGCAGCGGCAATGGCCTGTTCATCTATCCCTTTGTCGACTAACTCGACAACTTCTTTCTTCTGTACTTCATTGGCTAGACGCACCAGGCCAACCGAAACAAGATTGTAGACTACCGGCACCCAGTCGGCTTTGGCTAAGGGCATGCGCAGCAACAGCTCATAGAGCGTTAGTTGGCTGTCAATTTCTAGATAAAAGTCTTTTTGCAAGGTCATATTGACCGGCGCTCCGCGACTGGCAAGCTGCTCGAATTGCATCTCAGATAGATTGCTATAAGCTTGCTTCAAATAAGTATCCATATTGAGGCCGGCATTTTTTAGATAATTATGTTGATCTAGTAAGGTCAAACCTTCCATCAACAGGTTTTCTAAGCGTTTAGTCAGGGTGTAGTCGGTGCATTTTTCTTGTTCGAAGAACTTGAATTTTCCACTGGGCCAAAGCAAAGTTTCAATGATGGCGTGATCGCCTTTTGTCTCACCAGTGGTGGCATGCACAGGGTTGCCTTCCACAAGAAAGATATCAGCTCCACCAAAGGCGCTGGCAATGCCAAGTCGCCCTGTCATTTTGCTTAAGGCAAGTGATTGCAGCACGGCTGGTAAATTGAGCTTTTCTAGGTCGCCTTCTAGCGATGCTTGCTGTTGACCCAGACCGGAACTTTGGCTTTGACCTGGTAGTGTTCCTGGGACAGCAGGTGCTTCTCTGCTGCCAGTTATCTCCTGGCTGCTGGCTGGATTGACTGATTGCATGGCATTGGCTACGCCACTCATCGTCTGACTGGTTGATTGATCGGCGATTTCGGCAGAGGGAAAGGCAATATTGCCAGTGGTGGAGCGATTGAAGCTATTGGAGGCGATTAGATCGACGGAGTCTTTGCCAGTGGATTCAGATTCGACCAGGCTATGGATCAGTTGCACATCGATGCAGGGAATGCTCCAGACTGTGGCTAAGCCTGTTAAGGTGCCTGATGAAAAAGTCCATTCTGGATCACTATTTTCTGGCTGCTGTACTCGAATTTGATAGAGCGAGTCGTTGCCTGGAACTGAAAATGGCAATTCAATAGCTTTGCCCCCCTGCTTTTGCGAGAGGCTGAGAATTTTGGTAATGTCTTCGAATGTAGGAGGGTTCCACAATTGTGGCAGCCGTTGCGGTGAAGAGCTACCAGGAGTGGCTGCTTGGGGCGGGCTTGCTTGCGGTCCTCGTCCTGAATTGGAATTCGGTTTGAACATGCGCTCCAGAATGTGGATAGGGATGCCAAATCGTTGTTGGCTGAGTTTAGCGGGACACAAATTGACCAGCTATATTTTCATACCCGCCGGTCTTATTTTTTCACCAGCATTTTGTCAGGGCTTTAAACACTCTATTGTTTTAGCTGCCAAGCCTGCCAGCGCATACATTCTGCGATGGCTGTGGCATGGGCCGGACAACCACGGGCAAGGTGTGGTCTGCTGCCATCAAAAATTTCAGAAATTGAGCCGAGGCAAGCTTCTTCTGTCAGGTGTGCCAGAAACGGCTGCAGCAAGAGCTTAATGCGGCCGACGCTCTCCGCCTGCGTACCATAGACATTTGTCAGTGCCTCAAAGTAACTGCCAATCAGCCAGGTCCAGGCGGTACCCTGGTGATAGGAAAGGTCGCGGTGGTATTGATCGGCGTGCTGGAAGCCGCAGCCATAAGCTCCCTGGTATTGGGGATCGTTAACCGCGAGGGTGCGCAGGCCAGTGGGGGTGAGTAATTCCGTTTCGACTATAGTAAGGATAGCTCTTTCATGGGGTTTGCTAAACGCTCTGAAAGGTAGAGAAACCGCTAGTAGTTGATTGGGGCGAATGGCGTCGTCGTGGCCCTTGTTACTGTGCCCAGAAGGTGTACGGGCGTCGATCACGTCAAAGAGGCACTGCTTCTCTTCGTTCCAGAATTTGGCCATAGAGTGCTTTGCCAAATCAGCCTTTGCTTTGATTTCTGCTTTTTCGCTCAGCTCTAATTGGATTTCGTTATCCAAAAATAGAATGGTTTCTAAGAAGTTGTACCAGAGGGCATTTAGCTCAATTGCCTTTCCTGCTCTTGGAGTGATTGGTAGGTCGCCAATTTTGGCATCCATCCAGCTATATTCTTCTGTGGCAGAGCCCGTATCTAAAAGGCCATCGCTAGCGGTTTTGACATCGCCAGTAGTGGCGCTAAAGCGCTTATATGTTTCCATGAGAACAGGCATTAGAGTTCTCACTAGTTCTTTGTCTTTGGTGATGCGGTAGTGCTGATAGAGGGCCCAGCCATACCAGAGGCTGACATCAGCGCTAGCAAAAACTAGGCGAGATTGCTTACCAGAGTCGAGAGTGCGGTTGGCAATCAGCCCGTTTTCACTGCGCTCAGCAAAGGCCATGAGAACAGCTTTGCTGTCTCTAAAACGACGGGTGGCAAGCAGTAGACCCGGCAACGATTGCAGCGCCGCTCGGCCCGAGTCGTTAAACCAGGGATAGCCTTCAATTACCGAGAGGCGGTCGCTTTCGCTATCGGCACCGGTGGCTCCAGCTGGGCTGTGTGAGGGAGCGAAGAGATCGGGCACGATCATTTGATCGCTGGCCAGGATGAGCATGTCAGTTTTTTGAGAGCGCGGCAAACTGGCGCGGTTTATTAGTCGATTTTGGCGGTCAATCAAGCGCTCTACAGCTTCAAAGCAATTAGGATTCTGAATTACCTGTTCAAAACTTGCGCCTACGCTGAATTCTTGGCCATTGGTGAGGGTGCTGGTTACGGTGCCAACAAGGAAGAGGTCTTCGCGATCTGGTTCACCCCTGGCCGTTTCGTCAGGCCAGTTGTAATCCCACCACCATTGCTTTTCGGTTTCATATCTACCACTGCCCCAGGTCAAACAGAGGCGGTGACCACTTTCATTGAGTATGATCATGGTTTGGTTGGGGGAGACGAATTGTGGAAAACGCTCGTCTGGTGAGCCTTTGACTGCCGCATGGAAATCGCGAAACCCGACCAAAAAGCGGGTGGCTAATTTGACATCGGGAGTGTCATCGTCATTTTCGGGCAGAAAAGTGTAGCCGCAGAATAATTCGTTTTTGCCGTAAGGTAGTGCTTGGCGCTTAATTATGTAATGGCCGTCCAGCTCGTAAACCCAGGTGGGAGTGGGGAGTGTGGTAAAGCATTCAAGCTTTTTATATCCGGTTGGTGATACCACTCCTGATGCCCAGGAGTTAGTGGCGAGGTCATAGGCCTTGCCGTTGATTGTTACTAGTTCTTCTATGCGCGAGAGAACAACCTTGCGATCAACTGGTGGGGTGAGGGCCGAGACTAAGCTAGCGTGGTAACGCCGACGGTTCATGCCCGACACTGTACCCATTGAATATCCACCGAGGCCGTTAGTGCTGAGCCACTCGCGGCTGTCTGGATGTTCTTTACTGGGATACCAGAGCGGTATTTCGTAGTCGATACTGCGATGCTGGGACTTGAGCCAGCCTGTTAATCCGAAGGTCATTTAAGTAGGACTAGGGTTGGAAAGTGTTTCGGACTCAGCTGCGGCGGGCATGGCTTGCCAATTTCCTGTTTTGCGCCAACTGGTGGCTTTGACTTTCTCTGATAGAGCCTTGAGTTCTCTGGCTTCCTCTACTCTGTCGAGCATGAGCAGCAGGTCAGCGTAGTTACCCAATAGACTAACCACCTCAGGGTGACGGCCGCCCAGCACTCTGGTTTTGATTGACATAGAGAGTTTGTAGAATGGCTCTGCTTCGACATACTTGCCCCATGAGTGGTAGAGCAAGGCCAGGTTGTAGGCCATAGTGCCCACGTCCGGGTGATGATGTCCGAGCTTTTGTTCATAAAGCCGCAGTAAGCGCCGACAAATTGGGGCGGCAAACTCATGCTTGCCCTGGTACCAAAACACTTCGGCCAGACCCTCTAAGGAGGTCGTCAACATGGCATTATCTGGGCCGTAGTCTTCGGCCACTTCTAATGCTGCCAGCCAAAGCCGCTCAGCATCGGTGTATTGACCGGCCTTTACGCACGACTCAGCTGAGGCGCGATAGATCTTCCAGATGTCGTTTACAAGTGACACTCTTTTCGAGGTGCTCCATCAGTAATAAATATATTCTACTAGGCTATTTTACCTGGCCATCACTTTCAGCTATCTCTTTACTGCCCTAATTTGC